>JAFKKL010000095.1 GCA_017305595.1 Hyphomicrobiales bacterium | reverse complement strand
GCATTGGGACAAAGCGAGCGGGTCAATTTGGGGTTACGCAGATCGCCGTCAATGAGAAGCGTTTTTATCCCCAGCGAAGCGAGCGAGACCGCGAGGTTTGCAGCCAGCGTAGTCTTTCCTTCACCATCGAGCGCCGAGGTCACAAGAATGGTCTTGATGGCCTCGAAACGTTGTGTGCGCTGAATCGACAATCGCACCGTACGTATGGCTTCCGCAAAAAAGGTTCCTGGCTCATCAATGGCATAACGTGCCAGCGGGGATTGCAGCGCGGGAGGAAGTAACCGCGCCGCTCTCGGATTGTACTGCGCTAGTTCTTTCCGTCCCCGTTGGGCGCGACGTGCAATCTCGCGAGCGCCGATCAAGGGAATTGCCGCAAGAGCTGGAGCCCCGGATATTGCCTCCGCCTGTTCAACCGTTTTGATGCGCCGGTCGAGATAGTCGATCAGAAAAGCCGCGAGCGACCCGCCGCCCAGCCCGAGCAGGAGAGCGAAGCCCAGAATGAGCTTTTTCTTCGGAGCCGACGGTTGAATTGGAACTCCCGCACTTGCGACGATACGAGAATCCGGCATCTCAAGGCTTTCCTGTGCTGCCGTGTCCTTGTAACGCGCCAGATAAGACTCATAGAGGGTGCGATTCGCATCCGCTTCACGCTGCAACTCGTGCAATCGCACCATTGCCTGCCCTGACGAACTTGATATGCCTTGGAGTTCGTCCAAACTCTGCTGGAGTGAAGCTTCCCTCGATCGCGACACGTCGTAATCGTGCTTCGTACTCTCGACGATGCGCTTAATTTCGTCATTGATGAGTTTCTGTGTGTCGCGCAACTGGGCATGAACGTTAGCAACCAGAGGGTGGCGAGAGCCATACCGGCTGCGAAGATCGGCTTCGTTCTTGGCGATGTCGGCGAACTGCGTGCGCAGCTTCGTGATCATATCGGACGAAATTGCCGCATTGATGCCACCCGGATCGCCGCCGGATTTCGCCAGCAACTGTACCTGGTCGTACTTCGCCTTTGCCTCGGCGGTCTGCGTGCGCGCTGAAACCAGCTTGTTGTTGAGGTCGGTGATTTGCTGGTCGTTAACGGTAACGCCCTGTGAAACGGCGAGATTGTTGGTGGCGCGATAGTCCTGCACCGCTCGATCCGACGCGACCACACGGGCTTTTAGTTCACCGATCTGTTTGTTTAGCCAACTCGCGGCGATCTTGGTGGAGTCGTTCTTGGCGCGTACCTGCTCTTCGAAATAACGCTTTGCAATCTCGTTAGCGATCGTTGCAGCTTTCCTAGGCACTTCAGAACTAACATTAATGTCGACAAGGAACGTCGTCCCTTGACGAACGACCTTTGTACGCTTCTGGAGAAGCCCGATCGTGGCTGCACGAGCACGGTCTTTGAGATCGACGCCATCGGATGACGCGCTGCTCGAGAACAGACGCCAGATCGGATCGAGCAATCCAGGCCTTGGTCCGAATTCATCGTCATCAGCGAGTTTCAGGTCATCGACGACGCCTCGTAGGATTGCGATGGATTGAATCAGTAGAGCCTGGCTTTCGATGGTGGCATCGTCGGTGCCGAAGTTGGTGAGCACATTCTGGTTCGGATCGACGACGTTGGCGCGGCGAGGATCAACCAGTACGGTCGCCGTCCCGGTATACAGCGTGGGCGCTGCCAAGACATAAATGAAAGCAATTGCAATCAAGGATACGGTGGCAGTTGCAATCACTTTCCATCGTCGCCACAAAATGCGGGCGAGTTGTGCGAGATCGACAATCGGTTGAGTCTCGCTATTCGGGGTGGCCGCTATGGGCTGATCCGGAATTGCATGAGTCAGATCAGAATTGCGCTGTAACATTTATTCCTACCTGGTGTTTGTCGAAGCTGAAGGTGGGAATATTGCTATTGCGCTGCGTATAGCGGTGAAACAGTGAGACCGCGCCAAATCTATTTAACATATACTTGATACGAGAATCGGTGGTTGTAACCGTGTCGCTCCGTGCCTGCCCGAAAAAGCGATCCTTCTCATATCCACCGCTTACCGAAACAACGACGTTGCGTCGGAACTCATAGTCGACACCGGCCTGAATGGTGTCGGCCTGAACGCCGCTTGAGCTGGTATCTGATGTTTGGGTGACGATCTGCTCCGCCTTGAGGTGAACATCGAGCAGCGGCGTTGGACGCCACATCAATATGGCGCGATATGAGGGACCCGCTACGGTCCCAATTGTCGGGTCAACAAAATCCTGCGCGGCATAACCTGCGCCGAATTCGCCGCTGATCAAATGCGTAAGGGCGACTGTAAATCCCGACAGGGCGCGATAACCCTGGGAGTCCAACGTCTGCCCCGGTGCGCCGCGGATATTGCGATGGTTCCCTTCAACAGCGGTGAACCATCCTAGCTTTGGCGAGAATGCATAGTCGAGGCGGCCGTGAAGGCGATAGATCTGTCCGTCCCGACCATCCTGGTTGATGATTGATCCGTCCTGCGCGCGGGTCGATCCGTAATCGTAAGAA
>JAFKKL010000085.1 GCA_017305595.1 Hyphomicrobiales bacterium | reverse complement strand
CTGCGACGATCACCGCCACGATTCCGAACACCGAGTTGCGGAACAGATAGGTCGCGACCGCCCGCGCTTTGCAGAGGTAGCTTTGCAGGCCGGCGTCGCACGCGAGCGTTACGGTCGATAACTCAATGGCGAGGTAGCGCACATAAAGCGCATAGCCGACGGTGACGAAGCCGACGACCATCAGCCACTGAACCTGATACGGCGTGAGGCGGAACGGATCTTTCTTCATGGCGCGACTATGGTTCGGATCGCCCGGGTGGGCAAGCCGAAGCCAGCCGTGGCTGCATTCGTCCTGTGTATGACCCGACAGCGCGGACCATTGGGGTCAAGGCATCCGGCAAGTCTATCGTGGCGGCGCGGGCACAGCAGAAGGGGGGTGAGGAGGCGGGGCCGCTGTCGGCTTTCCCCGCGTGGCATGGCGCGTCTTCGGCCGTTGCGGCGGATGATGAGTTGCCGCGGGTTCCGCGTCCATCGCCAGTTGTTGACCTTCGAAAGTGGTGGTCGCGCAGCTATGCCGGCTGGGGGTGATCGCGGCGCAAATTCCCGCAGCCCGCGCCGCGTCATCGAGTGGGCCGGCGACGAGGCGCAACTCCACGCCCGTTTTTCCCTTATGTTCCTTCAGCCCGATCACCGGCCGCAAATCGGTAAAGACCGACGGGTGGGCAGCGGACATACGCCGCCACAGTGCGCGAAGGCCAGCAATTGAATTGGCCGAGCCCAGATCGACGCCGAACCGTGTCCGCGGCACAGCGACTTCAGCCACCGGAGCCGACTCGACGGGAATCGAGGCTGTAGTGTCGGGGGAGGTATCCGCCGTTTTGTGTTTTGCCTCGGAAATGACAGGTAACTTGGAAGAACTAATCGAAGATGAAGTATCCGACTCTGCGATTGGCTGTGTCGGTGACGTCGCGACGGCTTGAGTCGCCGGGCTTGCCTTTGCGGCGGCCGAGGGGGCGCTTGCGTCGGATTGTGGTGTCGAGATAGCCGGTGACTGAGCAATGGCTGTCGAATTGGACGGTGGCAGCGTCACCACCGGCGCTGCCGTTTTCAGGTCCGGGACGATAAGCGGTGGAACCGACGCTGCGAGGGCGGAAAAGGGGGTGTTCTGGCGTGTGATCGAGCCTGTCATCGATTCAAGCCTCTGCTCGAGCGCCGTTGCCCGAGCATAGAGACGGTCGCGGTCGCTGTTGAGGGTGTCGATCGCCGCGGAAAGCCGCCGGATATCGTTGCGGCTGTCTCGTGCGATGGTTTGGATCTGCTCGGTCTGCCGCGCCAGATCGGCAGCCGCTACGCGATCCTGCTGCTTATGCACGTAGGATTGATTGGCGAGGACAGCGATGGTGACGGCGCCCATAGCTCCGAGACCCCATGAGGCCAGCCGCCACGGCGTTCGTCGATCGTAGGCGTCCTCATCGGCGAGGAGGCCGGCCTGCACGGCCTCCAGATCATGCGCGACCACGTCGTCAGCCAGTTTTTTGCCGCGTTTTGCCATCAGATCCTGTCGGCCCCCCAAACGCCGGCGAATCACGCCATGAACAATATCAAAAATACCTCCCGTCCTCATCGACCGCCGAATTGAAGTCGCCTCTCGGGTTTGATCTTTGACAAAAAGCGCTTATTGACGGGCGATATTTCGGGATCGCTTGCAGGAATTCATATGACTGGCAGAACCACCCTCACCATCGTCCTGGCGGCCGGCGAAGGCACGCGGATGCGCTCATCGATGCCGAAGGTGCTGCATCCGGTGGCGGGACAGTCGCTGCTGGCGCATGTGTTGGGTGCAGCCCCCAAGGGGGGTGGTACAGCGCTCGCGGTGGTGGTCGGACCCGATCATCAGGCGGTCGCCGACGAGGCGTGTCGCGTGCGGTCGGAGGCCGACATCTACGTCCAGGCCGAGCGGCTCGGCACCGCTCATGCCGTGATGGCAGCGCACGAGGCCGTTGCGCGAGACTATGACGATCTGGTGATTGCATTCGGCGATACGCCGCTGATTTCCGCCGCGACGTTCGAGCGGATGCGCGCGCCGCTGGCGGCGGGCGCGGGATTGGCGGTCTTGGGATTCCATGCCGCCGACCCGACTGGGTACGGCCGGCTGGTGGTAGACGGCGGACAGCTTGTGGCGATCCGCGAGCAGGCCGACGCCAGCGCCGACGAGCGGGCGATCACGCTCTGCAACGCGGGCGTAATGGCATTCGACGGCCGCATCGCGCTCAAGGTGTTGGAGCAGATCGGCAACACCAACAGCAAGGGCGAATACTATCTGACCGATGCGGTCGCGATCGTCCGCGCGTTGGGCCGCGACGTCGTGGTGATCGAAACTGGCGAAGACGAAGTGCGCGGCATCAACACCAAGGCGCAACTGGCGCAGGCAGAGCAGGTGATGCAGGCGCGTTTGCGTCAGGCGGCACTCGATGCCGGCGTCACCATGATTGCACCTGAAACGGTTTTCCTCTCGGCCGATACAACGTTCGGCAAAGACGTCACGATCGAGCCGAACGTCGTGTTCGGATTGGGTGTCAGCGTCGGCGACGGCGCGGTGATCCATGCCTTCTCCTACATCGAGAAGTCGACGATTGGCGCCAGGGCTTTGGTCGGTCCCTTCGCCCGGATGCGGCCGGGAACGTCGCTGGGTGATGGCGCGAAAATCGGCAATTTCGTCGAGACTAAAGCGGCGATCATCGACGCCGGCGCCAAGGTCAATCACCTGACCTACATCGGTGACGCGCATATCGGTGCCAAGGCGAACATCGGTGCTGGCACCATTACTTGCAATTACGATGGTTTCGACAAGTATAAGACCATCATCGGCAAGGGCGCATTCATCGGATCGAACTCGTCGCTGGTCGCGCCGGTGCGGATCGGCGACGGCGCCTATATCGGCTCCGGCTCGGTGATTACGAAAGACGTGGCCGACAATGCGCTGGCGATCGGGCGAGGCCAGCAGACGGCGCGCGAAAATTGGGCAACCCGGTTCCGCGATGCCAAGGCGGCCGCGAAAGCCGAGCGGAAGTAAGTTTCCCGTGCGTTAAGAGATTCGCTTAACTCTGTGGCAATTCGCAATAATTCTTGAGTACCCCGCTGGTAGGATTTCTCGTTAAGAGACCTCGTGCCGATTCAGGCGCGGATCAAATCGAAGAGATAAATTTGCATGTGCGGCATCGTTGGGATTTTGGGGCGCGGTCCGGTTGCCGATCAGTTGGTCGATTCACTCAAGCGGTTGGAGTATCGAGGCTATGATTCCGCCGGCGTCGCGACGTTGGAAGCCGGTCAGCTCGATCGTCGGCGCGCCGAAGGCAAGCTAAAGAATCTCGAAGCCCGTTTGAAGTCCGCGCCGCTCCAGGGTCATCTCGGCATCGGACATACGCGCTGGGCGACCCATGGCAAGCCGACCGAGAATAATGCGCATCCGCACACCGCGCGCCGTGTCGCCGTGGTGCATAACGGTATCATCGAGAATTTTCGCGAGTTGCGGCAGCATCTCGAAAAGAGCGGCGCGGTTTTCAGCAGTGACACGGACACCGAGGTCGTCGCGCATCTGGTCGACGGCTATCTGAGCAAGGGTCTGTCGCCGGCCGAAGCCGTGAAAGCGACGCTTCCCCAACTGCGTGGCGCCTTTGCGCTGGCCTTCATCTTTGATGGCAACGACAACCTTCTGATCGGCGCCCGCAAGGGATCACCGCTGGCGGTCGGTTACGGCGACGGCGAGATGTATCTCGGCTCCGATGCCATTGCGTTGGCGCCGCTGACGGACACCATCAGCTATCTCGAGGATGGCGATTGGGTGGTGCTGGATCGATCCGGCTGCGAAATCCATGATGAGAGTGGCGCTGCAGTGAAACGCGACGTGATCAAGTCCGGCGCGTCATCGTTCCTCGTCGACAAGGCGAACTATCGCCACTTCATGGCGAAGGAAATTCACGAGCAGCCGGAAGTGGTCAGCCACACGCTGGCGCGCATGGTCGATATGGCGAGCGAGCGTGTTTCGCTTCCCGTGGCGTTGCCGTTCGATTTCCGCGACGTCCAGCGGGTGGTGATCACTGCTTGTGGCACGGCAAGCTATGCCGGCTTCGTGGCCCGCTACTGGTTCGAGCAGTTTGCGCGCTTGCCCGTCGAACTCGATGTCGCATCCGAATTTCGTTATCGCGAAGCACCGCTACGAAAGGGCGATCTCGCGATCTTCATCTCGCAGTCGGGTGAAACCGCGGATACCCTCGCTGCCTTGCGTTACGCGAAGGCGCAGGGGGCGCACACGCTCTCCGTCGTCAATGTAACCACCTCGACCATCGCGCGCGAAAGCGAAGTGATGCTGCAAACGCTCGCGGGACCCGAGATCGGTGTGGCATCGACCAAAGCCTTCACGTGCCAGTTGATGGTGCTGGCCGCGCTGGCGATTGCCGCCGGCAGCGCGCGTAGCGAATTGTCCGTCGAGGACGAAGTCAAGCTGGTGCGCGGTCTTGTTGAAGTGCCGCGCCTGATGGGAGCGGCGTTAGCCAGCGAGCCGCATATCGAACGGTTGGCGCGCGATATCGCGAAATCGCGCGACGTGCTCTATCTTGGGCGCGGCACAAGCTATCCGCTGGCGCTGGAGGGCGCGCTGAAGCTGAAGGAAATCTCCTACATCCATGCTGAAGGTTATGCCGCCGGCGAACTCAAGCATGGACCGATCGCGCTGATCGACGAAAACATGCCGGTGGTGGTGATCGCGCCATTCGATCGCGTCTTCGAGAAGACGGTGTCGAATATGCAGGAGGTTGCCGCGCGTGGCGGCCGGATCATTCTGATGACGGATGCGAAGGGCGCGGCCGAGGCCACCGTCGATTCCCTCGTCACCATCACCATGCCTGACATGGCGGCGAGTTTCACGCCGCTGGTCTATGCGGTGCCGGTGCAGTTGCTCGCCTATCACACCGCCGTGGTGATGGGCACTGACGTCGACCAGCCGAGAAATCTGGCCAAATCGGTCACCGTCGAGTAGACGAAACGCGAACCTCGACATAGCGCCTGTGCGGAATGGTTCCATCGCAGTGTTACGAATGTCTGCTACAATGGCGGTATCCAATTTGCTTGGCACTGACGCCGCTTGTTGATTGACACGGGATAGATGACGAAACGACCTGCATCGATGCCAATGCCGCCGTCCGCCCCGGTTCCCCCGGAGGCTCCGCGCGGTTTCATGGCGCGCATTCGCAATTATTTTCTGACCGGCCTAGTGGTCGCGGGGCCGATCGCCATCACGTTTTATCTGACCTGGTGGTTTGTCACCTGGGTCGATGGCTTGGTGCGGCCGTTCGTTCCGATGGACTATCGGCCCGAAAACTATCTGCCCTATGGCATACCGGGATCCGGGCTGGTGGTGGCTTTTGTCGCCCTAACGCTGCTGGGCTTTCTCACGGCAAACCTCATCGGGCGCAAGCTGGTGAGCCTTGGCGAAAGTCTGCTCGGGCGGATGCCGGTAGTGCGCGCGATTTATCGCGGCCTGAAGCAGGTGTTCGAGACACTGTTTTCCGGTAACGGTTCCAGCTTTCGCAAGGTCGGTATGGTGGAGTTTCCGTCGCCCGGCATGTGGTCGATTGTGCTGATCTCGCAATCGCCGAGCGTCGAGGTGGCGGAAAAGCTGCCGGGCACGGAGGAGCATATCTCGGTTTTCCTGCCATGCGCGCCGAACCCCACCACGGGTTTCTTCTTCTACGTGCCGCGCAGCAAGATCATCGAAATCGACATGAGCGCGGAAGATGCCGCGACCCTCATCATGTCCGCCGGCGTGGTGCAGCCGGGCAGTGATCCGCAGCGCAAGATCGCGGCACTCGCGGAAACCGCCAACGCAGCGCGCGTCGCCGGCGATACCGCGCTCACGGCCGCGTCGGCGAAAGCCGATTAATCAGCCCGCGCCGATCAGCGGGATCGCCTCGTCGCGTTCGTAAAGATAGAGCAGGCAGCGCAACGCTTCGCCGGACGTGCCGGTGAGTTTCGGATTGTCACGGATGATCCTCAGAGCTTCGTCGCGCGCCTGCGCGATCAGTTGGGCATGGACTTCGGGGCGAGCGATGCGATAGCCGGGCAGGCCGCTCTGCCGCGTTCCCAGCACTTCGCCTTCGCCACGCAGCCGCAGGTCTTCCTCGGCAATACGAAAGCCGTCGGTAGTCTCGCGGATCACCCGCAGCCGCGCCGCCGACATTTCACCGAGCGGCTCGCGATAGAGCAGCAGGCAGGTGGATGCCTCCGAGCCGCGCCCGATCCGCCCGCGCAACTGGTGTAATTGCGCCAGCCCGAAGCGTTCGGCGTTCTCGATGACCATGATTGTCGCGGCTGGCACGTCGACGCCGACCTCAACCACGGTAGTCGCGACAAGCACGCGGATTTCAGCGGCGGCGAACTGCGCCATGACCCTGTCTTTCTCGGCGCCTTTCATCTGGCCGTGCACCAAGCCAACCTGATCGCCGAACCGCTTTTGCAGGCTCTCGAAACGCGTGGTGGCATCGGTGAGATTCTCGACATTCTCGGACTCTTCGACGAGCGGGCAGATCCAGTAGATCAGCTTGCCGGCCTTCACCGCGCGGCCGACGGCATCCACCACCTCGTTCAAGCGGTTGCTCGGCACCGCACGAGTGTCGATCGGTTGCCGTCCCGCGGGTTTCTCGCGTAGTTCGGAAATGTCCATGTCGCCAAAATAGGTCAGCACCAGCGTGCGCGGGATCGGCGTCGCACTCAGCACCAACACATCAACCGCATCGCCCTTCGAGGTCAGAGCGAGGCGTTCGCGCACGCCGAAGCGGTGCTGTTCATCGACAATCGCCAACGCCAGCGACTTGAAGATCACGTCGTCCTGGATCAAGGCGTGGGTGCCGACCAGCAGATCGAGTTCGCCCGCTGCCAATTGTGCAAGGATATCGCGGCGCTCCTTGCCTTTCTCGCGGCCAGTGAGGATGGCAACGCGCAGGCCGGCGCGTGTGGCGAGCGGAGCGATCGTCTTGATGTGCTGCCGCGCGAGGATTTCGGTCGGCGCCATCAGCGCCGCTTGCTTGCCGGCCTCGGCGACGGCGGCGGCGGCGAGCAGCGCCACCACGGTTTTGCCGGAGCCGACGTCGCCTTGCAGCAGGCGGAGCATCCGCACCGGTTGTTGCAGGTCGTGCGCGATGGCGGCCGCGGCATCGCGTTGCGACGATGTCAGCGCATAGGGCAGGGCGTCGATCACCTTGTTGCGGAGATGACCATCGCCGGCATGGCGCGCGCCGGCGGGCCGGCGCAACTGCGCGCGCACCAGCGCCAGCGCCAGTTGTCCCGCGAGCAGTTCATCGAAGGCCAGCCGCGACCAGAACGGGCGATCCGGCACAATGTCCGTCAGTTCAACCGGCACATGGACACGCTGCAACGCCTCCGCCAGCGGCGGAAAATTGCAGCGGCGCAGCACTTCGGGATTGATCCATTCAGGCAGCGTCGGGAGTTTTTGAAGCGCCAGCGCGATCGCCCGCCGCAATGACCCGAGCGCCAGCCCCTCGGTGAGCGGATAGACCGGTTCGATGCCGGCAAGCTTGGCGAGGCCTTCCTCATCGACGACGCGGTCGGGGTGCACCATCTGCAAGGTGCCGTCGAACATCTGCACCGTGCCCGAGACGTAACGCTTCTCGCCGATCGGCAAGAGCTTCTCGATATAATCGCGCTTGCCGCGAAAATAGGTCAGCAGCACGTCGCCGGTGTCGTCGCTGGCATAGACCAGATGCGGCGTGCGCGCGCGGCCGGGCGGCGACGGGCGATGCCGGTCGATGGTGACTTCCAGCGTTGCCACGGTTCCCGGCATCGCATCGCAGATTTTCGGCCGCGCCCGGCGGTCGATCACGTTGCTCGGGAGATGCAGCAGCAGGTCGACCAGCCGCGGCGTCTCGCTGCGGCCGAGCAGATAGCGCAGCAACTTGTCCTGTCGCGGCCCGACGCCGGACAGACTGGTGACAAGCGTAAAGAGCGGGTTGAGAATTTCAGGACGCGGCATCGGTGAATTCTAGGACTTTTCGCTTCGTCATGCCCGGCTTTATGCCGGGCATCCACGTTTTGTGCGCGATATTTAGAGCCTGGATGGCAAGGCAGGCCGGCTATGAGGCGTGGGTATGACAGCGGCGACGAGGAATGTACTGACATCGCAGCCCGCCAGGACTATACCATCCCCGCCCGGCACGTCCGGGCTTTTGCCGTTACGCAAGGTTGACGCATGACTGGGACGACACGCTCGAGCCACGGGCTCGATGACCGCCGCAAGCGGTTGCTTTATCGCTGCTGGCACCGTGGCACGCGTGAGATGGACCTCATTCTCGGGCGCTTCGCCGATGCGCATATCGCGGAGCTTTCCAATGATGACCTTACGGAACTCGAACGGGTGATCGAGGCGCACGATCCCGATCTCTATCCGGCGTTCGCCGGCAGCGCTCCGCCATTGCCAGATTTCGCCGGTGCGATGTTCGAGCGCATCAAGGCGTTTCGCGTTTCGGACCCCAATCTATGAAGAACGCGCTTCGTTCACCCGCCGAACTGCTTGTCCCGGGCCGTGCCTTGACGCTGGCCAATGTCGCCGATGGCGCCGAAGGGCTGATCGTCTCGGATCTGGCGCGCGCTGTCGCCGCGCGGCCGAAGCCGCCGGCGGTGAGCCTCGCCGTGATCTGCCGCGACGGGCCGCGCATGTCGCAATTGGCGCGGGCGCTGGAGTTTTTCGCGCCCGATATCGATGTGATGCAGTTTCCCGCATGGGATTGCCAGCCCTACGACCGGGTGTCGCCGCATAACGGCATCGTCGCGCAGCGCGTGACCACGTTGGCGCGGCTGTCGCGGCTAGCCGGGAGCGACAAGCCGCTGATCGTACTCACCACGATCAACGCCATCGTGCAGCGGGTGCCTGCGCGCGAGCAGATCGCGGCGCAGGCACTGTCGGTTGCGCCGGGCAACGTAGTACCGATGGACTCCATCGTCGCTTGGCTCGAACACAACGGCTACAACCGCTCCTCGACCGTGCGCGAATCCGGTGAATACGCCGTGCGTGGCGGCATTCTCGATCTTTATCCGGCGGGGCTCGACCAGCCGGTCCGTCTCGATTTCTTCGGCGATGCGCTGGAGTCGATCCGCTCCTTCGATGCCGAAACCCAGCGCACCTTGCTGACGATGCGTGGGCTCGATCTGGTCCCGGTGTCCGAATTTCAATTGGTCACGGAAACCATCAAGCGCTTTCGCATGGGCTATGTCGCGCAGTTCGGCGCGCCGCGCCGCGACGACCTGCTTTACGAGGCGGTGAGCGAGGGACGCCGCCATCCCGGCATGGAGCACTGGCTGCCGCTGTTCCAGGAGCGGATGGATACGCTGTTCGATTATCTCGGCGGCGCGCGGGTTGTGATCGAGCCGCAGGGCGAGGACGCCGCGCGCGAACGTTTCGCGCAGATCGTCGACTATTACGAGGCGCGGCGCGAGGCGCTGGAGCACGACAGCGGCGGCGCGATCTATCAGCCGCTGCCGCCGGACCGGCTCTATCTCACCGAGGGCGAATGGCAAGCGCGGTTGGAAGCTCTCGCGCTGGCGCGGCTGACACCGTTTGCCATGCCCGACGGCGCGAGCGACGCCATTGATGCCGGTGCGCGGCAAGGCCGCAACTTCGCGCCGGAACGTGCCGACGGTTCGGTCAATGTGTTCGCCAGCGTCGTGGCGCATGTGCAGGCGTTGCAGGCGGCGCGCAAGAAGGTGGTGGTCGCGCTGTGGAGCGAAGGCTCGCGCGAGCGCATGGCCAACATGCTCAAGGACCACAAGCTTCTCAACCTCACCAGCGTCAACGCCTGGCGCACGGTGCAGGCGACACCGCGCAACGAAACTATGCTGGCGGTGGTCGGCATGGAATCCGGTTTCGAGACCGATGCGGTTGCCGTTATCACCGAGCAGGACATTCTTGGCGACCGTCTGGTGCGACCGCGCAAGGCCAGCCGCAAGCTCGACAACTTCATTTCCGAGGTCACGAGTCTCTCAACCGGCGACATCGTCGTCCACGTCGAGCACGGCATCGGCCGCTTCATCGGCTTGCAGACGCTCGACGTCGCCGGCGCGCCGCACGATTGTGTCGAGCTTCGCTACGCCAACGAGACAAAACTGTTCCTGCCGGTCGAGAACATCGATCTGTTGTCGCGCTACGGCTCCGATCAAACCAATGTCGAACTCGACAAGCTCGGCGGCAGCGGCTGGCAGGCGCGCAAGGCGAAGTTGAAAAACCGCATCCGCGAGATTGCCGGTGAACTGATCAAGATCGCAGCCGAACGGCATCTGCACGAGGCGCCCAAGCTTTCAGTGGAAGCGGGCCTCTATGACGAATTCTGCGCGCGTTTTCCGTACGAGGAAACCGAGGATCAGCTTACCGCCATCAACGCCGCCCTACACGATCTCGAAAGCGGCAAGCCGATGGATCGTCTGGTCTGCGGCGACGTCGGTTTTGGCAAGACCGAGGTGGCGTTGCGCGCGACGTTTGCGGTCGCGATGCAGGGCAAGCAGGTGGCGGTGGTGGTGCCGACCACGCTGCTCGCACGTCAGCACGCGAAGAATTTCGCCGAACGGTTTCGCGGCTTTCCGGTGAACGTCGCGCAAGCCTCGCGGCTGGTGTCGTCGAAGGAGTTGAGCCAGACCAAGAAAGGCATCACCGACGGTTCGGTCGATATTGTCGTCGGCACCCACGCGCTGCTCGGCAAGGCGATCAAGTTCAAGGACCTCGGCCTGCTGGTGGTGGACGAAGAGCAGCATTTCGGCGTCTCGCACAAGGAGCGGCTGAAGCAACTCCGCGCCGAAATCCACGTGCTGACGCTCAGCGCGACGCCAATCCCGCGCACCCTGCAACTCGCGTTGACCGGCGTGCGCGACCTCTCGATCATCGCTTCGCCTCCGGTGGACCGTCTTGCGGTTCGTACCTTCGTTGCGCCACACGATCCGCTGATGATCCGCGAGGCGTTGTTGCGTGAGCGTTATCGCGGCGGGCAAGCGTTTTATGTTTGCCCACGTATCGACGATCTCGCGGAGGTGAAGGACTTCCTAGATAAGCACGTGCCGGAAATGAAGGTCGCGGTGGCGCACGGCCAGATGCCGCCGGCCACCATCGAAGACATCATGTCGGCGTTCTACGACGGCAAGTACGACATCCTGCTATCGACCACCATCGTCGAATCCGGCCTGGATATTCCGACCGCCAACACGCTGATCGTGCACCGCGCCGACATGTTCGGCCTCGCGCAACTCTATCAGTTGCGCGGCCGGGTCGGGCGCTCGAAGCTGCGCGCCTATGCGCTGTTCACGCTGCCGGCGCAGCAGAAGATCACCGCGCAGGCGGAACGGCGCCTCAAGGTGCTGCAATCGCTGGAAACCCTCGGTGCTGGCTTTCAGCTGGCCTCGCACGATCTCGACATTCGCGGTGCGGGCAATCTGCTCGGCGAGGAACAGTCCGGCCATATCAAGGAAGTCGGATTCGAGCTTTACCAGTCGATGCTGGAGGAGGCGATCATCAACCTCAAGGCCGGCATCGCCGAGCCGGTGGCGGATCGCTGGTCGCCGCAGATTACGGTCGGTATGCCGGTCCTGATTCCGGAAGACTATGTCTCCGATCTTGCCGTGCGATTGTCACTCTATCGCCGGCTAGCCGATTTCGAAACCGAAGAGGACATCGAGAATTTCGGCGCTGAACTGCGCGACCGCTTCGGCCCACTGCCGGATGAGGTGCGTTATCTGTTTAAGGTCGCGGCGATCAAGACCTACTGTTTGCGCGCTAATATCGAGAAACTTGATGCTGGCCCGAAGGGCGCGGTCATCACCTTCCGCGATAACAGTTTTGCGCATCCGGATCGGCTGGTGTCGTTCATCAGGCAGCACGGACAAGCGGCCAAGGTGCGTCCGGATATGAAGGTAGTGTTCCTCCAGATATGGGAAACGCCGGAGGAACGACTTGCCGGTGCCACAGAAGTTGTCCGTCAACTGGCGAACCTGGCCGAAGGTCGCAAGGCTGCCTGATCGCTGGCGAGGCGCTACGACGCCGCGCGTTTCGGGGTATTCGCGAGCCGCATCAGCAACGACGCGGCAGTGTCGTTTGCCGCCAGCGTTTCGACATGAACATGTGGATCGATGTGCGAACCGCGTCGCGCACTATGCATGGTGTACTTCATCACGCTGGCGAGGCGTTTGGCGATGGCGTTGGCGCTGCGAATCCCCGCATCGATGAAGACGGCGGTCATCGATCCGTCGTCGTACATCGTCGCGAAATCCATTCGACGTATCAGTCGGCTGAGAATGCGCGCGGCGTCGTATTGGTCACGCGGGTGGCTCTCGGCAAAGGAGAAGCGGGCGACGGAGATATCGGAGCGCCGGGTCTGTGCTTGATCGACAGCGGTTTTGAAATCGCGGTCGAATGCCGCGGGCGTCAGCAGCCCGGTGCGCGGATCGAGCAGACCGCCGGCATCGATCGAGCGCAGCGTGCGATTGATCCGCTGCTCGAAGGCGCGTTGCCGGATCAGTGGCAGGGCAGTTGTTACGATCTGCATAGGCTCGCCGTCGATCATTTCAAGGTTCGGCAGATCGCAATTGCGTTCCGGTCCTGATGGCGCGATGATGGGCAAGTTGCGGAAGCGCGGATCCTCGGACAACACCGTGAGGAATGCGTCGAGCACGCGGGTGGTGAAGCCGTCGCCGATCACGATGCCGTCGATATCGCGTGCGTTGAGATGCTTGGCGGCGGCCTCGATGCTGAGCGCGCCGACGACTCCCAGTCGTGTGCCGAACGCAACGGACAGCGTCGGATAGCTGGCGCCACGCCCAATCAGGAGGATGGTGGCGTCTTGCAGCGGGTCTGAATCCGAAAACAGACGCGATGCCGAAGGTTGATCGCCCTGACGTCGCAACATCGTAGCATGAACAGCGCGCACGCGGAGCGCGGCGCGCAGTCTCGCGACCAGACGATCCGCATTGTTTCCCGTTGACGAAAATGGAATGGCGTTGGCGGGGAGCGGATCGGCAACGTTGAGCACGATCAACGGAACATAGGGTTCCACCGTCGCGAGGCGCATCGCCAACGTCTCGAAAGCCGGGCTGCCTTCGGCCGGGAGGGAGGCGATGACCGCGGCCGGAGGCGTGCGGTCAAAGGCCTGCAACGCATGGGCCCAATCCGCTTCGACAATAGAGTCGGAGCTTGCCGCGCGGACGCCTGCGATAAGCGCGCGGTGGGCATCACCGATGACAGCAAGGATAGGTCCGTGTTTCGACATACGAGGACTGTGACGATCGTCTTGAAAACGACAAAGCCTAATCGGATGCGCTTAATGGCGCGTCAACGGAGAACGGCGACTTTGATGAGATGATGCGATGCCGGCTTAGTCAGTGCTGACGCGATCGCGGAAAGATTCGACCATCAGCGGATTGAGGCCAAGTTCGGCGAGCGCGCCGCGCGCGCGGGCATTATCGTTGGCTCGACCGGCGAGGCGATGGCCGCTCAGCTTATCCGGCAGTGCCGTCAGCATGGCGCCGTCACCAAGCCGCTTGGCCCAGGCTTGTAATTCATCCGCCTGGAACCGATAGCCACCGACTGACATGATGCCCGGCGGTGGGGCGGTGATGCAGATCGCGCCAGTGGTGCGGTCGAGCCGTGCGGCATATCCGGTGTCAACATAGGTGACGGGCGGGGTATCGCGACGAAATTCATCGCGCGCGGCTGCCGCGTAAGCCGGGAGCGGCACCATCGAGCCGCGCAGGGCGAGAGTGCCGACATCGGTCAGCAGTGTTTCGCCGGCGATCGGCGATTGCGTGTCATTGCGGGGGGCCCCATAGGGACCGGGCATGATGTCGGCGGCCACACCATCGTCGCCGCGTTGCGCGCCGAACAGGCCGGCTTCGCCGAACACATAGATGTCGGTCAGCCGAACCTTTCCACTTGGCCATAACGGGCTAGACGCGACCTGCTCAGGCGTGCGCCATAAGCCGATGACATTGCGAAGGGCCGATTCATCGAGCAGATCTTCATCCTCGCCGAGGCGCATCGCCAGCGCGGCAGGACAGACCAAGGTATTGCAATTCAGGTCGCGCAATTGTTGCTCCAGCACCTCGCCGTCGAATGGATGGTGCAGGGCCAATGTGCCGCCGCTCAGGAGCCAGCACGCCAGCGACGTGGCGATGCCGGCGAACGATCCCATGCATTGCGCGGCAAGCAGCGTTCCACCTTGAGCCATCCCGCTTTCGAGAAAGACCGCGAGCCCGCCCGAAATCAGGTTCAGGTGCGTGCGTGGCACAGCGAGCAGCCCGCTATTCGTGACATCGAACGAGATCAGTGCGGCTTGCCGGGCATCGGGCGTCATCGCGGGCACCGTCGCACTGCCATGCGTGATCAGGTCGTCGAGCGGTACCATGCCCTCCGGCAAGTCCGGACCGAACCCGCAGACGTGACGAATCGAGAAGGCTTCCACCGCCGCGTTCATGATGAGATCGGCGTGGCTGACGCCGTCGATGCGGGAGCAGCCGACGATGGCGCGTGCGCCGATGCGGTTGAGCGCGACTGCGAGATCGGCGTGCCGCCAGAGCTGCGGCATCAGTGCCACGACGAGGCCGGCGCGATGCGCGGCCAGCACCGTCAAGGCATACTCGATCGTGTTGGCAAGCTGCACCGCGACGATCGAATGCGGCGGCAAGCCGGCGTCAACGAAATGCGCGGCAAGCGCCGAAATCGCGCGGTCGGCCTGCGCAAAGGTGAGGCGGAGAGGCGGCTGGCCGGTCACCTGCATCTTGTTGGCGGGATCGATCAGCGCCAACGCCTCCGGCTGCCGAGCCAGAATGCGGCGAAACAGTCCATCGAGGGTCGGTGAGGCTGTGGTTTGAAGCACGGCTTACCTGTGCGGCGGTTGCGGCGGCGCGTGCCACCACGTTTCAGGGAGATATCCGGTCAACGCCGTGGCTGTCGGCCTTTGTATCCGATTCCATCGCGCGATCCATTGCTCGCGGATGTTGTACAGGGGAATCGCATAGAAGCCGGAGATCAGCGCGCGGTCGAGCGCCCGAACCGCGGAAACGAAAGCGGGCCGTTCGCGCGCCTCCAGTATTGCCGCGATCATGGCGTCGATGGCCGGATTCTTCGCGCCCATATAGTTGCGCGTGCCCTGATTGTCGGCAGCCTCGCTGCCCCAATAGAACGCTTGTTCGTTGCCGGGCGAGAGCGATTGATCCCAGCGGTTCGGGATCATATCGAAGTCATAGCCGATGCGGCGCTGGTCGAATTGCACGGCGTCGACGGCACGCACCGAGGCCCGAATGCCGGCACGCTTGAGGCTGGCGCTATAAGCCAGTGCGATGCGCTCCTGATCGCGCGTCGTCACCAGAATTTCGAAAGCGAGGGGCTGCCCGTTCTGGCGCTGGCGCAGCACCGAGTTCTTCAGTTCGTAACCAGCTTGCGACAGCAGTGTCAGTGCACGGCGCAACGTCGCGCGGTCGCGTCCCGAGCCGTCCCTCACCGGCAGCCGATAGCTGCCGTCGAGAATATCCGGGCGAACCTGCTGGGCGAATGGCCCCAACAGCGTTCGCTCACGGGCGTCGGCGGGGCGGCCATACGCTGAGAGTTCGGAGCCTGCGAAGAAGCCAGCAGACCGCGCATAGAGATTGAAAAAGTAATTCCGGTTGATCCACTCGAAGTCGTACAACAGCGACAGCGCCTCGCGCACACGGATGTCAGCGAACATCGACCGCCGCGTGTTGAAGACCAGAAATTCCGTCGGGTTCGGCACGCCGGGCTTGATGACGTCACGAACGATCTTGCCGGATTTTACAGCCGACAGGTCGTAACCACTGTGCCAGCGCAGCGGCTCGTTCTCGACGCGGAAATCGTAGAGGCCGCGCTTGAACGCCTCGAACTGACTGTTGGCGTCGCGATAGAAGTCGAGCCGGATCTCGTCGAAATTCCACAGTCCCTTGTTGATCGGCAGATCGCGTCCCCAATAATTCGGGTCGCGGGTCAATGTCACGCTGCTGCCGGGATCGACATGGCTGACGCGATAGGGGCCGGACCCCAGCGGAGGCGCCATCGAGGTGTTCTCGAACGTTTCGACGTCCACGGCATGTTTCGGCAGGATCGGCATCAGGCCGAGGATCAGCGGCAATTCGCGGTCGGCCGCGCCACCGAATTCGAAGCGCACCGTGACGTCGTCGAGGGCTTTCGCGTCAGTGACCTTGGCGTAGTAGAGGCGGTGGTTAGGGCGGCCCTTGTCGCGCAGCAACTGCCAGGAAAACAGCACGTCCGCCGCGCGCACCGGCTGGCCGTCAGAGAAGCGGGCGCGCGGGTTGAGGTGGAAGGTCACCCAGGTGCGCGCGTCGTCGGTCTCGATCCGCTCCGCCAGCAAGCCGTAGAGTGTGAAAGGCTCGTCGTTGCCCCGCGCCATCAGGCTCTCGATCACGAAGCCACGAACCTGCTGCACCGCGAGGCCGCGGACGATGAAGGGGTTGAGGCTGTCGAAGGTGCCGCTCAGGCCCTGAACCAGCCGCCCGCCCTTGGGAGCGTCGGGATTGGCATAGGGCATATGGGTGAAGTTGGCGGCCATCGCCGGCGCGCCGTGCATGGCGATGCCATGGCTGGTCTCGGCGATCACGGAGTTGCTACCGGCGAGCATGGCGATCGCCAGAATGGCCAGTCCGCAAAACCAGGCAGCGCAGACATTACGACCCGGCGCAAAAACCGGCGTAGTTCGTGGTGATTCGGAGCATGTCACGAGTAAAATTTACCACAGCCGCCATGGTTCGGCCCCGGCCGAGTGCCAAACACCCGTTCGCGGCATTGATCTTTTTATTTGCCGCTGTATTGAAGGCGTACATTTGATCCGTATGGCGGTGGCCGGCCACTCAACGGCCTCATTTGACCAGGAAACGGCAGCGAAAGAGTTGAGGCGCGCGTCCTTTTGCGGTTTCGGACGCAGCCATTCGAGAAAGGGCTTTCCGCAATGAATTTCACCGATATGGCCGCCCAGGCATGGCGGTGTGGGCGCGGTATGACCGTGGCGGCAGCTGCCGCGGCCTTCGCCACGACGGCGCTCATTCCCGCTGCCCAGGCCCAGCAGCC
>JAFKKL010000084.1 GCA_017305595.1 Hyphomicrobiales bacterium | reverse complement strand
CCGGCGGATACCAAACATCGATCCAGCCCGTCGCGCGGTAATGCGCAAAGCCCCAGACGACCAGCACGAGGCCGATCGCGGACAGAATCGAATAGCCGATCTTGTAGGTCGCTTCGCCATGCCTGGCGATCAGCCCCGCGCGGAAGTCGCGCCGCGTCGTGATCAGATGCGTGCCGAAGAACACGGCCAGGCCGACGATCATAATCACAAGTCCCATCGCGCCTTCTCCATTCAGCCAGCCGAACGCCGCATCCCGACGATCAAATCCGCGTCGCGAAATTCGCTAGCATTTTTTCGCGACAGCGCCAACGCCGCCCGAGCGGGACGACGGCCGCGCGGCCTTGACCTTCGTGGCCTATATGGTGACGATCCTTGGTCGCCGTGATCATCGGCGGCGGAGGAAACCACATCGAGGCCCGCATGACGCATCCGTTCGAACGCCACCACTCCATCGTCATCGCAGCGAAACCGGTCGCGGTGTTCGACTACGTCACCAATCCGAAGTCATGGCCCGAATGGCTGCCGACGTCGCACCACATCGATTGCGACGACCGCCCGATGCGGTTCGGCGACACCTTTCACGAGCACTGGAGCACGCGCACCGCCAAGGTCGAACTCGATTGGTTGGTGATCGCCTGCGACGTCCCGCATCTGTGGATCGGCCTGACGCAGACCTCGTTCATGGGTCCGGTGGTGGTGCAATACGATTGCGAAAGTGTCGACGGCGGCACGCAATTCACCCGCACCCTGCGTAATCCGGCACGACCGAAGCCACCAAGCCTTGAGGTGATTGAGCGGATGGATCAGGAAGCCCGCCTCGGGCTTGAGGCCATCAAGCGCAACGTCGAGGCCCGCAGCAGCCGCACGACGTTTTGAAGATCATCATAGGTTTCGGACGTCGTCCCCGCGAAGGCGGGGACCCAGAATCCCTGAATCAGTCGTGTTAGCACGGCGCGCCAATACGATTGGCAAGCGCCTCCCTTACGACCAGCGACACGGAGTCTGTGTCCCCGCCTTCGCGGGGACGACTCCGTGAGATGGGTTGGCGACGTGCAAAATCCCTCCGTCATTGCGAGAAGCGCAAGCGACGAAGCAATCCAGTTCTTCCTCGTGGTTTTCTCGATCGCTTCGCTCGCAACGACGAAAACCCGGCAACGACGACCCTACACATTCTCCCCGCCGTCGCGGATGACGGAATAGCGCACGATGTCGGTGCGGCGGCACCAGCCGATCTTTTCCCAGAACGCCATTGCGGTTTCATTCGTCGCCAGCACGTCGATATGCGACTTCGAAATTCCTTCGGCTTGCAGCTTGTCGAGAGAGGCGTTCACCAACCGCGTTGCAAGCCCCATGTTGCGATGGGCCGGTGCGACAATGAGATGCTGCAAATAGCCCCGGCGTCCATCGTGACCTGCCATCACGCATCCGACCAATTTGTCAGCACGTTCGGCAACAAAGCTTAATCCCGGATTCCTGTTCAGGTAGCGCGCGACCATCTCGCTTGAATCGGCATCGCGCACAGTGACGCCGGGCGTTTGCCGCATCAATGCGATGACGCGGTCGAAATCTTCAACGGTCATTTCGCGAATCATTGCCACGCTGTTTTCTCCGGCGTGCGAGGTTGCACATCATCGCATCGGTATAGCACGTCCGTGACATGCACGTTGCGCGGGTTCACGATAACGCCGCAACATCATCACGCAATCACCTTGGAAATTTCGCGGAATGACCGCGTCGCCCGTCAAGCATCAACGCTCCATCAACACCATGGAGCTGAATGCATGAACTTCAAATATCTCGCCACCGCCGCTGCGATCGCCACTCTTGCCGCGACCGCCGCGCAGGCGCAGACACAGACGTCGCCGCAACCGACTCAGAAAATGCAACAGGGAAGCTCCACCACCACGCCCCATGGCAAGACAGGCTCCGGTACGGTCGGATCGGCGAACCATGCCGGCAGCCGCAGCGGCAAGAGCGTGAAGCCCGCGCCCGAAGGCACCATGCAACGCGGCGGTTCAAGCCTCGATAGCGACACCGCGCCGGGCGGAACGACGCCGGGCGGCATGTCACGCTAACCTCTCTCCAAGGCGAAACTGTAAGGCCGGCGCACGCGCCGGCCACTTTTTCTTCGGCCAATGCGGAGCGCTCTCCATTGTCGTGGCCGGGCTCGTCCCGGCCATCCAGGTCCGTTAACGCCGATCGATTGCAGGAAAGACGTGGATGCCCGCGACATAGGCGAGCGGAGCGACGCCGTTCTTCGAACAGCTATGCGCGGTCATGACGAGAGTTCGCGAAGCGACGCAGTTGTCCTACCCCGCCTTGCCGGTCTTCTTCACGTCCTTGACGTTGGAGAACACGATGCCTTCGGCGCGCTCGCGGGTGTAGCCGAGATAGAACTCATTCTTGGCGAGAAACACCGGATCACCGTCGACATCGTCCGCCACGCCGGAATTGTTGGACGCAACAAACGCGTCGAGCTTCTTCGGATCGTCCGACGAGATCCAGCGCGCGAGCTGGAATTCGCTGATCTCGAATTCCACCGGTAGCGAATATTCAGCATCGAGCCGCGCCTTGAGCACGTCGAGCTGCAACATACCGACCACGCCGACCAGCGCCGGCGCGCCATCGCGCGGACGGAACACCTGCACGACGCCCTCCTCCGACATCTGCTGCAAAGCCTCCTTCAGCTTCTTCGCCTTCATCGCGTCGGTGAGCCGCACGCGGCGGACGATTTCCGGCGCGAAGCTGGGCACGCCGACGAACGACACGTCCTCGCCCTCGGTCAGCGTGTCGCCGATCCGCAAGGTGCCGTGATTGGGAATGCCGACGACGTCACCGGCATAAGCCTCATCCGCAATCGCGCGATCCTGCGCGAAGAAGAATTGCGGCGACGACAGCGGCATCGGCTTGCCGGTCCGCACCAGCTTGGCCTTCATGCCGCGCGTCAGCTTGCCCGAACACAACCGCGCGAAGGCAATGCGGTCGCGATGGTTCGGGTCCATGTTGGCCTGGATCTTGAAAACGAAGGCCGTCATCTTCGGCTCGTCCGCCTGCACCAGACGCTGGCTGCTTTCCTGCGCGCGCGGCGGCGGCGCGAATTTGCCGAGACCTTCGAGCAGGTCGCCGACGCCGAAATTGCGTAGCGCCGAGCCGAAGTAGACCGGCGTGAGATGGCCTTCGCGGAACGCGGCGAGGTCGAAGGGCTTGCAGGCTTCCGTCGCCAGTCCCAGTTCTTCCTTGACCTCGTCGACGTTGAGGTTCGGATTGCGCGCGGCGAGATCGTCGATGGCGATCTGCTCCGCCGCGCCGGTCTTGGCGCCGCCGCCTTCCAGCAAACGAATGCCGCCGGTGGCAATGTCATATGTGCCGAGGAAATCGCGGCCGCGCCCGACCGGTCAGGTCATCGGTGTGGTGTCGAGCGCGAGTGTCTTCTCGATCTCGTCGAGCACGTCGAAGGTGTCGCGGCTCTCGCGATCCATCTTGTTGATGAAGGTGATGATCGGAATGTCGCGCAGCCGGCAGACCTCGAACAGCTTTCGCGTGCGATCCTCGATGCCCTTCGCGGCGTCGATCACCATCACGGCCGAGTCGACCGCCGTGAGCGTGCGATAGGTGTCCTCGGAGAAGTCCTCGTGGCCGGGCGTATCAAGCAGGTTGAAGACGAGGTCATCGAACTCGAACGTCATCACCGAGGTGACGACGGAGATACCGCGGTCGCGTTCGATCTTCATCCAGTCGGAGCGCGTGTTGCGGCGCTCACCCTTGGCCTTAACCTGACCGGCGAGATTGATGGCGCCGCCGAACAGCAGCAGCTTTTCGGTCAGCGTGGTCTTGCCAGCGTCGGGATGCGAGATGATCGCGAAGGTGCGGCGGCGCGCGACCTCGGAGGCCAGCGCCGGGCGCGGTTCGGTTGCGGTAGCGATATCGGTCATGGGGCGAGCCTGTGGCAGGGAATGCGGGCGGGATCAAGGAGTTTCCGCACCGTTTGCGGCGGGTTGCCAGCCGATTCCGGCCACCCCATATTTCCCCGGCGGAGGGACGACCCTCCGGCCTGTTCGGTCATCGCGGGGACGGCCCTGCCTAACACGTTAGGAGGGCCTCATGGCCTGGTTCCTGTTGTTCGTCGCGGGGCTGATGGAAATCGGCTGGGCGATCGGCCTTAAATACACCGAAGGATTTACCCGCCTGGTGCCGTCGGTGCTGACGCTGGCGGCGATGCTGATCAGCATCATTCTGCTTGGGCTGGCCCTTAAGACGCTGCCGGTCGGCACCGCCTACGCGGTCTGGACGGGAATCGGCGCGGTCGGCACCGCCATTCTCGGCATCGTGCTGCTGGGCGATCCGGCCACCGCCGCGCGGCTGGCCTCGATCGGCCTGATCGTCGCCGGCATCGTCGGGCTGAAACTGGTGACCTGAGGCGCGAGTGAGCCAAGTTCACGGTTGTCATGCGCGGACTTGATCCGCGCATCCATCTTTCCGAAAGCTGATGGATTGCCGGGTCATAGGCGAGCGAAGCGACGCCGTTCTTCGAACGGCTATTCCCGGCAATGACACACTACTGCTCAATTGAGGCCGTCGAACACCGCTCTATCGCTGCACCAGCATCACGGCCCAGTAGGCCAAGGCCGCGACAATCGCCGAGGCCGGCACCGTGATCACCCAAGCATAGACGATCGAGCTGGCGACGTTCCAGCGCACCGCCGAGAGCCGCCGCGCCGCGCCGACGCCGACAATGGCGCCGGTGATGGTGTGGGTGGTCGACACCGGTACGCCAAGGAACGTCGCCATGAACAGCGTCGCCGCGCCGCCGGTCTCGGCGCAGAAGCCCTGCATCGGGGTCAGGCGGGTGATGCGCAGCCCCATGGTGCGGACGATACGCCAGCCGCCGAGCAGCGTCCCCAACGCCATCGCCGACTGGCACGCCAGCACGACCCAGAACGGCACGCTGAATTCGCCGCCGAGGTGGCCTTGCGAGTAAAGCAGAACCGCGATGATGCCCATGGTCTTTTGCGCGTCGTTGCCGCCGTGGCCGAGCGAATACAGCGACGCGGAAAAGAACTGGAATATCCGGAACGCCCGGTCCACCGCGAATGGCGTGGACCGGGCCGAAGCCCAGGTCACGATAGCCACCAGCACCAGTGCGAGCAGGAATCCCACCACCGGCGACAGCACGATGGCAAGCAGGGTCATCGACAGCCCGCTCCACACCACCGCGACGAGACCGGCCTTGGCAACGCCGGCGCCGACCAGACCGCCGATCAACGCGTGCGATGAACTGGACGGGATACCGAGCGCCCAGGTCACCAGATTCCAGACGATGGCGCCGACCAGCGCCGCGAAGATCACCGCCGGACTGATGAGGTCGGGCTCAATGATGCCGGTGCCGATGGTGTTGGCGACATGCAGCCCGAACACCAGGAACGCGACGAAATTGAAGAACGCCGCCCAGAACACCGCGTACTGCGGCCGCAATACCCGCGTCGAAACGATGGTGGCGATCGAATTGGCGGCGTCGTGCAAACCGTTGAGGAAGTCGAACAGCAGCGCGACCGCGATCAGGCCGACCAGAACCGGAAAAGCAATCGTGGCGTCCACCCGGCGGCCCCTGCCCTACACCTGCTCGATAACGATGCTGTTGATCTCGTTGGCGACGTCGTCGAAGCGGTCGGCCACTTTCTCGAGATGGTCGTAGATCTCTGCGCCGACGATGAAGTCCATCGCGTTGGCGTTGCGGTGCTTGAGGAATAGCTCCTTGAGGCCGATGTCGTGGAGGTCGTCGACGCGGCCTTCGATCTTACCGAGTTCCTGGGTGATCGTCGTCAGCATGGTGACGTTGTCGCCGATCGATTGCAGCAACGGCACCGCACGGCCGACCAAGTTGGCACATTCGACCAGCAGCGTGCCGATCTCGCGCATCGGCGGCTCGAACTGGCGCACCTCGAACAGCACCACAGCCTTGGCGGTCTGCTGCATCTGGTCGACGGCGTCGTCCATCGCCGTGATCAGGTTCTTGATGTCAACACGGTCGAACGGGGTGATGAAAGTACGGCGCACCGCGGTCAGCACCTCACGGGTGATGCCGTCGGCGTCGCTCTCGAACTGGTCGACGCGCTGGCAATAGACCGGCGTTTCCTCGCCGCCCTTAAGCATCCCTTGCAGCGCCTGCGCGCCCTGTACAGCAACCTGGGCATGGCGGGCGAACAGGGCGAAGAACTTCTCCTCCCTGGGCAGCAGAGCTCTGAACCAGCGTAACATTGCTATTCCCCGGCCGTTCGGTTGGCGGTATCCGATTGACGCGCCAACACCGTCATGCGACCGGCGTGCCCCGCCTCAAAACCGCGCCGTCGTTCGGGTAAAATGCCGAAACCGGACCGGATTGGACCGCCTCGAACCCCCGATGCGACAGGCCATCGACATGCGACGGCGCGTCATTGCGTTGTCATAAAACACTTCTTCGGACCGCGCGCAATCGCCCCGGCCGCCGGCCAGCCCATCGGTCACAACATATGCACGCTATGCACGGATAGCGTGACAGTCGCCGGTCGTGGGCGCTCGGCGGGCACAGAGATCATGAAATCAGGAAAGGGACGCCCCGCGCGGTTTGTCCGGCGCCATCATGGACGCCGGAGCCCTGCCCTTAACCGCGCGCTACTACAGCGAGCGTTTGAAGAGGGCTGCGATCTCGCCGACGATGCCACGGCGGAAGGTCAGCACGCAGACCACGAAGATCACGCCCTGGATTACCGTCACCCACTGGCCGAAGCCGGCGAGATACTGCTGCATGGCGACGATGATGAAGGCGCCGACCACGGGACCGAACACGGTGCCGAGACCGCCGATCAGGGCCATCAGCACGATTTCGCCCGACATGGTCCAGTGCACATCGGTGAGCGACGCGTTTTGCGCCACGAACACCTTGAGCGACCCGGCAAAGCCCGACAACGTGCCCGACAGGATAAAAGCCATCAGTTTGTACTGGTCGGCCTTGTAGCCCAACGAGACGGCGCGCGGCTCGTTCTCACGGATTGCCTTCAGCACCTCGCCGAACGGCGAGTTGATGGTGCGGAAGATCAGCAGGAACGCCAGCAGGAATGCGACGAGGATGACGTAATACAGGATCGTCGGCTTGGAGAGATCGAACAGCCCGAACAGCATCCCTTGCGGAATGCCCTGGATGCCGTCCTCACCGTGGGTGAACGGCGTCTGCAGGTAGACGAAGAACACGAGCTGCGACAGCGCCAGCGTGATCATCGCGAAGTAGATGCCCTGGCGTCGGATCGAAATCCAGCCGGTGACGATCGACAGCGCGCAGGCGCCGGCGGTGCCGACCACGATGCCGATCTCAGGGGACACGCCCCACACCTTGAGCGCATGGGCGGTGAAATAGCCGGCAGTGCCGAGGAACATGGCGTGGCCGAACGACAGCAGGCCGCCATAGCCGATCAGCAGGTTGAAGGCGCAGGCGAACAGCGCGAAGCACAGCGCCTGCATGACGAAGAACGGATAGATGCCGGTGAACGGCACCGTCGCCAGCAGCGCCGCCATGATGACGAACGCGACCATTTCGTCGCGAATTCCGCGTCCGGAGGCCGGTGTGGAGTTGTCGGTAATCACTGACATGTTAAGTCGCCCGTCCTGTCAATCCCGTCGGCTTCACCAGCAGCACCAGCACCATCAGCACGAAGACCACGGTGTTGGAAGCCTCGGGGTAGAAATACTTCGTCAAACCTTCGACGACACCGAGCGCGAAGCCGGTGATCACCGATCCCATGATCGATCCCATGCCGCCGATCACCACCACCGCGAACACCACGATGATCAGATCAGCGCCCATCAGCGGCCGCACCTGATTGATCGGCGCAGACAGCACGCCCGCAAGCGCCGCGAGGCCGATGCCGAGGCCATAGGTCAAGGTGATCATGCGCGGCACGTTGATGCCGAACGCGCGGACCAGATTCGGATTTTCAGTGGCGGCGCGCAGGTAAGCGCCGAGCCGGGTGCGCTCGATCAGATACCAGGTCGCGATACACACCACGAGGGAGAACACCACCACCCAGCCGCGATAGACCGGCAGGAACATGAAGCCGAGATTCATGCCGCCCTGAAGCTGCGACGGAATCGCATAAGGCAGTCCCGACGAGCCGAAGTAGTTCTGGAATACACCCTGGATGATCAGCGCGATGCCGAACGTCAGCAGCAGGCCGTAAAGATGGTCGAGCCCCGCAAGCCACCTCAGCAGCGTGCGTTCCAGCACCATGCCGAAGATGCCGACCGCGACCGGCGCGATGACAAGTGCGTACCAGTAGTTCAGGCCGAGGCCGTTGAGCAGAAAGTACGCGCAGAACGCTCCCATCATATACAACGCGCCATGCGCGAAATTGATGATGTTGAGCATTCCGAAAATCACGGCCAGACCGAGACTCAACAGCGCGTAGAACGAGCCGTTGATCAATCCAACCAGAAGTTGGGCGTATAGAGCCTGCATAATCTTCCCGCCGACAATCTGAATAAATCTGCCCGGCAGCGACGCTGCCGGGCGTCGCTAACTTACTTCTTCAACAGCGGGCACGTGCTCTTGTCGAGCGGCGTGAACGCTTCGTTGGCCGGAATGGTCGCGACCAGCTTGTAGTAGTCCCACGGACCCTTGGATTCCGCCGGCGACTTCACCTCGAACAGATAGGCCGGATGCAACACGCGGCCGTTCGGCTCGATCGATCCCTTGCCGAAGATCGGGTCGTCAGTCGGCATCGTCTTCATCTTGGCGACCATCTTGGCACCGTCATGCGGATTCTCACCGAGCGAGTCCAGTGCCTTGAAGTAATGCAGCAGCGACGAATAGACGCCGGCCTGCACCATCGTCGGCATCGCATGGTTCTTCATGCGATCCTGGAAGCGCTTGGAGAACGCGCGCGTACCGTCGTTCAGATCCCAGTAGAACGTCTCGGTGAGGTTCAGACCCTTAGCCGTCTTCAGCCCGAGTGCGTGGACGTCCGAAATGAACATCAGCAGGCTGGCGAGCTTCTGGCCGCCGCTGGTGATGCCGAATTCCGCCGCCTGCTTGATGGCGTTGACGGTGTCGCCGCCGGCATTCGCCAGGCCGATGACCTTGGCCTTTGAAGCCTGCGCCTGAAGCAGGAACGAGGAGAAGTCGGCAGTGTTCAGCGGATGCTTGACGGCGCCGACGACCTTGCCGCCCGCGGCCTCGACCGCCGCGGTGGTGTCACGCTCGAGCGCGGCGCCGAACGCATAGTCTGCGGTCAGGAAAAACCACGTGTTGCCGCCGGACTTCGTCAACGCGGTGCCGGTGCCGTGCGCCAGCGTGTAGGTGTCGTAGGTCCAGTGAATGGTGTTGGGCGAACAGGCCTTGTTGGTCAGGTCCGAAGTGCCGGCGCCGGAATCGAGCAGGATGCTGTTCTTTTCCTTCGCAAGGTTTGACACCGCGAGCGCGACCGACGAGGTCGGCACGTCGGCAAGAACGTCGACCTTGTCGACATCGATCCACTGCCGCGCGATGTTGACGCCGATGTCCGGCTTGTTCTGGTGATCGGCGGAGAGCACGTCGATCTTCCAGCCCTTCTTGGTCAGGCCGGAATCCTCGATGGCCATCTGAGCGGCGATCACCGATCCCGGTCCGGCGAGGTCGGCATAAAGACCCGACATGTCATTAAGCACGCCGATCTTGACGACCTTGTCGCCCGCGAACGCGCCAGTGCCGGTCGCCAGCGCAAGCGCTGTTCCCAGCATTAAAGCCGATAGCTTCTTGTTCATATGTCCTCCCGGTTTTTCTTCGTTGTTCTACACGCCAAGATAGGTATGGAGCTTATCCATGTTCGCCTGCAGTTCGGAGTTGGCGAAGCCATCGATCACCTTACCGTGCTCGACGATGTAGAAACGATCCGCAACCGTGGACGCGAAGCGGAAATTCTGTTCGACCAGCAGAATCGTGAAGCCTTCCGACTTCAGCCGCTGAATGGTGCGGCCGATCTGCTGGATGATAACGGGCGCGAGACCTTCGGTCGGCTCATCGAGCATCAGGAAGCGCGCGCCGGTGCGCAGGATGCGGGCGATCGCCAGCATCTGTTGCTCGCCGCCGGAGAGCTTGGTGCCCTGGCTCGACGACAGCCGTTCCTTCAGGTTCGGAAACAGCTCGAAAATCTGTTCGGTCGACAGACCGCCGCTGCGCACGGTTGGTGGCAGCATCAGGTTTTCGTGCACGTTGAGACTGGCGAAGATGCCGCGCTCCTCCGGGCAAATCGCAACGCCGAGACGCGCGATCTTGTCGGAATGCATTTTGATCAGTTCGCGGCCGTCGAACCGCACCGATCCGGTACGCTTCGGAATCATGCCCATGATCGACTTCAGGGTCGAGGTCTTGCCGGCGCCGTTGCGGCCGAGCAAAGTCACGACCTCGCCGGTTTTCACCTCGAAGTTGATGCCATGGAGAACGTGCGATTCTCCGTACCAGGCCTGAAGGTCGCGGATCTCCAGCAGCGGCGCTCCCGCTTTCGCCGGAGCATCGGGCGCCGTCTTCACATCAACCATGACCCGCCCCCAGATACGCTTCCTTGACGCGCTCGTCCTTGGTGAGGTCGGCATAGACGCCTTCCGCCAGAACCTTGCCGCGTGTCAGCACCGTGATGACGTCCGAGAGGTTGGCCACCACGTTCAGATTATGTTCGACCATCAGGATGGTGTACTTGGCCGAGATGCGCTTGATCAGCGCCGCGATCTTGTCGATGTCCTCATGGCCCATGCCGGCCATCGGTTCGTCGAGCAGCATCATCTCGGGATCGAGCGCCAGCGTGGTCGCGATCTCCAGTGCGCGCTTGCGGCCGTACGGCATCTCAACCGCCTGGGTATTGGCGAATTCGCTCAAGCCCACGTCCTCAAGCAATTCCTGCGCGCGCGGGTTGAAGCGGTCCAGCACTGCCTTCGAGCGCCAGAAATCGAACGATGCGCCGTGCTGGCGTTGCAGCGCCACGCGGACGTTCTCGAGCGCGGTCAGATGCGGGAACACCGCCGAAATCTGGAACGAGCGAACGAGGCCGAGCCGCGCCACGTCGGCGGGCGCCATCGACGTGATGTCCCTGCCCTTGTAGACGATCCGCCCGGCGGTCGGCTGCAGGAACTTGGTCAGCAGATTGAAGCACGTCGTCTTGCCGGCCCCGTTGGGTCCGATCAACGCATGAATGCTGCCGCGACGTATCTTCAGATTGACGTCACGTACTGCGAGAAACCCGGCGAACTCTTTAGTCAGTCCCTGGGTTTCAAGAATGAACTCATCGGCCAATTATTTTCCCCCTCAGCCTTCGCGCGCTGTGTCCCACGCGTGACCGAATTGTGTCAACAGCCTTACCCGACAATGTTCTGGAACCATCATGGGCTGGCCTATTGCTCCGGAATATGCCGCTTTTGCCCGCACCTACGCAAGGCACAAAGCACGCATGATCCATCACGATCGATATTAGCCCTTAGTCGGAGCCGGGCTCGCCGTCCAGTGTGGCGGATCAGCACTATTTGCCCAGCCCGCCATATTGCCGGACAGGCCCTCGGTACGCGGTCTATCGTTTCGGCGCCATCTCCTTGAGGTAGACGTCCGGCTTGAAACCGAGCGGGAGCTTGCCCGCCTTGTCGAGCACCGGTGGCTTGATCAGCGACGGCTGCGCCAGCATCAGCGCGACGGCGCGGCGTTCGTCGAGATCGGCTTTATCGGCCTCTGAAAGCTTGCGAAACGTAGTGCCGGCGCGATTGAGCAATGTCTCCCAGCCGACCTTGCCGACCCATCCGGCAAGGCGCGCCTTGTCGATGCCGTCCTGCTTGTAGTCGTGGAAGTGATAAGTAACGCCATGTGCGTCGAGCCACGCGCGGGCTTTCTTCATCGTGTCGCAGTTCTTGATACCGTAGATCGTCACGCTCATGCGCGTTCACCCATGGATGAGCCGTCGGCCGGTTGTTTTAGCCGGTGACCCGTCAACCGCAAACCGGTTGTGCACAATCGCACACCGTTGAGAGGCTCCGCCTCAGCGGGGTCATACTGCGTTTCAACGATCTTCCGAGCCCCATTTTTTCGCTCATGCAAAATTCGCATGACGATTTCATCCCGCTTATGAACCCTCGGTCCAATCCCAGCCGAAACATGCCACCGCAGCAAAACTCTGCCGTAAAACCCGCTCTCCGGCCGCTGAACGGATCGGTATAGGGGAACCGCGGACGATCCGGCCGAATCGCCCGCGTCCGGCGTCTATTTCTTCAGCAGCGCGCAGGTGCTCTGCCCGATCGGGAGGAAGGCCTGGTCGGCGGGCGTAGTGCCCACCAGCTTGTAGAGATCCCACGGCCCCTTCGATTCCGACGGCTTCTTTACCTCGAACAGATAGGCCGGATGAATGGCGCGGCCATTCGGTTCGATGGCGCCGGGCCCGAACAGCGGATCGTCGGTCGGCATCGTCTTCATCTTCGCGACCACCTTGGCGCCGTCGTGCGGATTACCGCCCATCGCCTCAAGTGCCTTGAAGTAATGCAGCAGCCCGCCGTAGACGCCGGCATGGGTCATGGTCGGCGGCGATCCCTTGCGCATCCGCTTGGCGAACCGCTCCGAGAAGGCGCGAGTCTTGTCGTTGAGGTCCCAATAGAACGTCTCGGTGAGATTGAGTCCCTGCGCGGTCTGAAGCCCGATCGACTTCACGTCGGTGATGAACAACAGCATCGCCGCCAGCTTCTGCCCGCCCGCGACGATGCCGAACTCCGCCGCCTGCTTGATGGCGTTGGTGGTGTCGCCGCCGGCATTGGCGAGGCCGATGATCTTCGCCTTGGACGCCTGCGCCTGCAGCAGGAACGACGAGAAGTCCGAGGTGTTCAGCGGATGCTTGACGCCGCCGACAACCTTGCCGCCGGACTCCTTGATGATAGCCGACGCATCGCGCTCCAGCGCCGAGCCGAAGGCATAGTCCGCGGTGAGGAAGAACCAGCTATCGCTGCCGGCCTTCACCAGTGCCTTGCCGGTCGAATGCGCCAGCATGTAGGTGTCGTAGGTCCAGTGCACGGTGTTCGGCGAGCACTGCGCGTTGGTGAGATCGGTGCTGGCCGCGCCGGAGTTGAGGTGAATGGCGTTCTTCTCGCGCGTCACGTTGTTGACGGCGAGCGCCACGCTCGAATTGTTGATGTCGGCGATCACGTCCACCTTGTCGACATCGAGCCATTGCCGCGCCAGATTGACGCCGATATCCGGCTTGTTCTGGTGATCGCCGGAGATCACTTCGACCTTCCAGCCCTTGGCGCGCAGGCCGGAATCTTCCGCGGCCATTTCCGCCGCGAGGTTCGAGCCCGCGCCGCCGAGATCCTGATAGAGCCCGGACTGATCGGTGAGTACGCCGATCTTCACCACCTTGTCCTGCGCCAGTGCAGGACCGAACGCCGAACCGACCACCAGGGCCAGACCGGCCACAGCGGCGCGCGATCGACCGCCAAGACCATTACGCATCGTTTCCCCCTCAGTTGTTGATGAGTTGTTTCAGACCGGAATAGAGGGCACCGTTTCGATCGATCAGATACTCGATCATGTCGAAGTGGTGCCCTTCGGGTTGACGGATTATCTCGCAGCGCAATCCAGCCTTCCGCCATGCGTCCGCGAAATCGCGTTCCTGCCGCTGAAATTCGCCGGACTCGATTCCGCCGACCGACAGCAGCAGCATCGGCGCCGATGCCGGAATGGAGAGCATCGGGCTGTTGCGCGCCGCCGTCGCGGCATCGAGGCCGATTTCCTTGTTCAGGTAGCAGAGCCGCATCGGCTCAAGATCGTAGAGGCCGCTGAGCGACAGGCCACCCTTGACCAGATCGCGCGGCAGGCCGCGTGCCGCCCAGTCGGTGATGATCGACATCACGGTCAGATGCCCGCCCGCCGAACTGCCGGTCACGACGATGCGGTTCGCATCGAAGCCGTAATTCGCAGCGTGACGATAAAGCCACGCCAGCGCGTCGCGGACGTCGTCGACGATATCGTCCATCGTCACATGCGGCGCGAGGCGATAGTTGATCACCGCGAGGTTGATGCCGTCCGCAACAAACGGCTCGGCCACGTAACTGAACTCGGACTTGTCCTGCGCGCGCCAGTAACCGCCGTGAATGAACACCACCAGCGGCCGTCCCGCCTGCCCGCACAGGAACAGGTCCAGTTTCTGCAACGGCGCATCGCCATAAGCGAGATCGATATGCGCGTTGTCGCCGAGGGCGGCGCGAACCGCCCCGCTCCGCACTTTCCAGCTTTCGCCAAGCTCGGCGAAATCCGGAATCTGCGCGCGAATATTGTATTGCGCATCGAGCACCGGTTGCGTCATGCGGCGGTAAACATAGGCTTGCTTCAGCTCTTGCATCGGCTGGTCTTTCGTTGCTGCGATCGAAGGAAGCGGTCAGGACCGCAGAAGGTTGCCGGCATCGTCGAAAGCGAACCGGCTGATCAGGTCCGCAACCTGCTGCTGGGTGGCGGTGCCGCGCCGCAAGGCAGCGAGCACCTTCAGGCGATCGTCGACGCCGTTCTGTTGCGCCAGCCGGAGCTGGATCTTGATGTCGGTGATCTCGATATGGAAACCGACGATGCCCGGCAGCAGCTTTTCGACATAGTCTGGAATGCTGTCGACGCTCCATCCGCTCATCGGCGGCTCGAGTTCGTTGCTGTAGGCGACGACGATCTCGCGCATCGCCTCGCGGTCGGTCTTCAGATGCACGCGTCCGCGCACATGCACCGCCGCATAGAGCCATGTCGGCGCACGCGGATGCGTGGTGTACCAACTCGGCGAGACATGTGTATTCGGACTGACGAAGGTAACGAGAACGTCGGGCGCCTGCTCCCACGTCGGCCACTGCGCGTTGGCCCGCGCGCAATGGCCAACCAGCGTGCCGAACGCGCCCTCCTCGCGGCGCACGAGAAACGGCAGATGGCTGGCATCGAGTCCATCGCCGGACGAAATCATCGTGCCGAGGCGAATCTCCTCGATGAGATCGAACGCAAGCGCGCGGTCGTCCGCCCGGAAGTGAGCAGGAATATACATCGTCACCCGATCAAACTTGTTTGCGCCGGATTGCTCCGGGACGATCTGACGCTATTCAGGCGGCGGTGGCTCTGCTATCTGTAACAGGGCAAAGATTGTTTCTGGTGGGCCAAATGACCCGAAGCACCAGGGCTGTTGATTATCAGGATTTGCCGCGACCGATCGCTGCGATGGCCGACGAATATTCGGCCGGGCATCGCGGGCCGTATCATGCGCACCGCCGCTCGCAACTGCTCTACGGCTCGACCGGCGTGCTGCGCGTTGCCACGCCCGACGGGACATGGGTGGCGCCGGCCAATCAGGCGATCTGGATTCCCGGCGGCATCATGCATCAGGTGATCTGCCACGGCGCGGTGTCCTTCCGCACGCTCTATATCGAACCCGATGCGAGCGACCTGTTGCCGAACGCCTGCCGTGTGCTCGACGTCTCCAATCTGCTGCGCGCGCTGATCCTGGAGTCGGTATCGTTGCCGCTCGAATATAACGTCGAGGGGCGCGAGGGACGCGTCATGGCACTGATCATCGACGAGATATGCCGGATGCCGGCGCGACCGATGCACATCCCGATGCCGCAATCGCCGCGCCTGCGGAGAATCTGCGAAGCGTTCCTGATCGATCCTGCGAGCCGCGACGACATCGACGAATGGGCGACGCGCGCCGGCCTCAGCCGCCGCACCTTCACGCGACTGTTTCGGCTCGAAACCAATATGAGCGTCGGCACCTGGAAGAAGCAGGCGCGCCTGATCGAGGCAGTGACGCGGATTGCATCCGGCGCGTCGATCACTTCGGTCGCGTTCGACATCGGCTACGAGAGTTCGAGCGCGTTCAGCGCCATGTTCCGGCAAAGCCTCGGCACCTCGCCGTCCGCATTCTCGGGACGCAGGGACGAACGGCTGCCGTGACGGCAGGCATCACTCCGCCGTGATGACCCGCAGCGGCGTCGCATAGGGTTCGATCCGCAGGCTGTCATTGGCCAGCACGCTGATTTTCGCCAGCGGCGCGTGCTCCAATTCGCCGTCCTTGCCCTTGCGCACGGCGTAGCGCCAGAAACTCATCGAGCCACGGCGACGCAGCGCCTTGCCGATCTCGCCGACGTCCGTCGCCATGGCGCCGTCGTCACGCGTGAGGCCGACCACGATCTGGTCCTTCACCGTGACGATGCTGAACAGCTTTTGCGGCTGCTCGGCCGCGATCACAGGGCCGGCAACGGCGATGACGGCAACGGCAGCAAGCATCCGCATCACGACGCGGCGATCGATCGGGACAGACATCAGCATCCTTTCATTACGTCGCCGGTGGGTTGAGCGGCGACGATGTCGCGCCGTTTGTCGGGCGATCTCCCGATCCGGTTCACGCGCCAGCGGCCAAGCATCGCGGGTTCGGCGGTCGAAAATTTCTTTCTGCAAAACTTAGCAACCAAAGACGGTGCGGCGCGTTGCGGCCTTGCTGGGTGGCGATCATAGGAGCGCATCCCATGTGCGATTACAGCTTACACGCGGTTGCATCGCGTGCTGCCGTCGCAGGCGAAACCCTCGTTACAACCCGATTTGACCTGACCTCGACACGAGGTTTCTCAGGGGTGGATAATCCGAGGATCGCGGTTTGCCTGCGACCGGGGACCGAGATCGCGTTCGAGGCCGACGTGCAGCGCGAACGCATGATGTTCCATCACAGCGTCGGAGCCCGACTGGCGCGCTTCCGCCAGGTCGACCTCGATAGTCCGATGCATCATCACGATGCTCTCGAGTTCTCGAATGGAACCATCGTGCTGCTGACCGATCTGGTTCCGGGACAGCGGGCGGCGATCGTTCAACTGCCGGCCAACCCGGCTGAGAGCACGAGCGAACCGACAGCCGATACGACGCCGATTACCGAGACCGGCAATCCGATCGTCGCATAGCGACGGCAATGCATCGCGCGGGTCACGTCAGGATGCGTGACCCGTATCGTCGAACCAGAATGGGCCAGACGCCGTCATCACACGTTGCCGGCGTCGGAGGCCGACTGCAGATCCGCCAGTTCATACAGCGGCCGGATTTCGATCTCGCTTGGTCCCGGCATCGGATTGGGACAGCGTTTCACCCAGGCGACAGCCTCGTCCATATCCTTCACCTCCCACAGCCACCGTCGGGGCATCCGTCATCGACACGACCGGCACCGGCACCCCGGGCGACATCGAGCTGACCGCGGGCA
>JAFKKL010000094.1 GCA_017305595.1 Hyphomicrobiales bacterium | reverse complement strand
GATCTGTTCTTCGATCACCCGGCTTCCGTAATGGTAGGCGGCAGCCGACGCGCGTGTGAGCACGCGTTTCAGCCTGTCATATTCGGCCTGTTTCGACGACAGAGATGCCAGCTCCTCATTCACCTTATCGATCTCGACCACCAATGCCTTCTCAACATTGAGTGCGCCGTTGAGTTCCGTGTTGACCTTGAGCAGGCCCGCCATGGCATCCTGATATACCTTTATCAACAGCAATGGCGGCGCATCTTCGTGCTGAACTGTCCCGACCGCGCTGCTGTTTGTCTTGAAGTCGCGCCCGCGAAGATCACTCACGATTGCGGAAACGGTTCTCGACTGGTGCACGGGCCGCAAGGTCACGAGTTGTTCTAGAATCGCCTGCTTCTGGCCTTTCCAGTCCTCGATGGAGCTGCGCGTGGAGGACAACTTGGCATCGAGCGCATCGACTCGCTGCAGCAGCAGCTTACGCTGATCGTCGACCGAGTAGATCCCGGCACTGACCGAGAAATTTCGAAGATCCGTACCCGCCTTCTCGGCCTCCTGCTCCAGCCGCTTGGTCTGCTGCTGGAAGAAAACCTCCGCGCCGGGGATCTGGACGAGATCGGCTTGCGTTGCGATGAGCGCGTTTGCGAGTTCATTCAGGAACTGCGCCGCGACGGCACGGTCGGCATGGCGGAACGATACTCGCAGGACGTCGGTACGTCCTTCTCCCCTGGCCGAAATGAGATTGCGCAGCTTGGCAATGAGCTGCTGATCATTATCCCTCGCCGCCTCCCCGCCGTCTCCGACGCCGCTCGCCTCGGGGCGAGGCTTGAGAAAATCGAACTGTGGAGGCAGGGCCTGAAGGCGAGACGTCAGCCACGCGCTGGCGGTGACCACGGGGCTCGACTTGTCGGTCTTGAACAGACGACCGAAACCGACCTCCGAGGCTGCCAATCCAATGACCTGGTCGGTCGTTGCAATGCGCGCCAACGATTCGATGCGGCTCGTCAGATCGGGGCCCTCTCCAAGGATACTCCCTGCCGATCGATCCTTGATCCCCTGTCCGACCCGCAACAACGTGTACGACTCGTAGCGGTCGCCGATCGTGCTATGGAAGAGAAACGCCGCAGCGGATGCAAGAATGACAGCAACATATATCGTCCGCCGCCGTCGCCACATGATCGGCAAGATATCATTCAGCCGTGGAGTATGATGGTTCGCGCCATGTTGCACAGCCAAAGCTCCAGATTCGAGAGACACCGCACGTCGGGTTGTACAAGGGAATGATGCTCTCTGAAGTGCTGTCCGAGTTGACGGTGATCAAGTCGCGTTTCTTGTTCGACAAGCCGACCTAATATTCGGTGCAGAATAGCGCACGGGCTCGGGGGCCCAGATGCCCTGCAACAGACCGGACACCATCAAACCGTCCTGACACGCCGGAGCTACTGGCAATCGAAGCCGGTAAGGGAATTCGAGACGCGTCCAACCCGTGGATCGCCGTCGAGGCGTCAATTCAAAATGGAAACAGCAACACTCGCCTTGCGCGGATGCGAGGGACACAACGACAGACTCGTCGGCGCCCAACTGCTCGACCGACCTGATTTTCGCCGGTTCCGCCACGTGCGAAAGGACTAATCCCAACGGCGATTAGTACCCCCGAAGAGTGCGCCGGTCATTTCGGCCAATCGTGTATCAAGGCTTCGGCGAGGCCAAGTTGAGCCCAAGTCGCGTGAGCGTGTTGGAGGGTCAAGTAATGGGTATTCCGCAGATCGGCACTTGCGGTGCTGAGCCTTTGGGTTACGGGGCACTCCGCAAAGAAATTCCCGAACGACGCCCCCAACCGACACCACTGATGCTCGTCCCGCGAGGACGCGTGCTTTTTTGGGAGGGCGAGCATCAGGCCCAGAAAATACAGATCGTGAAGGGTGTGGTACGAGCCGTTCAACTGCTCGAAAACGGCAATCGGCAGATCCTGACATTTTTCTGGCCCGGCCATGTCATCATGCCGACCCGTTCATCATGTCAGCGGATAACAGCCGAGGCGGTCACCAACTGCTGGGTGCAACGTTCGACGGCCGCAGGCATCTGCCAGGAGAACGATCCCTGTGGCGCTCGCCAGATCCTGATCGATACGTTGGCGCTTGTCGCGACGCGAAATCATAAGACCAGTGTCGCTCGCGTTGCCGATTTCCTTCTGCGCATCCGAAAACATCTTCCCAGCGATCCGAAGCGGCCGCTCGCGCTCTCGCTGCAGCTTCCACGGGCGGATATCGCCGATCACCTGGGAACGTCCATCGAAACCGTCTGCCGTATTCTCGCGGAATTCAAGGTGAAGGGACTGATCGACCTGCCCAGACTTGAAAAAGGTACGGTGTCTCCGTCGGCGGCCGGCTTTGAGCTATTTGAAGATCGGTTTGTCCCGCTCTTTGGCGAGGCCGAACGCAAGGTCGCCAAATTTATTGCCGGTTCGTTTTCTCTTGCCGAAAAGGAAATTGGTGCCTTGCGGCGGAGCACGGGCCTCAGAAGAGTAGTCCGATGAGTTCCTCTCATTTCCATATACGGCGGCTT
>JAFKKL010000083.1 GCA_017305595.1 Hyphomicrobiales bacterium | reverse complement strand
GCGGCAAGCCGCCGTTTTCGAAATCGGTGCGCGCCCATTCGCGGCGATGATCGAAGAAGCGGATGTTGTCGTCCTGCGCCTCCAGCGGCTTGATCGTGTCCGCGATGAAGCGATCGAGCTCCGCGAGGTAAGCGACGAGGTCCGCAGGCAGGGCAAAATCCAAGGTCTCTCTCCCACACAACAATGTTGCTTTTGATGGGACTTAAGGTGACCTGCACGGGGGAAGTCAAGCAGGCGATTCAAGTTGCGAAGGCAGGGAGGCCATGCGTATCTGAACGCCAGCCGCGACGTTCGCCGCTTGGCATATTTCGTCCAACGAAAAGACCGCAAGGAGGCACCATGGATTTGAAATTCTCGAAAGTCGACCGCAAAGGCCCGGTGACCATCGTGACGCTGTCGCGGCCCGAGGTTTACAACGCGCTGCACACCGACGCGCATTTCGAACTCAATCGCGTCTTCAACGATTTTGCCGCCGATCCCGAGCAATGGGTCGCCATCGTCACCGGCGCCGGCGACAAGGCGTTCTGCGCCGGCAACGACCTGAAGTGGCAAGCCGCCGGCGGCAAACGCGGCTGGGATACCGGCGGGTTTGCCGGCCTCACCTCGCGTTTCGATTGCGACAAGCCAATCATTGCCGCCGTCAATGGCGTGGCGATGGGCGGCGGCTTCGAAATTGCCCTAGCCTGCGACCTCATCATCGCATCGGAGAATGCGAAATTCGCTTTGCCCGAGCCGCATGTCGGCCTCGCCGCGCTGGCCGGCGGCCTGCATCGGTTGCCGCGTCAGATCGGCCTCAAGCGCGCCATGGGTATGATCCTCACCGCGCGCCACGTCTCCGCACGCGAAGGCTTTGAACTCGGTTTCGTCAACGAGGTGGTGCCACAAGGCGAAGCGCTGGCGGCGGCGGAACGTTGGGCTGAAACGATCTGCAAGAACAGCCCGATGTCGATCCGCGCCTCCAAGCAGACCATTTCACGCGGGCTCGCGGTATCGCTCGAACAGGCCATCAACGAACAGCGAGAGTATCCCGCAGTGAAGGCGATGGTGGCGTCGCAGGACTATATCGAAGGGCCGAAGGCATTCTCCGAAAAGCGCCCGCCGAAGTGGGTCGGGAAGTAAACGATCGACCAACCGCAACCTCCATCGACAGCGTCATGCCCGCGCTTGTTGCGGGCATCCACGTCCTGAAAGTATTTCAGGTTCGAACGTGGATGAGCCGGATAAGTCCGACGATGACAGGAGTCGACGTTTCGCTTCAATTGCAATGGAAGACGATTCACGGAACGATCAGGAGTTTTCCTCACGCTCCAGTTCGCGCCGATAGCTCGCATAGTTCGGCTGGTCGACCGCGAGCTTGTCCATTGTGGTCTGCCAGAGATGATCCGCAAGACCCGGCGTCTGTAGATCGACCGTACCAGTTGCAATCGAATCCGCCAGCTTCCGGTTGAGATCGACCAGCGATCCGTTTTCACCGAGCAGCTTGACGAGGCGCGTCAACTCGTCGGCGGCGCGCGGCTCGGACAATTCCAACTGACGCACCACCAGATCGATCGCATTGGTCGCCACGCGCAGCTTGAATGCCGAGGCACCTGAGATTTTCGGCGCGATGTCGTTGCGAAGAAATTCAGCGACTGCGTTGAGCAATTCGATCGGCGTTGGCTCGTCCTGCATTCTCAACCTCCTCCTGCGCGCGGCGCGAGCAAGCGCAATAGATCGATCTCGGTCTCAGACGCGCGACGCCCGATCATCGCGCGCTCCATCGAATGATCGGGCCCAGTGCGGAAACGTTGCATCATGCCGCAGCACATCACGCCCCAACGCAGCGTGCCCATCACTTCCCAGTATTTGACGCGCGCAGCATCGACGCGGCCGCCTGCCGCCTCATAGCCGGCGAACATTTCTTCGCGCGAACCGAAACCGCCGACCGGCTTGTCGATCGCGCCGAACCGCCACGAGTTGACGCAGATCCAGCCGAGGTCCTCCATCGGATCGCCGAAATGCGCCAGCTCCCAATCCAGCACGGCGCGGATGCCGTCCTCACCGATGATCAGATTGCCGTTGCGGAAATCGCCGTGCACCAGCGTTTCCTGTTGCACCGGCCCGGGGTCGTTGTCGGCAAGCCAGCGAAGCGCCAGATCGAACACCGGGCGCGGCCAGTCGAAGCCGTGATAATCGCGCGTGAGTTCGGCGATTTCCGTCGCGGGATTCATGCGGCGAAGTTGTGGCAACGTGGCGCGGTCGAGGCCATGGATTCCACACAACACACCACCCGCCTGCTGCGCCAGTTTCGGCCGTACGGCAGCGAAGGCATCGTCCCGGAGAATCTTGCGCGCGATGGTTTCGCCGGCGATGCGCCCCATGATGAAACCGGTACCGAGGCCGTCCGTGGCCTCGAGCACATGCATGACCGGCGGCGACGGAATGCCCGCTGCATAGGCACGCTGCATCAGCACCGCCTCCGCGTCGAGACCGGCCGCACGCTCGGGCGCCGCGCCATAACCCGATGGTGCGCGGCGCAGGATCGCGCCGATATCGCCATCGGGATGCACGATGTCGAACGACCACGTCTCCTGGCTCGCGCCGCCGGAGAGACGCGCCGCATTGGCGATGCCCGTTGCGCCCGCGCACCAGCGCGTGACGCAACGGGCGAGATCGGCTTCGAAGCTCCCGCTCAAAGGCTACTTGCCCTTGAACTTGGCGGGACGCTTTTCGAGGAACGCGGTGACGCCTTCCTTGAAGTCCTCGGTCGCGCCGGCAAGCCGCTGCATCTGGAATTCGAGATTGAGCTGTTCCTCGTAGGAATTTTCCGGGCTGTCCCAGTACATTTTGCGGATACCCGCGAGCGCGACGGTCGGGCCATTGGCGAGATCGTGCGCGAGTTTCATCGCTTCGTCCTTCAGGGCCGCGTCGTCGTACACGCGATTGACCAGGCCCCATTCCAGCGCCTTCTCGGCCGGCAGCTTCTCGCCCATCAGCGACAGTTCGACCGAACGCGCCTTGCCGATCAGGCGCGGCAGCAGCCACGTCGAGCCACAATCCGGCACCAGTCCGATGCGGCGGAACGCCTGCAGGAAATAGGACGAGCGCGCGCACAGGATCATGTCGCCCATCAGCGCGAAGCTCATGCCCGCGCCTGCCGCCGGACCATTGACGGCGGTGACGATTGGGCAATGCAGGTTGCGCAGTCGCCGCAGGAACGGATGGAAGGCGGTCTCCAGCGTGCCGCCGGCATTGCGCTTGCTGCCCGGCTGCGCATTGTTGCGCCCCTGCAAATTCGCGCCGGTGCAGAACGCCCGGCCTGCGCCGGTGATGACCAGACAACGCACCTCGTCGCGACGATCCTCGATGGCATCGAGCGCCTCGGCCAATCCGCCCAGCATGTCGACGGACACCGCGTTCATCACCTCCTGATGATCGAGTGTGAGAACCGCCACCGAACCGTCGAAGTCGAGCGTCACGTGTTTGAACTGCATGGTTTCCTCATTGAGCGCGACCGGCATCCGGCACGTCACCGGAGCCCCACGAATTTCAGATTGAAGGTCGGGCGCCATATTTGATTTTTAATCCGCGGTTGTCCATGGTCGCTTTTGAAAGGACCGCTTCCACGAAAGCGGGCCATAGCATCACAACGCAAGACAAGGCAGGAAACCTCAATGTCGATTTTCGATCTCAGCGGTCGCGTCGCGGTCATCACCGGCGGCAACGGTGGCATCGGTCTTGGCATCGCGCAGGCGCTGGCCACCGCCGGCTGCAACGTGTCGATCTGGGGCCGCAACGCCGACAAGAACAAGAGCGCCGCCGCCAGCATGGCGGGCGCCAAGGGCGAAGTCGATACCCAGATCTGCGACGTCACCAGCGCCGCGTCAGTCAAGGCCGCGATGGATTCCACCTTGCGGAAATTCGGCCGCGTCGACGGCTGCTTCGCCAATGCCGGCATCGGCGGCGGCGGGCGTCACGCCTTCATCGACCGCACCGAAGAGCAGTGGCGCAACATGTTCGCCACCAATCTCGATGGCGTCTTCCATGCCTTTCAGGCCGCCGCGCGCCACATGACCGAACGCGCGGCGAACGGCGATGCTTTCGGCCGGCTCGTCGCCACCTCGAGCCTCGCCTCGCTGTTCGGCACCGCGCGCAACGAGCACTACGCCGCGACCAAGGCCGCCATCAACGCGCTGGTGCGGGCGCTCGCCGTCGAGCAGGCACGCTTCGGCATCACCGCCAACGCTATCCTGCCCGGCTGGATCAAGAGCGATATGACAGCGGGCATCATGGCTAACGAGAAGTTCGTCGCCAACGTCATGCCGCGCATTCCAATGCGACGCTTCGGCGAGCCGTCGGATTTCGGCGGCATTGCCGTCTACCTGATGAGCAAGGCGTCGTCGTACCACACCGCCGACTGCTTCGTGATCGACGGCGGCTATACGGCCTTCTAGCGGCGTTACCGATTTGGCGGAATCTCCCGCCGTCATGCGCGGACTTGATCCGCGCATCCCTCTTCTTAAGAGATCGACGGATTGCCGGATCAAGTCCGGCAATGGCGCCTCATAAACTCCCGCTGAAATATAAGCCGATATAGCCTGATCGTGATGCGACGGTGGACAAGTCGCCGCTGTCGGTTTTTGTCATAATAGTGTAGCAATTGACGGAGTCGCTTCCGTAACTTGCTGTCACATAGATGATATTGACCGCGATAGGTTTGGCCGCCGCCTGCGTTCTCTGGAACGCCGAACGCTCCGTGGAGAATCTCAAACTCGCGGTCGCCGCGTTCTGTTTCAGCATCGCGACGCTGCTGCTCGCTCTCGGCGATCCGGAGCGCGCTACTGTTTTGGCGCTGGTGATCGTGGCCGCCATTCATGGCGCCTCCGCACTGAAGTACGCTCATAGCGGCTTGAAGCTGACGGTGACCGATCTGCCGCTGCTGCTGGCCGGCACCGTGCCGTTCTTCTTCGTGCAGTACCCGCTGGCGGTGACGGCCGCGCTGACCGGACTGCTCGGACTGATCGCCGTTGCCGTCGCCGCGCTGTTGTACCTTCCGGGTACGCCTATCCCTTTTGCCGCGCAGCTAGCGTTTTTCGGCCTCACGGTGTTCGGCCTTGCACTCGCGCACCGAATGGGCGGCGGAGCCGTGGCGTTGCAACGGATCGCGGCACAGCCTCGCTGTTTCTATTCGGCCTTCGTCGCGTCGCTGCTCGATCCGCGCTCGTGGCGGCAGTTCGGCGGCTTCGTATTGAGCGACATCGCGGACGAACCGCTGCCGCTGCTGCCTGCGACACCCGCGAAACGGCCGACCTCGCCCGACATCATCATCATCCAGCATGAATCGATTTTCGATCCAAGGCTCTACGGATTGCCGGTCGGACCGCTGATTGAAGAGTTCCTGTCGCCGCAGCACGGACTCCACGGCCGCCTCAACGTCGATATTTTCGGCGGCGGATCGTGGCAATCGGAATTCAGCCTGCTCACCGGCCTCTCGAGCGCCAGCTTCGGCTCCAACGGTTATTTTCTGTTCGAGCGCGGCGCCGGATGCTTCCATCACAGCCTGCCCAAGACGCTCGCCGCACTCGGCTACACCACGACCCTGACATCGAGTTGCCGGCGCGGATTCCTCAACTACGACAATTTCTACCGTGAAATCGGGATGCGCGAGCGGATCTTTACCGACGATCTTCCCGCGCCGTTCGACGTCGACGAGTTCGAAGCGACGAATTCCGACAGCGAGTTTTTGCAGGCTGCACTCGGCGTTCACGCGAATGCTATCGAACAGGGATCGGGGCCGCGCTTCCTCTATATGCTGACCAACTACAATCACGGTCCGCACAGCCGCCGTCTGGTCGCCGCGGGACAATACGAAACGCAGCGCGCCTTCGCGATGGCCTGCCTGTCAGATGCGACCTATGCCGAATATTATGCGCGTCTCGTTGAGACGGCGGATACGTGGCGCAAGCTGAAAGCCAATCTCATTGCACGCTTTCCGGATCGTCCGATGTTGGTGATCCACTATGGCGATCATCAGCCGGTGATGACGCGACGCATTCAGTCGCGGCTGCAACTTTCACCGAACGAGCGACGGCAATTCCAGACGTTTTACGCGATCGAAATGCTCAACGACCCCGCCGCTTCGATGACCACCGGCCAAGGCCCCAATCTCGATATCGCGTTTCTCGGCACCGTCGCGCTTCAGCATGCCGGGCTGCCGCTCGACCCGATCTTTGCAACCCGCGCCAGCTTGCGGGAGCAATGCGGAGAGACTTATTTCGCTTCAGTCTCCGAACGAAAGCGCCGCTTTCACCGCACACTGGTCGATCTCGGCCTGATCGACATCGGACAGCCGGCGCGCGGTCAGTGACCGTCGTCCTGCCGCGACAGCAGCCGCGCAAACAGCGCGACGAGTTCGGCCTGCCGCCGAACGCCGGTCTTGGCGAAGATGCGTTTGAGATGAAAGCGCGCCGTTTCCTTGGTGATGTTGAGATCGTCCGCGATCGTTTCCAATGCTTCGCCGCAAGCCAGCCGCGCGGCCAGGCGGGCCTCGGCAATCGTCAACCCGAAGACATCGCGCAACGCAGCTTCAGGCGGGCGGCGGCGTTCCTCCGGATCGACCAGCACGATAAACGCGCGACCCGCCGCAAACGGGTTGGCGCCGAGATCGGACAGCCTCAAGGGATAAGCCATCAACGGCAGTCGTCCCTCGCGCGGCAACGCGATCGGTGGCAGCAATGCCGGGCTCTCGGGATTTCTCACCAGCCTGGACAACGCGCCATCGAGCGCGGCCGTGGCATTGACATCCATGGCGGTCAGTCGGCGTGACACGATACGAACGTCACCATGCAATAGCCGCTCGGCACGTGGATTGGCGCGGATTACTTCGCCCTGTTTGTCGATAATCAGCGCAGCCGAGCCCGACAGTTCAAACGCATCGAGCGCGGCCTTCGCGGTCGCGAATCCCAACGCACTGGATACCGCGGCCGCGGACGACATGCTGTTCGACAATGCGGCGAGCCGCTGCTTCTCCTCCGCCGAAAAATGCCCCTGCACCGGGCTACGCTGAAGCGAGAGACACCACAGGTTTTCGCCGTGCGCAATCCTGATGCCGGCAAAGCCGGAGAGCTTCAACGGCCTGAGGAATTCCTGAAAGTATGGAAGCTGCTTGATCGTATCCGCGCTGAAAATATCGCGATCATCGACGACAGCCTGACGCTGAAGCAACGGAATCCCGCGAAACCGCGCATCCCGACCATCCCAACCGTCACGCATGTAAATATGGGTGCTCTCCTGCATGCTGTCGGTGAGAAGAGCGGTGGGAAACTGCACGCCCGTGAGATTGAACAGCAGCGTACCGTGGCTTCCCGTTTCCGTGACGACCGTATCGAGCGCATCTTTCCACGCGACCACGTCCGTCGCGGCCCGCGAAAACGCCTGCTCGATCAGATTCAAATTCCACGTGCTCACGTCGACCCCGTTTAAAATCAGGAACGCAGGCGCATTGAATATTATCTTCGCTTCAAGCAATGATCGCAACAAGCCAACACGTTCCCTCGCCGGGAACCTCGCCGCCGATCATCTTAAGGTTACAATCCGCAAGCCCTCAGGAATCCCATTGCCCATGTCCCAATCCGCTTCCCTCACTCCGGATCGCATTCCCGTCATCGTCGGCGTCGGCGAATTCTCCGACCACCCCACTGAAATCACGGCGGGACTGGAACCGATCGACCTGATGGTCAAGGCGCTCCATCAGGCGGAGCAGGACAGTGGCGGCAAACTGCTGGCGGAGGTGCAGTCGCTCGACATCATTAATTTCCTGAGCTGGCGCTATCACGATCCGGCGGCGCTGCTCTGCGAACGTCTCGGCATCGCGCCCGCGCATGCCTATTACGGGCCGGTCGGCGGCGAGAGCCCGATCCGTTACATTCACGAAGCGGCGAAGCGGATCGCACGCGGCGAATGCAGCGTCGCGGCGATTTGCGGCGGCGAATCGCAAAGCACGGCGACCAAGGCGGAGCGCGCCGGCGTCTCGCTGCCATGGACACCATTCGCGCACGATGCACCGGTACCATTGCGCGGCGCCAGTTTCCAAAAGCCGATGGCGACCACGCTCGGCGTCGCCAAGCCGGTGACGGTCTATCCGATCTATGAGGCAGCCTCCTCCGCGTATTGGGGGCAGACGCCGCGTGAGGCGCTGGCGGAATCCGGCCATCTGTGGTCGGTCTATTCCAGCGTCGCCTCGCAAAATCCCAACGCGTGGCTGAAGCGCGCGGTGCCGGCCGAGGAGATCGTCACGCCGACGCCGGAAAATCGCCTGATCGCCTGGCCCTACACCAAGCTGATGGTGGCGAATCCGTCCGTCAATCAGAGTGCCGCGATCCTGGTGACCAGTCTTGCCAAGGCCCGCGAAGCCGGGATTGCTGAGAACAAGCTGATCTACATCTGGGGCGGCGCGTCGGCGGAAGAACCGCGCGACTACCTCGAACGGGATCAATTCCATCAGAGTCACGCGCAAAACGCGGTGCTCGGCTCGGTGATGGAGATGGTCGAGGGCGATGGCACCGCCTTCGACGCCATCGAACTCTATAGTTGCTTCCCGACCGTGCCGAAGATGGCGCGCCGCACACTCAAGCTCGGCCCCGACGTGCAGCCCACCGTCACCGGCGGCCTCACCTTCTTCGGCGCGCCGCTCAACGCCTATATGGCGCATGCCGCCTGCGCCATGGTGCGCAAGCTGCGCGGCGGCGGCAAGCTCGGCCTGCTCTACGGCCAGGGCGGTTTCGTCACCAAGCATCACGGGCTGATCCTGTCGCCGCAGCCGCCACGCACGGCGCTCGCGCAGGACACCAGCGTGCAAGCGGAGGCGGATCGCAACCGCCAAACCACGCCGCCATTCGTCACCGAGGCCAGCGGCACCGGCAAGGTGGAGAGCTTCACCGTGATCTACGACCGTGGCGGTGCGGCGGAGCATGGCGTCGTCATGCTGCGCACCACCGAGGACACCCGCGCCCTCGCCCGCGTCCCGGCCAGCGACGCCCAGACGCTGGCGCTTCTGACCAATCTCGACCGCAGCCCGGTTGGCAGCTTGGGGACCATCTCAACCGCCGCCGACGGCATTCTGGAGTGGCGGCCTGCCTAACCTGATCCTCCACCGCGGCAACTAAGCACTGGCATTTTAGCACATGAAGGAGGATAACTTTCCTCCATCTGTGCAAGAATACAGCACGGAATGCGGATACGAGCATGGATTGGGACAATATCCGGGTGTTTCTGAGCGTGGCGCGCGCCGGGCAGTTCCTTGCCGCCGCGCGGCAGCTCAAGATCGACCACGGCACTGTCAGCCGCAAGATCGGCGCGCTGGAAAAATCGCTGGGGGTGCGGCTGTTCGACCGCCAGACCACCGGTTGCGTGCTGACCTCGGCGGGTGACCGCCTCTACGCCGCCGCTGAGGAAGTCGAGGCGCAACTGCCGCGGGCGCACGGCGACCTTTCGCAGTCCGACGTCGAGCTCTCAGGCACCGTGCGGGTCGCGGCCCCCGACGGCTTCACCGCGCTGTTCCTGTGTTCGCGGCTGGGCAAGTTGAAGCGCAAGTATCCGTCGCTGACGATCCAGATGGTGCCGATGTCGCGCACCTTCTCGCTCTCCAAACGCGAGGCGGATATCGCGATTACGATCTCACGGCCGGAGGAAGGCCGCCTCACCGTCCGCAAGCTCACCGATTATTCGCTGCACTTCTACGCGGCGAAGAACTATCTTGCCGAGTACGGTACACCGAAAACCGTCGCCGATCTCGAACGGCACTGTCTGATCACCTACGTGCAGGACCTTGTATTCGCCGATCAACTTCACTTCATGCCGGAACTGTACGGACCGAATTTCAGCCGGCTGGAATGCTCGGGCGCGGTCGGCCAGCTTGAAACCGTGCGCGGCGGCGCCGGCATCGGCATCCTGCACGACTATGCCGCGCATCCCGATCCGCAATTGGAGATCGTGCTACCGGATACCAGCTTTCAGCGCAGCTACTGGATCATCACCCATGTCGACATGCGCCAGTTGAGCCGGGTGCGTGCCGTCTCCGATTTCATCTTCGCGGAGGTCGGCGCGCAGCGTTCGATCTTTTTGCTTTAACACAAACGGACGCGTCAGCTCTTTTCGTCCTGCGTCCGCGATGCCGTCGCCGGCTTGCGCGCTTTGTCCTGACCGGCGACACGGACCATGTCACCATCGACGATGCCATCCGGCGGCGCGATCACCACGCGATCGGTGGCGGCCAGCCCGGACGCCAGTTCGATGTTCTTGCCGAGATCGCGCGCGACCACCACCGGCTTGAACACGATGCGATCCTCGGCATTCACGGTGGCAACGCGCAGGCCCTGGTGATTGAAGACCAGCGCACTCGCCGGGATATGCAGCGGCGCGGTGCCGCGATCGAGGCTCATCCGCACATTGGCGTAGCTGCCCGGCATCAACTGGCCGGTCGGATTGTCGAGCGCGAGTTGCATCCGCGTGGTACCCGTCGAGGCATCAACCGACTGCGACGAGGTTTCCACCGTCGCCGGGAACGTGCGATCGGCATAGCCCGGCATGGTGATCTCCGCCTTCGCACCCATCCTGATCATCGGCACGTAGCTTTGCGGCACATCAACATAGACACGCAGCTTCTTGATGTCGGACACCACGAACATCGCGGGGCCGGTGGACGCGCCGGCATTGATCAACGCGCCGACGTCGGTGTTGCGCGCCGTCACCACGCCGTCGAACGGCGCAACGATCTTCTTGAAGCCGGTCAGAGCCTCGAGGCGATTGACGTTCGCCTCTCCGGACTTCACAGCGGCACGCTTGTTGGCGAGATCGGCGGTGCGCTCGTCGATTTCCTGCTTCGAGACGAAATTCGACGACAGCAATGTCTTGCGTCGTTCCAAGGTCGCCGCCGATAATTCGGCACTGGCCTGCTGGCTGGCGAGATCGGCGCGCGCCTGCACCAGCTGCTGATCGAGGTCGGGCGCTTCGATATCAGCCAGTAGCTGCCCGGCCTTCACCTTGGCGCCGATATCGACATACCAGCCTTTCACGTAGCCCGAGACACGCGCATAGATCGGCGCGCGGGAATAGGCCTCCAGCCGCCCGGGAAGCTCGAGCGTGGGGTTGAGTGCAGTCGAACTCGGCGCGATCACCGCGACGGTCGGAACCGCTTGTTCGTCGGTCCATGTCCGCAGGTCGGCGCTCGATCTCTCGCGCGACATGATCCCCGTGGTGACGGCGAAGGCCGCCACGCATGCGATGGCGATGCCGACTATGCCCAGCTTGCGGGGCGCGACTTTCGCCTCTCCCTGCGTGGCGTCGTGTTCAGTGGGCATACGCCATCTCCGAAGTGCGCGGGGCCGTTGCCGGCTGTCGCTTATGAACCATGCTGAAAACCACCGGTACGAATATCAATGTTGCAAACGTCGCGAAAATCAGACCGCCGATCACGGCGCGGCCGAGCGGCGCATTCTGCTCGCCGCCCTCGCCCAGACTCAAGGCCATCGGCGCCATGCCGATGATCATGGCGAGCGCCGTCATCAGCACCGGGCGGAAGCGGACGAAGCCGGCCTCCAGCGCCGCCTTCACCGGATCGCCGGTCGCCGCGTAGACTTCGCGCGCGAAGCTGATCACCAGCACGCTGTTCGCGGTCGCCACGCCCATACACATGATCGCTCCGGTCAGGGCCGGCACCGATAATGTGGTGTGGGTGACGAACAGCATCCAGATGATGCCCGCAAGCGCCGCCGGCAGCGCCATGATGATGACGAACGGGTCCGACCACGACTGGAAGTTGACGACAATCAAAAGATAGATGAGCACGATAGCGCCGAGCAGCCCGAACAACAGGCCGGAGAACGCCTTGTTCATCGTATCGACCTGCCCGAGCAGCGCCACCGAACTGCCGCGCGGTACATCCTTCGCGGTCTCCGCGATCAGTTTGCGAATGTCGCTCTCGACCGCACCGAGATCGCGTCCCTGCGTGGTAGCGTAAATCTGCACCATCGGCCGGATGTCATATTCGGACACCACCGCGCTGGAAGTGGATCGCGAGATATCGGCGATGCCGCCGAGCAGGCGCGGCGCGGCGGTGCCGTTGGCCGCCGAGATCGGCAGCGTCTCCAGCTTGTTGAGCGAGTCGATCTGGTACTGCGGCGTCTGCATCACGATGTTGTAGGAAACGCCGTTATCCGGATTGAGGAAGAACGTCGGCGCGACCTGCGAACTGCCCGCCAAATTGACGACAAGACTGTTGGTGACGTCGCGCGCGGTCAACCCGACATACTGCGCCCGGGTCCGGTCCACATCGACATTGAATCCCGGATTGTTCGGCGACTGCTGGATGCGCGCATCGGCGACGCCGGGAATGAGGCGAATGCGCCGCAACAGATCGTTGGCGTACTTGAAATTGCCCGCCGCATCGGTGCCGCGCACCTGAAGATCGATCGGCGCCGGCGCGCCGAAGTTCAAGATCTGGCTGACGATGTCAGCGGGCAGGAATGCGAACGAGATGCCCGGGAATGCGCGCGGCAGCTTTTCACGCAATTCACGCACGTACTCGGCGGTCGGGCGATGGCCTTCATGCAGCTTGATCTGGATGTCGCCATCCTGCGGGCCGATCACGCCCGTATTGTTATAGGTCATGTTGATGCCGCTCACCGGCATGCCGATGTTGTCGGCCATGGTGTCGAGTTCGTGCGGCGGAATGACCTGACGGATGAAGCGCTGAACATCCGCCAAACGCGCCGCCGCTTCCTCAACGCGGGTGCCGATCTGCTGGCGCGTGTGAATCAGCATCTGCCCGGTATCGACCGACGGAAAGAAGTTGCGGCCGAGGAACGGCACCAGCAAAAACGACAGCGCAATGCAGCCGAGGAAGCCGACGACGAATACCTTGCGATGGCCCAGCGCCAACACCAAGGTTGCGCGATAGTTCGCCCGCATCCGTTCGAACCGCGCTTCAAAACCGCGCTGGAAGCGCACCAGGGGATTGCGTGTCGCCGGCTTCTCGCTGTCGTGATGCAAATGCGGCTTGAGCAGGTATTTTGCCATGGTCGGCACCAGCGTGCGCGACAGGATGAACGACCATGTCATGGCGAACATCACTGACAGCGCCATCGGTACGAACAGGAAGCGCGAGACGCCGGTGAGGAAGAACATCGGCACAAACACGATGCAGATGCATAGCAGCGAGACGAACGCCGGCGTCACGATCTGGTTGGCGCCGTCGAGAATGGCGGGCTCGACCTCCTTGCCCTGCTCCAGATGCCAGTTGATATTCTCGATCGTCACCGTGGCGTCGTCGACCAGAATACCGACCGCGAGCGCAAGCCCGCCTAGCGTCATGATGTTGAGGGTCTCGCCCACCAACGCCAGCATGATGATGGCACCCAGCACCGAGAGCGGGATCGAGATCGCGATGATGATCGTGGAGCGCCAGCTTCCGAGGAATAGCAAGATCATCAGGCTGGTGAGCACCGCCGCGATCAGGCCCTCGATAGCGACACCGAGAATGGCGCCGCGGACGAACACCGACTGATCGCCGAGCAGGCTGATCTTTAGCGATTCCGGCAAAGTGTCGCGCACCTCGACGATCTTCTTCTTGATGCCGCTGATGATATCGAGCGTCGAAACTGAGCCCGCTTTCAGCACCATCATCAGCACCGAGCGGCCGCCGTCGACATGCACGATGTTGGTCTGCGGCGAGTTGCCGTCCAGCACATGCCCGACATCGCGGATATAGACCGTGGCGCCGTTGACGACCTTTATCGGCAGATCGCCCAGTTCCTCGATCTTCAGCGGTGAGTTGTTGAGCTGAATGACGTATTCGAACTGTCCGATCTTCTGGGTGCCGACCGGCGTGATCAGGTTCTGCGCCGCCAGCGCATTCGCGACGTCCTGTGCCGACAGCCCGCGCGATTGCATCGCCACCGGATCGAGATCGATCCGGATCTGGCGCTGCTTGCCGCCGAACGGCCACGGGATCGCCGCGCCGGGCACGGTGACGAGCGGGGTGCGCAACTGGTTGGTGGCGATGTCGAACAGGTTCTGTTCGGTCAGTCCCTCACCCGCCAGCGCTATCTGGATCACCGGCACCGTTGAGGCGCTGTAGTTGAGGATCAAGGGCGGTGTCGCACCGGGCGGCAACTGCTTGATCATGGTCTGCGCGATCGCCGTCACCTGCGCGTTGGCGGTGCGGATATCGACATTGGGCTGGAAGAAAATCTTGATGATGCCGACGCCGTTATAGGAGTTGGCGGTGATATGCTCGATGTCGTTGACTGTGGTGGTCAGCGCGCGCTGGAACGGCGTGGTGATCCGTCCGGCCATCTGGTCCGGCGGCAGGCCGGTGTAAGACCAGACCACGCCGATCACCGGGATGCCGATTTCCGGAAAGATATCGGTCGGCGTCCGCAGCGCCGCCAACGGCCCGACGATGAGCAACAGCAGTGCCAGCACCACAAAGGTGTAGGGACGGCTCAGCGCGATCCGAACCAGCGAGACCATTAAGCAGCGATCCTCTTCGTCAGCACCTTGTAACCAGGAGCGAATCCGGGCCGTCTTTTAGCAGACGGTCACCCCGCGCGCCCCACGGCGGTGGCGATGGACCATCACGAAGCGTTGAGATGCCCTGCACATCACGGTGATACGCCACGTCACCGGATAGTCTGGCTGGGCACCCTGAAATACCTTCAATTTGGCCAAAAGTCACCGCATCAGCGTAAGAGCATCGCCGAAGAAGGCCGGACCGCCGAAATTGCCCGATTTCAGCGCCAGCAACATCTCGCCATGGCGACCGCCTACCGCCCGCAACACCGGAACGCCGGGCGCGATTTCCGGCCCGACCAGGAACCCGGGCAAGCCCAGCCGATCCACCGCCGCGCCGGACGTTTCGCCGCCGGCGACCACCAACCGGCGGACGCCGACCTGCACCAATGCCTCCGCGATGGCGGCCATCGCCTGCTCGATAGCGTGGCCGGCAACCTCGCGACCGTGGCGGCTCTGGACGGCAGCGACCTGATCTGCGGTGGCGCTGCTGGCAATCAGAACCGGGCCAGCGGCCAACCGTTCCCTTGCCCAGCGCACCGCACGATCGACCTCTTCAGACCCGGCAATGATCCGTTCGGGGTCGAGCCGCAGCACCGGCATCACCCGCTCCGCTTCGGCGATTTGCCCCAGCGTCGCCTGCGAGCAACTTCCGGCAAGACAAGCCGCCGCGCCGCCAACCTCGCGTTGAGTGGTATCGTCGGCCATGCTTCCGGCGCGAACCCGTCTGGAGGCGACGAGCCCCCGCGCCAGTCCCAGCCCGAGGCCGGAGGCTCCGACCGACAACCGATGCGCCAGCGCCGCCTGCCCGATGGTTTCCAGATCGGCATCGAACACGGCATCGATGACGGCAGCGCGAACGCCCTCACTCGCCAGCCTCGAAAGCCGTTCGCGGGTGGCGTCGGCACCCCGCGCGACCGTTGCCAGATCGACAAGGCCGATCCGCGCCTTGCTCTGCCGCCCTAGCACCCGCACCAGATTGGCGTCATGCATTGGATTCAGCGGATGATCCTTCAACGGGCTTTCGTTGAGCGGCACGGCGCCGACGAACAGGTTGCCCTGATAGACCGTGCGCGCGGTGCCGGGGAACGCCGGCGTCACCAGAACAATGGCGTCGCCGGAGTCTTCCTGCAGCGCGTCCATCACCGGGCCGATGTTGCCGGCGTCGGTGGAATCGAAGGTCGAGCAGATCTTGAACAATACATGCGTGGCGCCGCGTCCGCGCAGCCAGCGCTCGGCCTTGCGCGAGGCGGCAACCGCATCGGCAGCGGGAATGGAGCGGCTTTTCAGCGACACCACCACCGCATCGACCTCCGGCAACGGAAAGTCGTCGGCCGGCACACCGATGGTCTGCACCGTGCGCAGGCCGCAACGCGTCAGCGTATTGGCAAGGTCCGACGCGCCGGTGTAGTCGTCGGCGATGCAGCCCAGCGCCAAGGTCACGACTTCGCTCCGCGCGGCTTCGCATAGGGCGCGAACCAGCCGAGGCCATCCTCGGTCTTGCCGCGCGGGCGATATTCGCAGCCGACAAAGCCGCGATAGCCGAGCCGGTCCAGTTCATCGAACAGGAAGGGGTAGTTCAGTTCCTCGCTGCCCGGCTCGTTGCGCGACGGCACGCTGGCGATCTGGATATGGCCGATCATCGGCATCATCTCGCGCAGCCGCATCGTCACGTCGCCGTGGACGATCTGGCAGTGATAGATGTCGAACTGCAATTTCAGGTTCGGATGATTCAGTTCCGCGATCAGGTCGCGCGCGAAAGCGAAGTCGTTGAGGAAGTAGCCCGGCACGTCACGCGGGTTGATCGGCTCGATCACGGTATCGATGCCGTGGCGGCCGAGTTCTTCCGCGACCCAAGCGACAGACTTACGAAACGCCGCCACCGCCTGCGCGTCGCGACGATCGGCAATACCCGCCATCAGGTGCAGCCGCTTGACGCCGGTGGCCGCCGCATAGGGCAACGCCGTGCGGACCCCTGCCTGCACCTGTGCAAAGCAATCCGGCTGCGCCGCGAAGCCGCGCTCACCGGCGTCCCAGTCGCCCGGCGGCAGATTGAACAGCGCCTGCGTCAACCCATTGCGGCGCAGCCGGTCGCCGACGTCCTCCGGCGCGAAATCGTAAGGAAACAGGAATTCGACCGCATCGAAACCGGCCTCCGCGGCAGCGTCGAACCGATCGAGAAACGGCTGTTCGGTGAACATCATCGAAAGGTTAGCGGCGAAGCGGGGCATGGTGTGTCTTTTCTCGTTCTGAAATGTTGTTCAATCGTGCTTCGGCGCGCCGGGCAGCGGTGCGCCGGTGACTTGAGCATACATCTTGGCAACGGCGATATCGTCGTCGCGACCCATGCCAGACGCGGAGGCCATCAGGAACATCTGCAAGGCAGCGGCCGACATCGGCACCGGAAACTTGGCGTTACGCGCCATGTCCTGCACAATGCCTAAATCCTTGACGAAGATATCGACCGCACTGCGCGGCGTGTAATCGCCTTCCAGCACATGCGGCACGCGATTCTCGAACATCCACGAATTGCCGGCCGACGCGGTGATCACCTCGTAGACCTTGCGGATATCGAGGCCCTGCTTTGCCGCGAAGCTGATCGCCTCCGAGGCGGCAGCGATGTGCACGCCGGCCAACAATTGATTGATCATCTTGAAAGCGGAGCCCTGCCCCGGCGCGTCGCCGAGTTCGTAGAGTTTCGCCGCCATCGCGTCGAGCGCGGGCCGCGCCTTGGCGAACGCCGCCGCGCTGCCGGACGCCAGAATGGTGAGTTCGCCTTGCGCGGCCCGCTGCGCGCCGCCGCTGATCGGCGCGTCGAGATAGAGCCGTCCCGTCGCCTCGACCCGCGCGGCGAGACGCTTGGCGATTTCGGGATCCATGGTCGCGGCGGAAACGAACACGGC
>JAFKKL010000093.1 GCA_017305595.1 Hyphomicrobiales bacterium | reverse complement strand
CAATTACGGCTTCCTGCCGGGCTATCAGCAGCCGCTGAACAACGCCGCGCCGCTGTTCAAGCAGGAAGCCTCCGTGCTGCGCAACGCGCGCCGCAAGCCGCGCCACTGGTACATCGGCCCGACGCCCCGCTACTACAATTTCTGGGACGGCCAATTGCGCTATCCCGGCCGCCCCGGATTCTACGGCGGCCGCTACAACGGTGGCAGTTTTGGCCCGTGCTGGACCCAGACGCCGATCGGCGCGGTGTGGACCTGCGGGTGAGGGGACGTGTGATTAGTTAACGTCGGCAGACCGCATCTTTTCAGGGCCTAATCCGCTTCCGCGACCAAGCGAGTCCGTGTTAGAAATAATGCGGCCGGTACGCTGCGTCGCAGATGCGTTGGCCCCCATGAGAACGGATCGGCAAATGACCGCAATTCAGGGCGTGATGTCGGAGGACGATGCGGAGCCGAAAGTGCCGCCGGGGGTGCTTCTGGAAGGCCCGCTGGTGGACGCCAAGGTGCGCGAAATCCGTCTCATGTTCGCCATCCTCTACGGCGGCACGGCGGCCGCGCTGATCTGGGTGGTGACGCAGGGCATCGGCTGGGTCGAGGTCGCGGTGTTCGCCGGCATGTATTTCCTGACCATGTTCGGGATGGGCGCGGGCATGCATCGCCTGCTGGTGCATCGCAGCTTTCGCTGCGGTCCGGTGATGCGCGCGTTCTTCTGCATGATCGGCACGATGGCGATGCAGGGCTCGGTGCTGCGATGGGTCTCCAATCATCGCCGGCACCACCTTTATGCCGACAAGCCCGGCGACGTTCACAGCCCGCGATATGACGGCGTGGGCAACCGCTATCTCAGCTACCTCAAGGGCATGATGCACGCGCAGGGCGGCTGGGTGTTCGATCAGGCGACGACGCAAGGCGAATACTACGCCAAGGATATTCTGGCCGATCCGATCGCGATGTTCTTCGTCCGCACGCGCTGGTTCTGGTATCTGACGTCGATCGCCTTCATTCCGGCCGCCATCGGCTACGCGGCCGGCGGCATCCACACCATGATCGGCTGCGTGCTGTTCTCCGGCCTGTTCCGCAACTATGCCACCACGACGATGACCTCGCTGGTCAACTCGGTCTGCCACAGCGAGGGACGCTACGGCTACCGCCGCTTCGAGATCAACGACGGCACCACCAACCAGTTTCTGGTGTCGATCCTCACGCTCGGCGAAGGCCTGCACAACAACCATCACCGCTTCCCCCGCGACGCCTACATCTCGCACGCCTGGTACGAAATCGACATCACCGGCCTGATCATTCGGGGACTTGGGAAGCTCGGCCTCGTGCAGGACATTTTCGAGGGCGGAGCGCAGGCGACGCGTTCGGGGAATGCGGAGGGCGGGCAACGGTCGATGGCGGAGCAGGAAGGCGATATTTGAGATATGCGCAGAGGCAATGCCCTGCACGACGGCGGCTTCCCGCTGAACTATCAAGCAGGCGCTGAACAACGCCCACGCCGTTTAAACAGAAGTCTCGATGCTGTGCACCGCAGCACCATCACGAGCCAACCCGGTTTCTCGCACGGTCGCTACACCGGTGGCAGCTCCGGGCCATGACGGAAGCAAGCGCCGATCGATCCGGTATAGACGTGCGGGTGAGGGGCCGCAGTGACCGACACAGTCTCGCGCGGATAGCGCTTTGCTAATCATTTGCGCTCAAGGCTTTAGACATTCATCAAAGTAATCACGAAACTCGCGGAGAGTCTCTACGAGATATCCATGGAATTCCGTTTTTATCTGACCATCCTTGTTAAAGATACCAAGTGTCGTCGATTTTTCTGGCGTCGGAGGCTTATCTCGAATATCGGCAACGGGAAGTAATTCAATTCGAGCATTTTTATATTCTGCTACTGCTACGTCGTACTCCTCCTTACTTGTTCCATCGAAGATGGCACCACAAGGAATTTTTAGTTCTGTCGCCATAGCCAAAAAACGTAACGTATTTTTGGCGCCTCCTACACCATAGCCAAATAATTGAATCGATTCGATGCCTTCTAATTCGATGAAACGTCCGATCAAGCCAACATCTTCTTGACCCTCTAGGAACAAAACTTCATCGGCGAAGAATACTTCTTTTGCTACAGAATCAAGCAACTGGGGCTTTTGCCAATCGCTAGACAGTTTGTTTAGCGAAGCTATGGTTTTTGCGGAAAGACGATTGGATTGTATTCCGTAGCGGTCCTGACGAAGCCTATATACGTTAGCGCCCGCCGCTAAATCTTTCCAGCTTAAGAAATGAGGAGAGTGCGTGCAAAGAATTATCTGCCGTTCTTTTGCCTTTTCAGCGATGAATTTAGCGAGTCGCTTTTGCGCTTGGGGATGTAAAGACAGCTCGGGTTCGTCAATGATAACGATGCAATCTTCGGGATCGTAAAGGGCGAGCACAATTCGAAAGAGACTCGCTATTCCTTCGCCAAATAGATCGGCCGTATGCGTGCTGCCATTTAATGTGGTGTATTCAAGATACGTAAAGTCGTCTGAGTATTCGATTTTCCAGTTTAGTAGTTGAGGTGCTAATTGCTGTAGAGCAGTTTGATAAGCGACCTGTTCTTCG
>JAFKKL010000082.1 GCA_017305595.1 Hyphomicrobiales bacterium | reverse complement strand
TCGATGTCGATCACCGCCTGCTTGATCTCGCGATAGACCATGCCCATGAAATTCAGCGGTTGGTACAACTGGATCATCATGGCGTTGATCATGACGAAATCGCCGACGGTGTTGGTGCCGTTGCGCACGCCGATGGCGCACATCAGCATTGTCGCCGTCAGGCCGATGGTGAAGATGACGTTCTGCCCGATGTTGAGCACCGCCAGCGAGGTGTAGGTCTTGACGCTAGCGCGCTCGTAACGCTCCATCGAGCGGTCGTAGCGCGTGGCCTCGCGTGCCTCGGCGCTGAAATACTTCACCGTCTCGTAGTTGAGTAGCGAGTCGATGGCCTTGGTGTTTGCTTCGGTATCGGAGTCGTTCATCCGGCGGCGGATATCGATGCGCCACTCGGTCGCGATATAAGTGAACCACATGTAGATCACGACGGTGATCAAGGTCACCAGCACGTAGCGCCAGTCGAACTGCCACAGCAGCACCGCCGTCAGCAGCGTCACCTCGACGATGGTGGGCACCAGTTGCAGGATCACCATGCGCACGATGACTTCGATGCCGAGCCGTCCACGCTCCAGCACCCGCGTCAACCCGCCGGTGCGGCGCTCGAGATGGAAGCGCAGCGACAGTTCGTGCATGTGCACGAACGTCAGATAAGCCAGCCGCCGCACCGCGTGCATCGCAACCTTGGCGAAGATGCCGTCGCGCCATTGCGTCAGCAGCGCCATCAGGATGCGCCCGGCGCCGTAGGTCGCGGTCATCAGCAACGGCGAGGCGATCAGCCAAAACAACCAGTTCGACGACTGCACCGGCGCGGTATCGGCGCCAGTCAAGGCATCGATCGCCCATTTGAACGTAAACGGCACCGACAGCGTGGCCAGCTTCGCCAGCAGCAGCAGCACCAGCGACCACACCACGCGCCATTTCAGGTCGGCGCGATCCCCCGGCCAGATATGCGGCCACAGGTTCACCAGCGTCCGTACCAGCGATGCGCCGGCGGCGGCATCCGCAGCGGCCTGCGGCGGCGCTTCAGGATTGGACGTGGGATGCGTGGAAGCCATTCATCAGCCTGACGCAAACGGCGGCGAGCCCTGCCGCCGCCGTTTGCCAAAAGAGTTTGCAATCGTGGTGTCATATAGAGGGTTTGCGTGCCGGCCGCACCCTCGCCGGTAGATTCTTTTACCACTCGCACCGGTTGACGCGGTTTTGGCCCGCGTTAGCCGGCGCGACCGGTTTCCGGGCACTCCCCGTCTTGACGCTGTCATGGGCCGATGCCACATGAATCACATGACTGATATTAAAACCGTTTGCGTTTATTGCGGCTCAGGCCCAGGCACCAATCCCAACTTCGTCGAAGCAGCACAGGCCTTCGGGAAGGCCCTCGCCGAGAGCAGCGTTGGCCTGGTCTATGGCGGCGGCTCGATCGGCCTGATGGGCGCGGTCGCGGCGGCGACGCTGGAGCATGGCGGCCAGGTCACCGGTATTATTCCGGATTTTCTGGTGAAGCGCGAACACGCGATGACCGGCGCCCAGGAAATGATCGTCACCCACGACATGCACGAGCGCAAGCGGCTGATGTTCGAGCGTTCGGATGCGTTCGTCGCACTGCCCGGCGGCATCGGCACGCTGGAAGAACTCGTCGAGCAACTGACGTGGCAGCAACTCGGTCGCCACAGCAAGCCGATCCTGCTCGCCAACATCGACGGCTTCTGGGAGCCGCTGATGGACCTCTTAACGCATATGCGCGCGACCGCCTTCATCCGTCCGACGCTGTCGGTGGACATCCTCAAGGCCGAACGGGTCGAAGACATCCTGCCGAGGCTGCGTGCCGCCGCGGCCCAAGTGCCCGAGGCCGAGAAACAGCTCACGCCGAGTGTCGCACGGCGGCTGTAGGCGCAATCCCTATACTTGTGGAAACGTCACCGCTTCGATGCGGTTGCCGTCGGCATCGACAACGAACGCTGCGTAGTATCGCACCCGATCATGCGGGCGCAGCGAGGGCGCGCTTTCCGACGTCGCGCCGGCTGCGACCGCCGCCGCATGGAAGGCATCGATCTCGGTCGTCGTCTTGGCGCGTAACGCAATGTGCGCGCCGCTATCGGTTGGTAGTCGCGCCATCCCATCGCGCAGATTGATCCAGATTTCCGGATAGGTCTTGCCGAATCCGACCATCCTTTCACGCGTCACCAGTTTCGTCAGACCAAGCGGCGCCAACACGCGCTCATAGAATGCGACGGCACGCGCAAGATCGCTGACGGCAAGCGAGACGTGGTCGATCATGATTGCCTCCGTCAAATCGGAGCGTTCGACTTCACCAGTTTGTAAACCACGGAATCCATCAGCGCCTGGAACGAGGCGTCAATGACGTTCGCCGACACGCCGATGGTGGTCCAACGGTCGCCCTGCTCGTCCTCGCTCTCGATCAGCACCCGCGTGATCGCCTCGGTGCCGCCATTGAGGATACGCACACGGTAATCCGTGAGCTTCAACCCCTCGATATACTTCTGGTACTTGCCGATATCCTTGCGCAGCGCGACGTCGAGCGCGTTGACAGGGCCGTTGCCTTCCGCCGCCGAGATCGTCGTCTCGCCGCCGACATCGACCTTCACTACCGCCATCGCCACCGTGACCCGCCGGCCCATCGCGTTGTAACGCTGCTCGACATTGACGTCGAACTGCTCGACGCGGAAATATTCAGGCACCTTGCCGAGCGTACGGCGCGCCAGCAGATCGAACGACGCGTTGGCGGACTCATAGGCGTAGCCGGCGGCTTCACGCGACTTCATCTCCTCGATCAGGCGATTGAGCTTCGGATCGTTCTTGTCGAAAGGAATGCCCGCCTTCTCCAACTCGGCGATCACGTTGGATTTCCCCGCCTGATCCGACACCAGTACCTGACGATGATTGCCCACTGTTTCCGGCGTGACGTGTTCGTATGTCGCCGGGTCTTTCATGATCGCCGACGCGTGAATGCCGGTCTTGGTGACGAAGGCGCTCGCGCCGACATAAGGCGCATGGCGATCGGGCGCACGATTGAGAATTTCGTCGAGCGCTCGCGACACGCGGGTGAGCGTCGCGAGTTTCTCATCGGTAACGCCGATCTCGAAAACGTCGGCGAACTGCGGTTTCAGCTTCAACGTCGGGATGATCGAACAGAGATTGGCGTTGCCGCAACGTTCGCCGAGACCGTTCAGCGTCCCCTGAATCTGCCGCGCGCCGCCGCGCACTGCGGCGAGCGAATTGGCCACCGCCTGCTCGGTATCGTTGTGCGCGTGGATGCCGAGGTGGTCACCCGGAATGTGCTTCGCCACCTCGCGCACCACCGTCTCGATACGATCCGGCATGGTGCCGCCGTTGGTATCGCACAGCACCACCCAACGCGCGCCGGATTCATACGCCGCCTTTGCACAGGCGAGCGCGAATTCCGGGTCTTCCTTGTAGCCATCGAAAAAGTGTTCGCAATCGAGCATCACTTCGCGACCGGCATTCTTCGCGGCGGTGACGCTGTCGCGGATCGAGGCGAGGTTTTCCTCTTTCGTCGTCTCCAGTGCGACGCGCACCTGATACGCCGACGATTTCGCGACAAAGCAAATCGCATCGGCGCGCGCTTCGAGCAGCGCCGCGACGCCGGGATCGTTGGAGACGGAGCGCCCTGCCCGTCGCGTCATGCCGAACGCGGTGAAGCGCGCGTGCTGAAACTTCGGATTCTTGGAAAAGAATTCCGTGTCGGACGGATTGGCGCCGGGATAGCCGCCTTCGACGTAATCGATGCCGAGTTCGTCGAGCAGTCCTGCGATCAATTGCTTGTCGTGGATCGAAAAGTCGACGCCGTTGGTTTGCGCGCCATCGCGCAGCGTGGTGTCAAACAGATAGAGGCGTTCGCGGCTCATGGATTGGATTCCGAATTCGGCGCAGGGTTCGCGGCCAGGGTTTTCTGCATCGTGGTGTTCGCCAGCCATTCGCCGTCGACGGAAATGCTGTTGCGGCGTTGCGCGACATAGCCGCGCTTGAGGAACAATGGTTCGGCAGTGTCGCTGGCATCGACGGTGAGTTTTGTCGCACCGCGCGCGCCAGCCAGTTTTTCCAACGCATCGCACAGCATCGCGCCAACACCTTGCCGCGCCACGCTTGGATGCACGAACAGCATGTCGATGTGATCGGCACCTTTCAGCGACGCAAAGCCGACCGGCGCGCCGTTGATGGTCGCAACCAACGTCAGTTGTCCGGCGAGCTTCTTGCCGAATGCCTCTTCGTCATCGGCGCGGCTCGCCCAGGCCGCACGCTGCGCCTCGCTGTAATCGTCCTCGGCCAACTCTTCGATGCTGGCGGCGAAGATCGCGGCCAGCACCGGCACGTCGGCGGGAAGCAATGGCCGCAGCGCAGGTTTTGTCATCGCCTGCCCCATCACTACACTCCCCTGTCATGCGCGGGCTTGACCCGCACATCCATCCAGAACGGAATCATGAATCTTGATCGATCGATTGCCGGATCAGGTCCGGCAATGACGACGGAAGACACACTCATCGCGCCACCTCCCACGTCGTCATCGGCTTGCCGTCGGCGCCCTTGCCGTCTTTCAGTACGATGCCTTTCGCGGCAAGTTCATCGCGAATGCGATCGGACTCATCCCAATTCTTCGCCGCGCGCGCTGCTGTGCGTGGGGCGATGTAGCCGTCGATCTCCTCGCGGCTCGGAAGATCGCTCGCATCCAGTCCGTAGTTGGCAATCTCGTCCGCCGTTTCGCCATTCCAGACGCCCAGAAAACGCAGCGTGTTGTGCAGATACGCGGCCGCCTCGGCGTTTCCGCTTCTGGCTTCGCGATGAAACGCGTGGAGCATCGTGACGACGCCCGGCGTGTTCAGATCGTCGGCCAAAACCTCCAGGGATTCTTGCGGCAAAACCGTGGCGGACGGTTTGGCCGCCGCCGCGACGTTAATCCACTCGGCCAGCGCCTTCCGCACCTCGACCAACCGCTCGGCGGTCCAGTCGATCGGCTGGCGGTAGTGCGTCATCAGCATCGCCAGACGCAGCACCGCGCCGTGCCACTTGCTCGCACCGAACGCCGTCGTCGCCAGCAACTCGCGGATGGTGACGAAGTTGCCGAGCGACTTCGACATCTTCTCGCCTTCGACCTGCAGGAAGCCGTTGTGCATCCAGACGTTGGCCATGCGGTCGTGGTGGAAGGCACAGCAGGTCTGCGCCAGTTCGTTCTCGTGATGCGGAAACACCAGATCGATGCCGCCGCCGTGAATGTCGAACTGTTCGCCGAGATGCTTCCACGCCATCGCCGAGCATTCGAGATGCCAGCCCGGCCGCCCTTCGACGGCGATGCCGCCCGGCGAAGGCCATGACGGCTCGCCCGGCTTCGACGGCTTCCACAGCACGAAGTCCATCGCATCGCGCTTGTAGGGCGCGATATCGACGCGCGCACCGGCCAGCATCTCGTCGAGCGAACGCCGCGCCAGCCGGCCGTAGTTCTTCATCGAGGCAACGGCGAACAGCACATGGTCCTGCTCGACATAGGCGTGGCCGCCTTCGATCAGCTTTTCGATGATGGCACGCATCTCGGGGATGTGCTCGGTCGCGCGCGGCTCGACGCTGGGGCGCAGGCAACCCAACGCATCGACGTCGGCGTGAAACTGCTTCTCGGTCTCCTCGGTGACCTTTCGGATCGCCTCGTTGAGAGGCAGATCGGGAAAATCCCGCGCCGCGCGCGCGTTGATCTTGTCGTCGACGTCGGTGATGTTGCGGACATAGGTGACGTGGTCCGCGCCGTAGACGTGCCGCAGCAGCCGGAACAGCACGTCGAACACGATCACCGGGCGGGCGTTGCCGATGTGGGCGAAGTCGTAGACCGTCGGCCCGCAGACATACATCCGCACGCTGGCCGGATCGAGCGGCCGGAACGGCTGCTTCTCCTTCGTCAGGGTATTGTAGAGGCGAAGTTCCATCGGTCATCAATCCAGAAACGAGAAGCCACGGCGCGAAGCCATAGGCATACGGTCCCCCGGGCCGGGCGTCCGCTCATGAATCGATGAGAATAGACAGCCTCAGCCAGCGAAAACGCTAGCTAATAATCGAGCGGCAAATGCCACAATCGGTGAGGAGGCGATCCATGGCGGCACCATGTGCCAGACCGGGGGATGGCGTCAAGTCCCTGCCCTGACGTGACTTCCAAGATTTTGGCGACCAGGTCTTCAAGGTTAATCATTTTTAACCTTTCGGGCGTACCGGTGACACAACGTTGTCATTCCGGTGCCTCATGAAATCGACCCCGCTTCTGGTTGCCTTGACTGGATTCTTGGCTGCGTTCGCGGCCCTCTCCGCTGCTTCGCCGGCTCACGCCGACAACCGGGTCTTCATCATCGCCAACCAGTCTGACGGCTACGGCATCGATGAATGCCTCGCCAACGGCCAGACCTGCGGCGCCCATGCTGCCCGCGCCTATTGCCAGTCGCGGGAATTCACCGAGGCGACCGCGTTCCGCCGGGTCGATCCCGACGAGGTGACCGGCGCCATTCCGGCTTCGACCGGCGGCCACCGTCGGGGGGCCAGTGGCGCCGAATTCATCGCCATCACCTGCCACCGCTAACAGCCACTCGCATGACGCGAACTCGTCACGGGATCGTGCCCGTGACCGCCACACTCACGCCTTGGAACGACGTGACAGTGGCCAAGTCGTCGCTCGGCCAGACCGGCTGCGGCCGCGATGCCCTGCATCGTGGCCCGACGATGCTATAAAGACAGTGTTATAAAGCCCTGGCGATTCAAGACTTGGCGATTCGCGCGCGGCTGAAATCCACCTCGATCGAAATGGCTCAATCGACTGCATCATGCTGGATTCCCTGATCGTTTCCACCTCACGCTGGGCGCTGGCCGGTGCAATTCTCGCGAGCGTTGCGGCGCTCAGTAGTCCGGCGAACGCGCAGAACTATCCGCCGCCGCAAGGCGGAGGCCCGGCCAATCCGATGTGCGTGCGCCTTGAAGCGCAGCTCGCCAGCATCGATCGCGGCGGCGGCGATCCGGCCCGCGCCGAGCAGATCCGCCGCTATCAGGACGCCGCCACCCGGCAGCAGCATGAACTCGATCGCGTCACCGCGCAGGCCAAGCGCATGGGCTGCGACAGCTCCGGTTTCTTCTCGCTGTTCAACGGGCAATCGGCGCAATGCGGTCCGGTCAACAACCAGATCCAGCAGATGCGCGCCAATCTCGACCAGATGCTCGGCAGCCTCGAGCAATTGCGCGGCGGTGGCGGACACGAGCGCGAAAGCCAGCGCCGCTCGGTGCTGGCCGCTCTCGCCCAGAACAATTGCGGCCCACAATATGCCAACGCGCCGCGTGGCCCCGGCGGCTTCTTCGAAAACCTGTTCGGCGGCGGCAACAACAATCCCAATCCGGGCGAAGCCGATCCGAACCTCGCGCCGCCGCCCGGCGCACCGTCCGGCACCTATCGCACCGTCTGCGTGCGAAGCTGCGACGGCTATTACTTCCCGATCTCGTTCGCGACGGTGCAGAGCCGCTTCGGCGACGACGAGCGCACTTGCAAGAACCAGTGCCCGGCGGCGGACGCCAATCTCTACACCTATCGCAATCCCGGCGAGGACATGAACCAGGCGGTGTCGATCTCGGGCCAGCCGTATACCTCGCTGCCTCATGCGTTCCAGTATCGCAAGACGTTCGATCCGAACTGCACCTGCAAGGCCACCGGCGAAACCTGGTCGCAGGCGCTGAAGCATCTCGACGACAAGGCCTCGCTGCAACAGGGCGACATCATCGTCACCGAAGACCGCGCCAAGAAGATGTCGCAGCCGAAGGCGGCGCCGCAGAAGAAAGGCGCGGCTACGGCACAGGATACGCCGCCGGCGAACGGCGCGGCGCCGGGCAATGCACCGGCCGCGAACACCGACAAGAACGGCATCCGCACCGTGGGACCGACGTTCCTGCCGACGCGGTGATGCGTTGAGATGCGCGTGACGGCGTCATTCTGTGACCGAACAGTCGCGTCGAGCAGTCGCTTATTATCGGACATACAACTCGATCAGCGTCGTCCCCGCGAAGGCGGGGACCCAGACGCCGTGTCGCTGATGATGCGCGCTGCGATAGTCATTTTTGACCGACAGTCAGACCCACTATTGCCAGGGATTCTGGGTCCCCGCCTTCGCGGGGACGACAATGAATCAACCTTCGAACACGTCCGTCGATGCCTTGCCGCTGCGCGGGGTCAGCGTTGCGTCGACTGATGGCAGCGGGGCGCCGGAGTCGCGGAAGCGATTGGTGATCGGATAGCGGCGATCGCGGCCAAAATTCTTGCGCGTCACCTTCACACCCGGCGCGGCCTGCCGTCGCTTGTATTCTGCGATGTTCAGGAGACGATCGATCCGCGCAACGGTATCGCGTTCGAAGCCGCTTGCGACGATGTCCGCCAGCGGCTCCTCGCGTTCGACCAAGCGTTCGAGGATGGCGTCGAGCACATCGTAAGGCGGCAGCGAGTCCTGATCGGTCTGATTGTCGCGCAGTTCAGCCGTCGGCGGCCGCACGATGATGTTGTTCGGAATCACCTCGCCCGACGGCCCCAGCGCGCCATCCGGCTTCCACGTATTGCGCAGACGCGAGAGCCGGAACACCTCGGTCTTGTAGATGTCCTTGATCGGATTGAAGCCGCCGTTCATGTCGCCATAGAGCGTGGCGTAGCCGACCGACATTTCCGACTTGTTGCCGGTGGTCACCACCATCGCGCCGGTCTTGTTCGACAGCGCCATCAAGAGCGTTCCGCGGGTGCGCGCCTGCAAATTCTCTTCGGTGATATCGCGCGGCAAGCCTTTGAACGTATCAGCGAGGATCGCCTCGAAACCATTGACGGCGTCGGCGATCGGCAGCACCTCGTAACGAATGCCGAGCGCCTTGGCGAGTTTCGCCGCGTCCTCGAGCGACACTTGCGCGGTGTACTTGAACGGCAGCATCACGCCGCGCACGCGCTCCGCCCCCAGCGCATCCACCGCGATCGCCGCGCACAGCGCGGAATCGATGCCGCCGGAAACGCCCATCAGCACACCGGGGAAACCGTTCTTGCCGACATAATCGCGCAAGCCGAGCACACAGGCGGCGTAGTCCGCTTCGTCATTATCAAGCAGCGGCGCGACCGGACCCTTGCAGCGCCATCCCTCCGCGCCCTTGGTGAAGGTCAGCGTCGTGATGTTCTCGACGAAGGCCGGCAATTGCGCGGCGAGCGAACGGTCGGCGTTGAGCACGAACGATGCGCCGTCGAACACCAGTTCGTCCTGCCCGCCGACCTGATTGAGATAAACCAGCGGCAGTTCGCTTTCGGTGACCCGCGCCACCGAAATCGACAGTCGCATGTCAGTCTTGCCCTTGGCGTAGGGCGAGCCGTTCGGCACCACCAGAATTTCCGCGCCGGTCTCCGTGAGACATTCGACGACATTCTCGTAATCCGCCGACTCTTCGAGCCACGTGTCCTCGCAGATCGGCACGCCGATGCGCACGCCGCCGACCGTCACCGGCCCGGCGACAGGTCCGCGCGCAAACACGCGCTTCTCGTCGAACACGCCGTAATTCGGCAGGTTGACCTTGTAGCGCAACGCGGCGATGCGACCTTCCGCCAAGAGCGCGCAGGCATTGTAGAGCTTGCCGCCATCGACCCATGGCGAGCCGATCAGCATCGCCGGACCATCCGCACTTTCGCGTGCGAGATCTTCGATCGCCGCACGGCAGGCCGCCTGAAACGCCGGCTTCAACACCAGATCTTCCGGCGGATAACCGGCGATGAACAATTCCGGCAGTACGAGCAGATCGGCGCCGGCGGCTTTCGCCTGCGCCCGCGCTTCGCGCGCCTTCGCGGCATTGCCGGCGATGTCGCCAACGGTCGGATTGAGTTGCGCCAGCGTGATCTTGAATTCGGATGCCATCAATTCACCTGTCTCAACTCACCCGCTCTGCGGCATTGTGTCTCCGACGAATTTCTCCGCCGTCATGCGCGGACTTGATCCGCGCATCCATCTCTTTTCGAAAGGATGGATCGCCGGGTCAAGCCCGGCGATGACGCCTCGGGGTGTTGCCACGTCAGGACGAAACTTCCATTCCATCCGCTTCAAACCCACCCCAGACATTCGGCCAGCGCCAGCAGCCAGACCGCGCCCGCGATGATCAGCGTGACGCCGACCGCCGCCGAGCCCATGTCCTTGACGCGGCCGATTTGCGGATCGTGATCGGTGGTCAGCCGGTCGGCCAGCTTCTCGATTGCCGTATTGAGCAGTTCGACGACGAGGAGCAGCAGGATCACCGCCACCATCTCGATACGCCGCGCCACCGTGGTGCCGATCAGCCACGCCAGCGGCACCGAGAGGATCAGCGCCGCCAGTTCCTCGCGGATCGCCTGTTCGGAGCGGATGGCGAAGGCCAATCCGTTCCACGAATTGACCGTCGCCCGCCACGCCCTCAGCACATCACATTCCCGCGGCCGCCGGCAGCGGTTGCGCCTTGCCGGCGCGCTCCTGCTTGAGCAGTTCGGCAATCAGGAACGCCATGTCGATCGACTGCTCGGCATTGAGGCGCGGATCGCAGACCGTGTGATAGCGGTCGTTGAGGTGCTCGTCGGTGATCGCGCGCGCGCCGCCGAGACATTCGGTGACGTCCTGCCCGGTCATCTCCAGATGCACGCCGCCGGCGTAGGTGCCCTCCGCTGCGTGCACGTTGAAGAAGCCCTTCACCTCGGAGAGGATGCGGTCGAACGGCCGCGTCTTGTAGCCGGTGGTCGAGGTGATGGTGTTGCCGTGCATCGGATCGCACGACCACACCACGACGCGCCCTTCCCGCTGCACGGCGCGCACCAGCGGCGGCAGACCGTCGGCAACCTTGTCCGCGCCGAAACGCGAGATCAGCGTCAGCCGGCCCGGCTCGTTGTCGGGGTTGAGGATGTCGATCAGCTTCAGCAACTCGTCCGGCTTCAGCGATGGACCGCACTTGAGGCCGATCGGATTCTTGATGCCGCGGAAATACTCGACATGGGCGTGATCAAGCTGCCGGGTGCGATCGCCGATCCAGATCATATGGCCGGAGGTCGCGTACCAGTCGCCGGTGGTGGAATCGACGCGCGTGAACGCCTGCTCGTAGCCGAGCAGCAGCGCCTCGTGGCTGGTGTACATCTCGGTCGCCCGCAGCTCCGGATGGCTTTCCAGATTGAGGCCGCAGGCGCGCATGAAGTTGAGCGCATCCGAGATACGGTCGGCCAGTTCCTGATAACGCCGCGACTGCTGCGAGCCCTTGACGAAGCCGAGCATCCACTCGTGCACGCTGGCGAGATTGGCATAGCCGCCGGTCGCGAAGGCGCGCAGCAGGTTCAGCGTCGCCGCCGACTGCCGGTACGCCATCACCTGCCGCCGTGGATCCGGGGTGCGGGCCTCGGCGGTGAAGGCGATATCGTTGACGATGTCGCCGCGATAGCTCGGTAGCTCGACACCGTCGACCTTCTCCACCGGCGACGAACGCGGCTTGGCGAACTGGCCGGCGATGCGGCCGACTTTCACCACCGGCAGCGCGCCGGCATAGGTCAGCACCACCGCCATTTGCAGCAGTACGCGGAAGAAGTCGCGGATGTTGTTGGCGCCGTGCTCGGCGAAGCTCTCGGCGCAATCGCCGCCCTGCAACAGGAAAGCCTCACCCTTTGCGACTCGGGCCAGAGACTTCTTCAGGTTGCGCGCCTCACCCGCAAAAACCAGCGGCGGAAACGTCGCGAGTTGCGCCTCGACGTCGGCCAGGGCCTTCGCATCGGGATAGGCCGGCATCTGCACCACCGGCTTGTTGCGCCAACTATCGGGTGTCCACCGCTCGGACATGGTCTACTCCTGAAGAAAAAGCCGCCATTCTCCACGGATGGCGGACCGGCGGGTTATACACAGCCGGGACGCTCCCCGCCAGTTTGAAATCGTCGTGGCAATACAAGGGTTTGCTATAGAATGGACGACGCGGGGCAGATTCCCCGCGCGCCGAACCCGTTGAAGAACCGAGATGCGACCGTGACCGAGGCTGTGCTGGACGACGTCTATTCCGACGACATCTCGATTTCCGCCACCGACGGATATGCGCTGGCCGCCACGTTGTATCTGCCGCGCGGGACCAAGCATCATGCCGTTCTGATCAACTCGGCGACGGCGGTGCCGCGCGGCTATTACGACGCCTTCGCGCGCTATCTGGCGCGGCAGGGCTGCGCGGTCCTCACCTACGATTATCGCGGCATCGGCGGCTCGCGGCCGAAGCCGCCCGCCGCCGGCGGCAAGCCGCCCTCGCTGCGCGGCTTCGATGCCTCGATGACGGACTGGGCGGCGAAGGATGTTACCGGCGCGGTGACATGGATGCGCCAGCGTTACGGCAACCTGCCGCTGCTCTATGTCGGCCATTCGTTCGGCGGCCAGGCGCTGGGGCTGTTGCCGAACAACACCGAGGTGACACGTGCGCTGTTCGTGTCGGCACAGGCCGCCTACTGGAAGCTGATGCCGTCGCCGGAGCGCTATCGCGTCTATCTGTTCATGAATTATCTCGGCAGGCCGGTGGCGCGGGTCGCGGGCTATCTGCCGGGCCGCATGATGCTCGGTCAGGATCTGCCCAAAGGCGTCTTCCTCGAATGGACGCGCTGGGTGATGAACGAGCGTTACCTGCTCGGCGACGCGACGCTCGCGGCGCTTCCGAACTTCGCGAATTACAAAGCGCCGCTGCGCGCACTGGCCTTCACCGACGACACTTGGGCACCTCGCTCTGCGGTGGAGTTGCTGTGCTCCGGGTTCACTGCGACGACGGCCGAGGTGATCTCCATCGCGCCGGGCGATGCCGGCGTGAAGAGCATCGGCCACATGGGATTTTTTCGCCGCGAACATCGTGGCACGCTGTGGCGCAATGCTGCCGATTGGCTGGGTGTGATCGAGTAGCCGCCCTACTCCGCCGCCTCGCGCACGTAGCGCGCGGTGCGGGTGCGCATCGTCACCAGTTCTTCGGCTGAGGTCGGATGCAGCGCCATGGTGGCGTCGAAGTCGGCTTTGGTCGCCTTCATCTTGACGGCGATGGCGATGACCTGAATGAGTTCGGCCGCCTCCGGCCCGACGATATGACAGCCGAGGACGAGGTCGCTCGCGCCATCCACCACGAGCTTCATCAACACGCGCGACTGGCTGCCCGACAGCGTCGCCTTCAACGGGCGGAAGGTGGTCTTGTAGACATCGACGGTTGCGAACTGCGCCCGCGCCTGCTCTTCCGTCAGGCCGATGGTGCCGACCTGCGGCTGCGTGAACACCGCCGTCGGAATGTTGGCGTGATCGACCTTCACCTCGCGCTTGCCGAACACGGTGTCGGCGAAGGCGTGGCCCTCGCGGATCGCCACCGGCGTCAGGTTGAAGCGATGGGTGACGTCGCCGACCGCATAGATATGCGGCACCGAGCTTTGCGAAAATTCGTTGACGGCGATGCCGCCGTTCTTCGGATTGATGGCGACGCCCGCCTTCTCAAGCCCGAGATTGGCGACGTTGGGATGACGGCCGATGGCGAACATCACCTTGTCGGACGCGATGCTGGAGCCATTCGACAGATGCGACGTGTACTCGTCGCCATGCTTCTCGATCTTGTCCACCGTGCAGCCGGTGAGAATCGTGATGCCGTCCTTCTCCATCTCGGCGCGGACATGGGCGCGGACGTCGTCGTCGAAGCCGCGCAGAATGTTGTCGCCGCGATAGATCACCGTCACGTCGGAGCCGAGCCCGGCGAAGATGCAGGCGAATTCCAGCGCGATATAGCCGCCGCCCTGGATCACGATGCGCTTCGGCAATGCGGGCAGATGAAACGCCTCGTTCGAGGAAATCACATGCTCGATGCCGGGGATGGCCTTGCCGTGGTTCGGCGCGCCGCCGGTGGCGATCAGGATATATTTGGCACGGACCTTCTTGCCGCCGTCGAGCACCAGCGTATGCGGATCCTCGAACACAGCGCGCGACTTGATGACCTGCGCGCCCGCTTTCTCCGCATTGGTGGTGTAGGCGGCCTCGAGCCGCGCGATCTCCTTGTCCTTGTTCGCGATCAAGGTCGGCCAATCGAAGGTCGCGGGCGGAACGGTCCAGCCGAAGCCGGCGGCGTCGGCGAAGTCGTGGCTGAAATGCGCGGCGTAGGCGAACAGCTTCTTCGGCACGCACCCGCGAATGACGCAGGTGCCGCCCATCCGATATTCCTCGGCGATCATGACGCGGGCGCCATGGCCGGCGGCGATCCGCGCGGCGCGCACGCCGCCCGAGCCGCCGCCTATGACAAACAGATCCGCGTCGAAATCCGCCATGACGGCCATTCCTCGCCTTCGCTTACAGCACCGGCTTGTTGCGCTTCTTCATCTGGTCGCGGAATTGTTCGGCGACCTTCCCGATCATCTGCTGCGCCCATTCGTTCATGAAACCCATGCTCGAGGCGATGGCATGCGGTTCCGTCGTCAGCAGCTTCTGCCCGAGCGGCGTCTTGTAGAACGTCACCAGATCCTTCAGCTCCTGCTCGGTGAAGTCGTTGGCATAGACTTTCGCCATCTGGTCGCCGACTTCGGATTCGCGCCCGGCAAGATCCTTGGCGATGATCACCGCGACCTCATCCAGATCCTTCTGGTAGTTGAGGTTGTTCTGCAACAGGTTGGCCTTGGTGCGCTGAACGATGTTCGGAATGGCGCTGGCATACATGGCCTGCGCATTTTTCAAGTTGAGCAATTCCTTGGCGGCGGCCATCGCCGCTGGCGACACCGGCTTGAGTTCCTGCTTCGGCGCGGGCGCGGCGGTCTGCGCCTGCGCGGCGCCACCGGACAGCGCCAGTCCCACGGCAAGGCCGCCGGCGATCAACATCTGGCTGAGATACTTCATGTGAACTCCTTGATTTCCAATTCGACCTAGCGCCGCTCGACGACGCGAATTCCATTGGCTCCGGCCAGCACCACGGTGCCGGCAAGGCCGATAAACAAACCATGCTCGACGACGCCCGGGATCGACGCCAGCGATCCGGCCAGACGCGGCGCGTCCGGGATGGCACCGAGGTGGGCGTCGATGATCCAGTGGCCGCCATCGGTGACGAAAGCATGGCCGGCGGCGGCCTCCCGGATGCGCAGGTCGCCCGCGACGTCGCACGCCGCCATGGCCTTCTCGATGCCGCGGCGGGTCGCCGCGAGACCGAACGGAATGACTTCGATCGGCAACGGGAAACGACCCAGCCGCTCGACCCATTTGGTATCGTCGGCAATCACGATCATCCGGTCCGACGCCGCCGCCACGATCTTTTCCCGCAGCAGCGCGCCGCCGCCGCCCTTGATGAGGTCGAGCGCGGGATCGACTTCGTCGGCGCCGTCCACCGTGAGATCGAGGTGATCGATGTCGTCCAAGGTGGTCAGCGGAACGCCGCACTGTTCGGCCTGGATACGGGTCGCCTCCGAGGTCGGAACGCCGATCACCTTGAGGCCGCTCCGAACTCGCTCGCCCAAAAGGTCGACGAAGTGCTTCGCGGTCGAGCCGGTACCGAGCCCGAGCTTCATGCCGTCGCGCACCTCCTCCAGCGCACGCGCCGCCGCCTGTCGCTTCCGGTCGTCGAGATTCATTGTCGTGTCCACTCCGAACGGCGCGTCGCGGACCGAGGGTCCGGCTGGAAATTGCGCTTCTATCTAGCGTCGGTCGGGGTTCCTGAACAGGCCAAATGCCGGTTCCGTGACCGGTTACCCAGCATTGAGAACAATTTCGGGCAACCGCGGGAAGAGGCCATCGATCGGCCTTGCAACCGCCCGGTCCGCCGGTTAGCGATCGGACATGAAAAACGCACCCGTCATTGCCTTCGATCTCGACGGCACCCTGGTCGATACCGCGCCGGACCTCATCGGCGCTCTCAACCACGTCCTCGTCCGCGAGAAGATGTCGCCGCTACCGCTTGATTCTGCACGCAATCTGATCGGCGCAGGCGCCAGGCGGCTGCTCGAGCGCGGCCTCGAGGCGGAGAACCGGCAGGTCACGCCGGAGGAAATGACGAAGCTGACCGAGGATTTCATTACCTATTACGCCGACCACATCGCCGACGAATCCCGCCCCTTCGAGGGGCTGGAAGCAGCGCTCGATAACCTCGCCGGGCGCGGCTATCGGCTGGCGGTCTGCACCAACAAACTGGAATGGCTGGCGCGCCGGCTGCTGGACCGGCTGGGGCTCACGCCACGGTTCGCGGCAATCTGCGGCGCGGACACCTTCGGCGTTTCAAAACCGAATCCGATCATCCTGCGCCAGACGGTGGCCAAAGCCGGCGGGGTCATCACCTCCACCATCATGGTGGGTGACGCCGGAACCGACGTCGGCGTGGCACGACGCGCCGACATTCCAGTGATCGGGGTCTCGTTCGGCTATACCGAGGTACCGATCGCGGACCTCAAGCCGGATCGCCTGATCGACCACATGAACCAGCTTCCGGACGCCGTCGAAAGTCTGCTTAAGATTCCCGTGAAAGATTAGATAAATCAAATAAACTACTGTTTTTATTTGTATTTATATCATTTCATAGATCGATAACCGACCGGTGGCGACATATTGCGCGCCGCTTCGCTCCCTCTTATTGTTCACGCGGGGTCTGTGGCTGGGTGCCGCAAGAGAACGGGTGGATGATGCGCAGTGTGATCGTTGTCGCGGTCGCCAGCTTAGGCTTGGCGGGCTGTTCGGGCTTGTCGATGGATTCCTTCAAACCGACTCCGAAGACCGTGTCGGTCCAGGTCGATTCGGTGCCGCCGGGTGCCGACGCCACCAGTTCACTGGGGCCGAGCTGCAAGACACCCTGCTCGCTGGCGGTGCCTGACAACGCCGAGAGCTTCAGCGTCGCGTTCACGTTGCCGAACTATCAGCCGCTCACGGTGCCGGTGCAGGTCACGCATCGTCCGGGCGACTACATCACCTCGCAGCCCGCAACCGTCTTCGATCCGAATCCGGTGATCGGCGAGCTTCAGGCCGAACCGACGAAGCGACCGGTGCGTCGGAAACCGCGCAAGCGTGCCGCGCCGAAAGCCGCGGCGGCAGCCCCTGCACCCGCCGCCAGCTCCGCGTTCCCCGCTCCGCAAACGACGGTCGCCCCGGCCCAGCCGGCGCGCTGAGCATCGCGTTCGACTGCGCGGCCCCGCGACGATGGGATAGATTGCGAAGCCGGCTGATCGCCCCTAGATTTAGAACGAGAATAATGCGGGGCTGAAAACAGTCCCCTGAGGAATCCTTGGGGATCCATGCCTGAGCCAGGTGTCGCGCGATGTCAGGGCCTATAGCCAACCATCCGGGGACGATGACCGACCCGTTCGGCCGGACCATCTCCTATCTGCGTGTGTCGGTGACCGACCGCTGCGATCTGCGCTGCTTCTACTGCATGTCCGAGGACATGACCTTCCTGCCGAAGGCCGATCTGCTGACACTCGAAGAGCTCGACCGGCTCTGCTCGGTCTTCATTGAAAAGGGCGTACGCAAGCTGCGGCTCACCGGCGGCGAACCGCTGGTCC
>JAFKKL010000092.1 GCA_017305595.1 Hyphomicrobiales bacterium | reverse complement strand
TCGCGCATGTAGTCGAATATTTCCTTTCGGAAAATGAAGAAACCGCCGTTGATCCAAAGGTCGGCCTCCTGACTTGCGCGAATCCGCTCAACTTTTCCGCCGGGATTCATATCGACCAGATGCAGGCTGAACGACGGCCGTACAGCCGTGAAGCAGGCGACCTTTCCGCTTGCGCGAAAAGCTTCGATCATTTCAGTCAGATTGACGTCGGATAGACCGTCACTGTAGTTGGCGAGGAACATCTCTTCACCGGCGAGGTAATCGCGCACAGCCCACAGACGCTGGCCGATATTGCGCCAGATACCGGTGTCGATCATCGCAATTCGCCAGTCCTGCTGCTGATTGCCAAGAATTTCGACCTCGTTGCCGACGCCCGAGACGACGCAATCGGCGTAGGCTTGCGGTTTGTAGTTCAGGAAGTATTCCTTGATGACGTTCGCCTTGTAGCCAAGGCAAAGGACGAAGTCCTTATGGCCGAACTGGCTGTAATAATGCATCAGATGCCAGAGGATCGGTTTGTCGCCGACCGGAACCATCGGCTTCGGAATGTTTTCGGAAACGTCCCGGATGCGCGTGCCGAGACCACCGCAGAACAGAACTGTTTTCATCTCAACGACCCTTGCAGTATGTGCGTGAAAGACGCATCGACTTGCGGTTAGCGGTGAGAACTGAGAAACACGAACGTGCAGAGAGCTTGCTTCGAGGCGATCGGACAAGATTGAATTTTAGAGCAGGAGGGATAAGCAAAGTTGCTGTTCGTCAATAAGCACACGTCAGTATCGAACGTCGTTGAAGATCTTTGCACGTCGGCGTGGCATCGCATTCTTCGGTCAGAGGAGAGCGATCTGAAAGGCGCGCATGGCACCCCACAGCAAAAGGGAAATCCATCCCAAGGTGCAGCCCAATGCGAGCAGGACGACGAGAACCGCCCAGTCAGGATGTCTGTTGTGGTGTCTCTGCGAAGCCGAAGCATCAACTCGGCGCGGGGGCACGGAGCCAGGATTGTCTGTCTGCGGCATTTGCGTTCCTTCTCGGATGAGAGGAGAGCACGCAGCATACCTTTCGTGGCTACATCGATCTGATCATTCTCAATAACGCTACGAATATTTGGAAATTCTGATCGATGACCTTGATTACAACGGTCCGATCACCGGGCGTTCTCCGATTGCAAGACACGGATCACGGTCAGCAGCATGATGCGAATATCGAGCCATGGTGACCAGGATTCGATGTACCACAAGTCGCTCTCCACCCGTCGCATCATCATTCCGATTTCGGGCGTTTCGCCGCGACATCCGTTGATCTGGGCCCAGCCGGTGATGCCGGGTTTCATCTTGTGCCGGATCGCGTAGGTCGCTATCAGCCGATCATATTCATTGTCGTGGGCAAGCGCGTGCGGGCGAGGGCCGACCAGCGACATGTCGCCGCGCAGCACGTTGATCAGTTGCGGCAGCTCATCGATACTCAGCTTGCGCAACAATGCACCCAGATGCGTGATGCGACTGTCGTTTTTGGTGGCCTGAACGATGACCGGGCCGTCATCGAGCGTGGACATCGTTCTGAACTTGAAGATTTTGAAGGTCCGCCCGTTGAATCCGACCCTCGTTTGAAGAAAGAGCGCAGGTCCCGGCGACTCCAGCCGTATCGCCGCAGTGATGACGGCCAGGAAAGGCATCAGGATAACCAGGGATGTCGCGGCGAGTATTCGATCGATGCCCTGTTTCAAATTGCGCTGAAACGCATTGAGGGGAGGCCGCTGGAGCTGCACTGCTTTTGTCGGACCCAGTTCCGCCAGCGGATGATCCAATACGCGGCCCGCAACGGTGTCCGGCACGAGCGTGACCGGGACCGGAAGCACCCGCAGCTCGTTTTCAACTTCGCGGAGAAGCTCCGTCGAGCGCCACGGGATCGCAACGATGACCTCGTCGATATTCATGTCTCTGACGTAACGGGTCACTTTTCGCAAATACGCCTTCAACGTCTCTCGGGCGGAGGCCGGATTTTCGTCGGCGGGCAGCGGGAAGACGCTGATCACCGCATAGCCGTATTTTTCCAGCGCGGATAATGCATCATTCGCGGCCAGCTCGTCCGCCAGCCCCAGCAAAACGACCCGGGTGGATTTCAGCGCGCCTGATGCGAGAACGAAGCGGCAAACGCGTGCAACGATGAAGCGCATCACCGCGCTGGCAAAAATGCCGCTGGCAAAGAACAGAAGCATCTCGCCACGTGAAAATGCGGCTCCCGTTTTCAGCAGAAATGCAACGGATGCAAGACATACGAACACCATCAGCCAGACAAGCGTGGCGCGTTCCACCTGCCATCTGAGCCGAAGGAGATTCGGTCCGCGATAAAGTTCGGCCGCGTGGCCAAACGCCGAATAGAGCGCAGCCGCGGCAATCCCCGAGCCGAGATGGTTCTGCGCCGCGCTGTTTCCGCCATGAGCCATTTGATCGTACAGAAGGCCCACAGCGAGACCCAGTGCAACGATCCAGACGAGGTCGAATATCGCGACCAACGGCGACATGGCGTTGAGCGAGATCGGGGCGACGGGCTGGCTACGGGAATTGGAACGAACCAGATTGGCTGCTAGGTTGGTGTCATGGAC
>JAFKKL010000081.1 GCA_017305595.1 Hyphomicrobiales bacterium | reverse complement strand
TCATCAGAACGATGATGGTCCGGATGAAGGTGGCGAGGTCGGGATTGATATCTTCGACGCCGACCTTGGCAAAGATTGCCGTCAGTGCGGCAAACATCGCGGAGAGCAGCGCCCAGAACTGCCAGCTTGAGAGGGCGCCGTTGCTCATCGCGAGAGCATGCTCCAATAAAAGACGTTAGTTGCGATCTTCCGGCAGCGTCGGCAACGGCATCACCTCGATGCCTTCGTCGATCAGCGATTTGGCCTCATCCGCCGAGGCTTCGCCGTAGATCGGCCGATGTTCGATGTCGCCGTAATGCATCTTGCGCGCTTCGTTGGGGAAGCGTTCGCCGACATTGTCGGCGTTCTTCACCACATGGTCGCGTAGTTCCTTGAGTTTGGCGCGCAGTTCGAGTTCCTGCGTCATCACCAGCGAAGGGGTCGGTGCATCCACGGTTGCTGTTTCGCCTGGCGCTTCAACGCGGCCACGCTTCTTGGTGCCCGTGAGGCGCGGCGCCATGATCGCCTTTTCGACTTTCATCGAGCCGCAGGATGGGCAGCCGATCAACTTGCGCTTGCGCTGGGAATCGTAAGCCGACGAACTCTGGAACCAGCTTTCGAAAGCGTGGCCCTGCTCGCAGCGCAGATCGTATTTGATCATGCCGAGCCTCGCACCACTTGCAGTCGGTCCGGGGCACCCTGCGTATCAAGAACGCTGAAGCGGCGGCCGTGTTGCAATGAGGGAATGCTCTTGCGCGCGGTCTCGACCTTGGCGGGATCGATCGTTGCCAGCACCACGCCGGTGTCGGTGCCGCCGTCGGCCAGCACCACGCCCCACGGATCGATGATCAGCGAATGGCCGAAAGTTTCGCGCTTGTTCTCATGCAGTCCGGTTTGCGCGGCGGCGAACACGAAGCAGCCGTTCTCAATGGCGCGGGCGCGCAGCAGCGTGTGCCAATGCGCTTCGCCGGTCTTCTTCGTAAAGGCGGAGGGCACCGCGAGGAACGTCGCGCCGGCTTCCGCCAACGCGCGATAGAGCGAGGGGAAGCGCACGTCGTAGCAGATCGTCATGCCGAGGCGGCCCCACGGCAGATCGGTGATCACCGCGGTATCGCCGGGCTGGTAATTGGCGGACTCGCGATAGCTCTCGCCATTGCCGAGATCGATATCGAACATATGGATCTTGTCGTAGCTGGCGAGGATATCGCCGTTCGGCCCGAGCAGGAACGAACGATTCAGCGCGCGTTCCGGCGTCGCGCGCAGCGCCAGCGAGCCGATATGCAGATGGATTTTCAGTTCGCGCGCCAGATCGCGATAGCCCTTCAGCGACACGTCGTCGTTCTGATCGGCGAGATGCTCGAACAGCGCGGCCCGGTTCACCTGCATCATGTTGCTGACTTCGGGCGTCTGCACGTAGTCGGCGCCTTGCAGCGCGGCTTCGCGGATCAGTTCCGCGGCCTGCTCGAAACTCGGCCCCGGCAGCAAACCGGTGCGCATCTGCACCATGGCGGCGACGAACGGCGAACCAGTGCTCATGAGGCTACTCCTTCGCCTTCGCCGGCGAGCATCGCGTCGAGCTTGCGTGCGCGATCGAGCGCATAAAGATCGTCGCAACCGCCGATATGCGAGCCGTCGATGAAAATCTGCGGGAAGGTCGCGCCCATACCGGCGCGGTCGTACATCTGTTCGCGCACCGACGGGTCCGTTCCCGCATCGTAATGCGTGAAGGCTACGTTCTTACGCGTCAACAACGCCAGCGCGGCGCTGCAATAGCCACAGCCAGGGCGCGTGTAGATTTCAACCGCAGCGGTCATCGGGTCAACTCTCACGGATCAAGTCGCGGATTATATGGGGCTTTAGGGTGTGTCCACAACCCGGGCGAACACCAGCACGTCGATCTGTCTGGCCTTGGCGCGCAGCAACGCGCGAGCGCAGGCGTCGGCTGTCGCGCCCGAGGTGAGCACGTCGTCGATCAGGACGATATGGCGGCCGTGGACGTCGGCGGCTTTATCGGGCGGAACGGCGAAGGCGCCTTGCACATTGGTGGCGCGCTCAGATTTCGACAGGCCGATCTGCTGCTGTGTCGGCCGCACCCGGCGCAGCACGTCGCCGGCGACCTTGACGCGGCCTTGCGTCGCGATGATTTTCGCCAGCGCGCCGGACTGGTTGTAGCGCCGGCTCCAGGCGCGGCGCCAATGCAGCGGCACCGGAATCAGAAGATCGGCATCGTTAAGCAGTTCGCGGCCGGCACGCGCCATCCAGCGGCCCATGGTCGGCGCCAGATCGGTGCGGTCCTGATATTTCAGCGCGTGGACCAGCGTCTTGGCGATGTCGTCGTAGCGCACGGCGGCGCGGGCGCGATGAAAGGCGGGCGGATCGGCGATCGCCTGCATGGAGAGAATGTCCGGGCCGGGATCGTAGACGAAGGGAATGCCGAGGCGCGGGCAATAGGGCGGTTCGATAAACGACAGTTGCCCCCAGCACGTCGCGCAGAGGCCGTCGCCAGTGACCGGCTCGCGACAGGCGGCGCACAAGGTCGGCAGCGCGACGTCGAGGACGGCCCGCGGGATTCTTGCGGCGAAACCGTGGCAGGCGCGCCAGGCGCTGCGGAGCCGGCCGTTTGGTCGCGTCGAGGGAATATCCGTCGCCGTCATGGGGCGAGCCTAGCCTTGCCGGTCCCGCGTCTCAAGGCGGATTGCCACGTGCGGGCGAGGAGCGTAACACGCCGGCATGTCGCCCGAGAAAAATTCCAAAGCGCCGGTTCTGTTTGATCGCGCCCTTCTGAAGGCGCGGCAGGAACGGGCTGTGCGGTTGGGGGTGGCAACGTTCCTGCTCGATCACGTGGCGAACGATGCGGCGGAGCGGCTGGCGGCGGTCAATCGCAGCTTTGCGTCGGGGATCGATCTGGCGACGCCGGGCGATGCGTTGCGTGTTGCCTTGGAGAAGCAGGGCGTGTCGCTGCGGCCGGTGGAAATCACGGTGGACGACAGCGCGGCGTTACCGTTTGCGCCGAACTCGACTGATCTTGCGATGTCATTGCTGGCGCTGCAATTCGTCAATGACTTGCCGGGCGTGCTGACGCAGGTGCGGCGCGCGCTGAAGCCGGACGGTTTGCTGCTGGCGGCAATGGTCGGCGGCGATACGCTCACCGAGTTGCGGCAAGCCTTCGCGGCGGCGGAAGCCGAGGTGGAGGGCGGTGCGTCGCCGCACGTCTCGCCGTTCGCTGATCTGCGTGACGTGGGCGGGCTGTTGCAGCGGGCGGGTTTCGCACTGCCGGTGACAGATTTTGAACGGCTGACGGTGCGTTATGACAACGCCTTCGCGCTGATGCAGGATTTACGGCGCATGGGCGCGACCAACGTGCTGGTGGAGCGGCGTAAGAGTCCGTCGCGGCGCGCGACGTTGCTGCGCATGGCGCAGATCTACGGCGAGCGTTTCGCCGATCCTGACGGCCGCATCCGCGCGACGTTCGATATCGTCTGGCTGCTCGGCTGGGCGCCGGATGCGAGCCAGCCGAAACCGCTGCGGCCGGGTTCGGCGAAGTTCAGCCTGGAGGATGCGGTGAGGAAGGCGGGCGAGAAGAAGGGGTGACCGTCATTGCCGGACTTGATCCGGCAATCCATCTTCGTAAGAAGATTGATGGATGCGCGGGTCAAGCCCGCGCATGACGCGTGAAAAAAGCGGCAACGCTCACATCAACAAATCGATCAGCGGCGGTATTAACGGAATGTCGGCGGGCGGCATCGGGTAGTCGCGCAGTTTGTTGGCGCGGACCCAGGCGAGCGCCTGTCCTTCTTTCGAACTCACCGTGCCTTCCCAGCGCCGGCAGATGTAGAGCGGCATCAGCAGATGGAACGTCTCGTAGGCGTGGCTGGCGAAAGTCAGCGGCGCCAGGCAGGCTTCCTTCACTTCGATGCCGAGTTCTTCGTGTAGTTCGCGGATTAAAGCTGGTTCGGGACGTTCGCCCGGCTCCAGCTTGCCGCCGGGAAATTCCCACAGGCCCGCAAGCTGCTTGCCTTCCGGGCGCTGCGCGATCAGCACGCGGTTGTCGGCATCGATCAGCGCGCAGGCGACGACGAGGGTGAGTTTCATCGGTGGCTTCTCGCCTGAGTGCGGATCAAAAACTCTCCGCCGGTCGTCCCCGCGAAGGCGGGGACCCATACGCCGCAGCGTGGCTTTTGGGCAGTGAGGCCGATGCCATCTGCATTTTGGGAATCCAGGGAGTCTGGGTCCCCGCCTTCACGGGGACGACGATAGGGAGAGACCTCGCGTCTCACGACCGGTAGTCGCCGTTGATGGCGACGTATTCCTTGGTGAGGTCGCAGGTCAGGACGCGGTCGCGGCCTTTGCCCAAACCGAGCGCGACCTTGATACGGACGACGTCGTCCTTCATCGCCTTGGAGACTTCGGCCTCGTCGTAGGACGGATCGCGCGCGCCGCTCTTGGCGACGCGGATGCCGTTGAAGGAAATCGACAGCTTGTCGCGGTCGGCCGGCTCCCCGGCCTTGCCCACCGCCATCACCACGCGGCCCCAGTTGGCATCCTCGCCGGCGATCGCGGTCTTCACCAGCGGCGAGTTTGCGATCGACATCGCGATGCGCCGCGCCGACTTGTCGGACGTCGCGCCTTCGACGGTGATTTCGACCAGCTTGCGCGCGCCTTCGCCGTCGCGCGCGACCTGTTCGGCGAGGTCGGCCAGCACGGCCTGAAACGCTTTCGCGAACGCCTTGAGGCGCGGGTCGCTTGCGCGCGAAATCTTCGGCGCATCCTTCGCCGCGCCGGTGGCGAAGGCCAGCAGCGTGTCGGAGGTCGACGTGTCGCCATCGATCGTCACCGCGTTGAAGGTGTTGGCGACGCCGGTTTTCAACAGTGATTGCAACACGCCCGTCGACAGCGGCGCGTCGGTGAAGACGAAGGACAGCATCGTCGCCATGTCCGGCGCGATCATGCCGGCGCCCTTGGCCATGCCATTGATGGTCACCTTGGCCTTGCCGATCTTCACGGTCGCGGTGGCGACCTTGAAGAAGGTGTCGGTGGTCATGATGGCCTTGGCGGCATCGTGCCAGCGGTCGGGCTCGGCCTGCTGCGCCAGTTGGCCTAGCACGCCGTCGAACTTGGTGGCGTCGAGCGGTTCGCCGATCACGCCGGTGGAGGCGAGGAAGATGTCATCGACCGAGCAGCCGATGGCTTTCGCCGCGATCTTCGCGGTCAGCGCGGTGGAGGCGCGGCCGGTCTTGCCGGTGAAGGCGTTGGCGTTGCCGGAGTTCACCACCAGCGCGCGGGCTTTGCCGCCTTTCAATTTCTCGCGGCACCATTCGACCGGCGCGGAGGGGCATTTCGAGGTGGTGAACACGCCCGCGACCGTGGTGCCGGGATCGAGCAGCGCCAAGAGCACGTCGGTGCGACCCTTGTAGCGGATGCCGGCGGCGGCGGTAGCAAGGCGGACGCCGCCGAGCGGCGGCAGGTCGGGAACGTGTTTCGGGGCGAGGGGGGAGACGGCGGTGGACATGCGGCGTGCCTTCAGCGGTTTGTCCCTTTCCCCTTGTGGGAGAGGGTGCTGAGCGGCGAAGCCGCGAAGCGGGTGAGGGGTAAGCCACCAGCATGACGGTGCGGTGACCCCTCACCCGACGCGAATTCGCTTCGCTCATTCACGCCACCCTCTCCCACAAGGGGAGAGGGAAGAAAAGAGCTGGATGCGGACACCGAATACAAAACGGGGCAGGATGATGTGCATCCCGCCCCGTCATGATCGAAAGGAATCGTCGATTTACTTCTTCGCCGGCGGTGTCGCTGGCGTTGCCGGAGCCGGGACGGCAGGTGCTGCCGGCTTGTCCATGCGCTCGACCTTGGCGGTTTCGCGCAGCTTGGCGACGTATTCCGACTGCGCCTTGCGGGTCACGTACTGCTCGATCTGCGGCTTCACCTGTTCGAACGCCGGCGGCTTGCGGTTGCGCTTTTCCTCGACCTTGATGATGTGCCAGCCGAACTGGGTCTTCACCGGGTCCGAGATCTTGCCCGGCTCCAGTTCGAAGGCGACCTTGGAGAATTCCGGCACCATCTGCTCCTTGGTGAAGAAGCCGAGGTCGCCGCCGTCCGACGCGCCCGGATCCTTCGACTTCTCCTTGGCGAGCTTGGCGAAATCCCCACCCTTGTCGAGTTCGGCCTTGATCGCCTTGGCCTCGTCCTCGGTCTGCACCAGGATGTGGCGGGCGTGGACTTCCTGCTCGCCGGAAATCTGCTTGGCGGCGTCGTCATAGACCTTCTTCATGGCCTCGTCGGTCAGCGCCGCCTTGCCCTCGGCCGCCAGCAGGTTGTCCATCAGCAGGCGGTTGCGGGCGAAATCAAGCTTCTTCTTGAAGTCGGCCTGTTCGGCGATCTTCTTGTCCTCGGCGGCCTTGGCGACGATTTTCATGTCGATCAGGAAGGCCAGCACGTTCTCTTTCTTGGTGGCCGGGTCCATCTGCGCCAGGCTCGGCGCGAGTTCCTCTTCGGCCAGCGTCACGTCGCTCTGGTGGATTTCAACGCCGTTGACCTTGGCCAGCACCGGATTTGCGTCGTCGGCACGGGCGGGAGAGCCGACCAGCAGCGCCAAGGCGAGGCAGCTTGCAGCAGACAGCGCGAGGCCGCGCAGGCTCAGAGTGGTCGGACGCAATGAAGCAGTCATGGAAAATCCTGTTCTCCCGGAGGGGGTCGGTTCGAGGCGGCGGACACTCGCCCAATCTCGCCGCCTTGGCAACGCGAAAACTCTGTCAAAATCATGAAATATCGGACAGCTTTTGGGCTCTCCTGCGCCGCTGACAACACGTTGACAACCCCTGGGGTGGGCCATATCTGTCCGGCACCGGGTCAACAGTGGCCGCATTGTCCGGTGCCCTTTTTCGGTAAATCCTTGACGGTCGAACCCTTCCCGCGCCTGGGCAGACACAAGGTCTGGTCCCGACATGGGAATTGGGCGGATCGAGGCGTCACAACGAGTTGATGGTTGCGATGGTGCGGCGATGCGACGGATTGGCTCCCCGGCGCGACAAGGCGGCCCGCCGCATGGTAAACGACGCGTTCGATGACGTCGCATTGATGGATGATCTTACGGCTGCAATGCCGCATTGCATGGACAGGACACTGGTATGATCGGCGCGCTCGCCCGCAAGTTTTTCGGTTCTCCCAACGACCGTCGGGTCAAGGCCTATCAATCGCGTGTCAATGCCATCAATGCGCTGGAGCCGGAAGTCGCCGCGCTGAGCGACGAGCAGCTCAAGGCGCGCACCGGCGAGTTCCGCCAGCAGATCGAGGCTGGCAAGTCGCTGGACGACCTGCTGGTGCCGGCCTTCGCCACCGTGCGCGAGGCGGCCAAGCGGGTGCTGGGCCAACGCCACTTCGACGTGCAGTTGATCGGCGGCATGGTGCTGCACGAGGGCGACATCGCCGAGATGAAGACCGGCGAAGGTAAAACCCTGGTGGCGACGCTTGCGGTGTACCTCAACGCGCTCGCCGGCAAGGGCGTTCATGTCGTCACGGTCAACGACTACCTCGCCAGCCGCGACGCCAACTGGATGGCGCAGATCTATTCGTTCCTCGGGCTCACCACCGGCGTCATCGTCCACGGCCTCGACGACGAGCAGCGCAAGGCCGCCTATGCCTGCGACATCACCTACGGCACCAACAACGAATACGGCTTCGATTATCTGCGCGACAACATGAAGTACCGTCTGGAGGACATGGTCCAGCGCGAGCACTTCTACGCCATCGTCGACGAAGTCGACTCCATTCTCATCGACGAAGCACGCACGCCGCTGATCATCTCCGGTCCGCTCGACGACCGCTCTGATTTCTACAACACCATCGACACCTTCATCCCGCATCTCGACAAGACCGATTACGAAGTCGACGAGAAGCAGCGCACCGTGGCGCTGACCGAAGCCGGCATGGAGAAGATCGAAACGCTGCTGCGTGACGCCGGCCAGCTCAAGGGCGAGTCGCTCTACGACGTCGAGAACGTCTCCGTCGTGCACCACGTCAATCAGGCGCTGCGCGCACACACGCTGTTCACCCGCGACAAGGACTACATCGTCCGTAACGACGAAGTGGTGATCATCGACGAGTTCACCGGCCGCATGATGCAGGGCCGCCGTTATTCGGAAGGCCTGCACCAGGCACTGGAAGCCAAGGAACACGTCACCGTCCAGCCGGAAAACCAGACGCTGGCCTCGATCACCTTCCAGAACTACTTCCGCATGTACAAGAAGCTGTCCGGCATGACCGGCACGGCGTTGACCGAAGCCGACGAACTGTTCGACATCTACAAGCTCGAAGTCGTCGAGATTCCGACCAACCTGCCGATCGCGCGCCTCGACGAGGACGACGAGGTCTATCGCACGCAGGACGAGAAATACGGCGCTATCCTTGCCGAAATCGAGCGCGCCAACGCGCGGATGCAGCCGGTGCTGGTCGGCACGGCTTCGATCGAGAAGTCGGAGGTGTTGGCGGATTATCTGAAGAAGCACGGCTTCAAGCAGATCGACTTCGCCGACGCGAAGGCGATGGACAAGCTCTACGCGGCGGCGCGCTCCGGCAAGCCGGCGAAGCTGTTCGCGGTGCTGAACGCGCGCTTCCACGAGCAGGAAGCCTATATCGTGGCCGAGGCCGGCGTGCCGGGCGCCATCACCATCGCCACCAACATGGCCGGTCGCGGCACCGACATCAAACTCGGCGGTTCGATCGATATGCGTGTCGCCAAGGAACTGGAAGGCGTCGAGGACGAGGCCGAGAAGACCAAGCGGACCGAGGCCGTGAAGGCCGAGATCGAGAAATTCCGCGAGATCGTGCTGAAGGCCGAGGAGACCGTCGAGGTCGAGCCGGCCAAGGGCAGCCGCGCGGCCAAGACCATCACCAAGCCGGGCGGGCTCTACATCATGGGCTCGGAGCGCCATGAATCGCGGCGCATCGACAATCAGTTGCGCGGCCGTTCCGGCCGTCAGGGCGACCCTGGCCGTTCGAAATTCTTCCTGTCGCTGGACGACGACCTGATGCGTATCTTCGGGTCCGACCGGCTCGAATCGATGCTGACCCGTCTCGGCCTCAAGGAAGGCGAGGCCATCATCCATCCGTGGATCAACAAGGCGCTTGAGAAAGCGCAGCAGAAGGTCGAGACGCGCAACTTCGACATCCGCAAGAACTTGCTGAAATATGACGACGTGCAGAACGACCAGCGCAAGGTGATCTTCGACCAGCGCGTCGACCTGATGCAGAACGAGAGCGTCGCCGAGACCGTCGCCGACATGCGCCGCGCCTTCGTCGAGGATGTCGTCACCAAGCACATCCCCGAGCACGTCTATGCCGAGCAGTGGGACGTCGCGGGACTCAAGGAAGACCTCACGCGTGTTCTGGACCTGAATCTGCCGGTCGACGAGTGGGCCAAGGAAGAAGGCATCGCCGACGAGGAAATCCTGTCGCGCGTCGAGCAGCGGGTCGATGAGCACATGGCCGCCAAGGTCGCCCAGTGGGGCCCCGAGGTGATGCGCTATGTCGAGAAGACCATCCTGTTGCAGACGCTGGATCACCTGTGGCGCGAGCATCTGGTGATGCTCGATCATCTGCGGCAGGTGATCGGGCTGCGCGGTTACGGCCAGCGCGACCCGTTGCAGGAGTACAAGTCGGAAGCCTTCAGCCTGTTCGAGGCGATGATCGCGCATCTGCGCGAGGCAGTGACGGCGCAACTGATGCGCGTCGAGATCGTGCCGCCGGACGAGCAGCCGGAGCTGCCGCAGATGGAGGCGCACAAGCTCAATCCGAACACCGGCGAGGACGATATGGCGTTCGCCAACGTCTCGCTGGCGCCGGCCGCTAACGCCGACAAGGCCAGCCGCGACCCGAACAACCCCGAGACCTGGGGTAAGGTCGGCCGCAACGAGGATTGTCCCTGCGGCTCCGGCAAGAAATTCAAGCACTGCCACGGCCGGTTTGCGTAAAGGCGTCTTGGTTTAGCTGGACGCGCCACACCAAAACCGTCGTCCCCGCGCAGGCGGGGACCCAGAACCCCTGGCGGTTGTGGTGAGCACGACGGCCCGTTGCTCGTCAAAGACCACGAACGCTCCCCGTATCATCAGCGACACGGAGTCTGGGTCCCCGCCTGCGCGGGGACGACGCTGAGGTGTGCGGCTTGCTACGGCGAGCGCGTGATGCCGCCGTCGACACGGATGCTCTGGCCGGTGATGTAGCCGGCGCCGGCTGATGCCAGAAACTCGATCACGTCACTGATTTCATCGACATGGCCATAGCGGCCCATCGGCACGCGTTCGGCGATGCCGGGTTTTTCCGGCAGGCTGTCGATGAAGCCGGGCAGCACGTTGTTCATGCGGACATTGTCGGCGGCGTATTTGTCCGCGAACAGTTTTGTGTAGGCGGCGAGGCCAGCACGAAACACGCTCGATGTGGGGAATGCCGGATCGGGCTCGACCGCCGAGAAGCTCGAGATGTTGATAACAACGCCGCCTTTCTGCGCCTGCATGATCGGCGTCACCAGCCGCGTCGGCCGCACCACGTTGAGGAAATACACTTCCATGCCGCGATGCCAGTCGTCGTCGGACAATTCGGTGATGCCGCCGCGCGGACCGTGGCCGGCGCTGTTGACCAGCACGTCGACGCGGCCCCAGCGCGCCATGGTCTGATCGACCAGCCGCTTCAGATCGTCGTTCGATTGATTGGAGCCGGTGACGCCGATGCCGCCAAGCTCCGCCGCCAGCGCTTCGCCCTTGCCCGATGACGACAGGATCGCGACGTGAAAACCATCCGCCGAGAGCTTGCGTGCTGCACCCGCGCCCATACCGCTGCCTCCGGCGGTGACGATGGCGACTTTGCTTGCGGGCATGATCGGCTCCCTTTCGTGTTTCAGCGTTAGAACGCCGTGCCGGCGCGCGGGCGGCGCTCCGGGGTTTCGGTTTCGCGCGGTAGCGGACCGATGCGCAGCATGGTGATGCGATTGCGCTCGCGGCGCAAAACGCGGAAGCGGAAGCCGTGGAAGGTGAAGCCCTGGCCGCGCTCCGGAATCGAGCGCGCTTCGTGAATGACGAGGCCGGCGACGGTGGTCGCTTCCTCATCGGGCAGGTGCCAGTCCATGGCGCGGTTGAGATCGCGGATCGGCACCGAGCCGTCCACCACCACCGAACCGTCCGGTTGCACGCGCACGCCGGCCACCGCCTCGTCGTGCTCGTCGGAAATGTCGCCGACGATTTCCTCGAGAATGTCCTCCAGCGTCACCATGCCTTCGACTTCGCCGTATTCGTCGACGACGAGCGCGAAGTGGGTCTTGCGGCGGCGAAAGGCCTTGAGCTGTTCCGACACCGGCCGCATCTCCGGCACGAACCACGGCGGCAATGCGATGGCACTGGCATCGATCTTCGACGTATCGCCATCGGAGGTGCGGATCGCGCGCAAAAGATCCTTGGCATGCAGCACGCCGATGATGTTCTCCGGCTTGTCGCGCCACAGCGGAATGCGGGTGTATTCGCTGGCGAGCACCTCGCGCACCAACTCTTCCGGTGGCAGGTCGGCGTTGACCATCACCATGGCGGTGCGATGGACCATGACGTCGGCTACCGTGAGATCACCGAAGCGGAAGACGTTCTGGATATATTCGGCTTCGCCGCTTTCGATGCCGCCGTGCTCGGCGGATTCGCCCACCAGTCCCTCGATCTCCGCGCCGGTCAGCACCTCGTGATGCGAGACTTCCTTGACGCGCAGGGCGCGGAGAATGGCGCGCGATGCCGAGTTGAGCAGCCAGTTCAGCGGATAGAACAACAGGTAGGACGCATAGAGCGGATAGACGATCCACTGCGACACCGGTTCGGGCTTGCGGATCGCCAGCGTCTTCGGCACCTGTTCGCCGATCACGATGTGCAGCGACGAGAAGATCAGGAAGCCGGCCAGAAACGAGGTGAAGTGCAGCGCCGATTCCGACAGGCCGAGCGGCAGCAGGAGCGGCGCCAGCAGCGCGGCGACGGTCGGCTCGCCGACCCAGCCGAGGCCGAGGGACGCCATGGTGATGCCGAGCTGGCAGCAGGCGAGATAGGCTTCGACGTTGCCCATGATGTCGCGCAGCTTGCGCGCGCCGAAGCGGTTCTGCTCCACCATGGTCTTGACGCGATAGCCGCGGCTTTTGACCAGCGCGAACTCGGCCGCGACGAAAAAAGCGTTGGCGGCCAGCAGCAGCGCGGCGATCAGAACATTCAGGATGACCGAACTCATGATGTCTCCGCCGCGACGTCGCGATTACGCGCGCGCGTCCTGAAGTTTGCGCGCAAGAAAATCGCGCACCAGCGTCGGTTCGACGTCGTTGGTGATCACCGCCTGCCCGATGGCGCGCATCAGGATGAAGGTGAGGCGGCCGCGCTTCACCTTCTTGTCCTGCGCCATCAGCGCCATTAGTGCGTCGGCGTCGGCGAGGCCTTCCTGCGCGAAGCCGGCGATGTCCTGCAAGCGCGTCGGCAGGCCGACCTGGGCGAGATGGTGCTGGGTGCGCGTGGCGTCGTCCTGCGCGATCATGCCGAGTTGCGCCGAGAGTTGCGCCGCCAGCACCATGCCGACGGAAACGCCTTCGCCGTGAAACAGCCGGTCGGAAAATCCGGTGGCAGCTTCCAGCGCGTGGCCGAAGGTGTGGCCGAGGTTGAGCAGCGCACGCTCGCCGTTCTCGCGCTCGTCACGCGCCACGACCGCCGCCTTGGCGCGGCACGAGGTGGCGATGGCGTGCTCGCGCGCCGCGCCGCCGGAAAAGATTTCGGCGTGATGCGCCTCCAGCCAGGCGAAGAACGCGGCGTCGCCGAGCAGGCCGTATTTCGCGACTTCCGCATAGCCGGCGCGGAACTGGCGCGGCGACAGCGTATCGAGGATCGCGGTGTCGGCGATCACCAGCACCGGTTGATGAAATGCGCCGATCAGGTTCTTGCCTTGCGGCGAGTTGATGCCGGTCTTGCCGCCGACGGAAGAGTCGACTTGCGCCAGCAGCGAAGTCGGCACCTGCACGAAATCGACGCCGCGCCGCACCGCCGCAGCGGCAAAACCCGCGAGATCACCCACCACGCCGCCGCCGAGCGCGATCACCAGATCGTCGCGCTCGATCTTCGCGCTGATCAATCCCTCGCACACCTGCTGAAAGCCGGCATAGGTTTTCGAGCCTTCACCTTCATCGACGACGATGCGCGAACTCGCGATGCCCGCTGCATTCAGTGACGCTTCGGTCTGCTCCAGCCAGTGCTTCGCAACCGTGCGGTCGGTGACGATCGCGGTGCGCGCGCCGAGGCGCAGCGCCTTGATGCGTTCGCCGAGCGAGGCAAGCTGGTCGCGGCCGATCACGATGTCATAGGCGCGGTCGCCCAGCGCGACCTCAACGAGGGTCGGCCCGGTGTTGGTGAGCGACACGGTCATGGAGTCTGATCCTGCTGTAAGGGAGGGGCGGCGGCACGAAGCCGGCCGTGAAGCGCCGCGACGCATTCCTCGACGATCTTCTCGTGCGGGACTTCGCGCGAGGCGATGGTGATGTCGGCCAGTTGATAGTTCGGGCTGCGCTCGGCGATCAAGCGTTCGATGGTCGCGGCCGGGTCGGCGGTTTGCAGCAGCGGGCGGTCGGAACGGCGTTTCACGCGGCGCAGGATGGTGTCGGCATCGGCGTTGAGCCAGATCGATACCGCGCCGTCGTGGACGCGTTGGCGGGTTTCCTCGCGCTGGAATGCGCCGCCGCCCGTGGCCAGCACGCTGGCGCCGCCGCTTAGCAGCCGCGCGATGACGCGCGCTTCGCCGTCGCGAAAATACGGCTCACCATGGGTGGCGAAGATTTCCGGAATGGTCATGCCTGCGTGCGCGGCTTCGATTTCGATATCGGCATCGCGGAACGGCAGATGCAGCCGTGCCGCCAGCCGTCGCCCGACGGTGGATTTGCCGGCGCCCATCATGCCGACGAGCACGATGGCGCGCGCGCCGAGGTCTGCGACGATCTCGCTCTCCTCGATGCCGCGATGGCCGGGTTGCAGGGCAATCTCTGTCATATCGGGTCCGTTGGCCGCCGGAGGCGGATATTGGCCCTCTATACTACCCCCATGGAGCGACTCGCCAGAGGCGGTTGCCCGTTGCGGCGTAAGATATGGTAGTGATTATTGGATTCGTCGCCGCGCCGCTTTGAGTTCCGTGCGGTTGAAGCCCTGCCGTTCGAGATCCGTTCATGCCCAGCCTGCTGCGATTTCTCTCCGTCGTCGCGATCATCGCAGGGCTGATCTATGGCGCGATCTTCGCGCTGGCCAATTTCGTCAATCCGTCGTCGCGCGAGATGACGGTGACGATCCATTCCGACAAGTTTCTCAAGGATTGAGGTTAACTGTCGTCCCCGCGAAGGCGGGGACCCAGACGCCGTGTCGCTTGTGATGCAGGCGGCGCTGATGGTCTTTGGTGGATAGGCTGTACCAAACCACGACCGCCAGGGGTTCTGGGTCCCCGCCTTCGCGGGGACGACGCCGAGAGTGGGGGAGCGCAGGCAATTAACTTGCTCGCATCGATCTTGCGCTAGTCTCGCCGCATGAGCATTCCGGCCGCCTCCGATTCCCGTCTGATCGATCTGTTCCTCGACATGCTCGCGGCCGAGCAGGGGGCGGGGGAGAATACGTTGTCGGCCTATCGCCGCGACCTTGAAGACCTCGCCGCGTTCCTCAAGCGTGCCGGGCAAGGCTTTGCCGACGCCTCGACGCAGGCGCTGCGCGATTATCTTGCCGATCTCGACGCGCGCGGTTTTAAGTCATCCAGCGTGGCGCGGCGGCTGTCGTCGACGCGGCATCTGTTTCGCTTCCTGCTCAACGAGCGGATTCGCGCCGACGATCCGGCCGCGATCCTCTCCGGCCCGAAGCGCGGGCGGCCGCTGCCGAAGGTGCTGTCGATCGCCGATGTCGACCGCCTGCTTTCCCGGGCGCGCGAATTGATGCAGGCGCCGGGGCAATCCGCCGCGCAGCAGGTGCGCGGGGCACGGCTGCATTGCCTGCTGGAAGTGCTTTACGCCACCGGCCTGCGCGTCTCCGAACTGGTGTCGCTGCCGCTGTCGGCGGCGCGGCACGATGCGCGGATGATCGTGGTGCGCGGCAAGGGCGACAAGGAACGGCTGGTGCCGCTGAACGATTCGGCACGACAGGCGATGGCGGATTATCTCGCTGCGATAGCCTCGGTTCAGGATGCGAAGGGCGAGCAAAAGCCGGTGAAAGCGCCGAAGCCGTCGAAATGGCTGTTTCCCTCCTTCGGCGAGAGCGGCCATCTGACGCGGCAGCATTTTGCCCGCGATCTCAAGGACCTCGCGGTCGCCGCCGGGTTGCCGGCGCGCGTCATCAGCCCCCATGTGGTCCGCCACGCCTTCGCCAGCCATCTGCTGCACAACGGCGCCGACCTGCGCATCGTCCAGACCCTGCTTGGCCACACCGACATTTCGACCACGCAAATTTATACCCACGTGGTCGAGGAGCGGCTGAAAAGCCTGGTCCGCGACCTGCATCCACTGGCGGAAGGGTAGCCGGATCACCACCTTGCACAGTGTCGGCTTGAGGGGCGAGGGCGCGCCTTGCCCCTTTCAAACCGGTGAATAAAAAATCAACGCCTTGATTCGAAAAGACTTTTCCCACCGATGCGGCGTGCGTGCGCTTGACTTGGCAGGCCATTTGACTTGAAAAGCCTGCGTGGCTGTTTCCGGGGGCCTCCAGAGGCTCCTTTTCGTCCCCCGATGTGAATGATCGATCCGCATGCGCAGTTATCTCGACTTCGAAAAGCCTGTCGCCGAACTCGACGCCAAGATCGATGAGTTACGGGCGCTGGCCGCCAGCGGCAGCGACATCGCCGACGAGATCGCACGGGTCGAGGGTCGGGCCGGGCAGGCGCTGGGCGAACTCTACGGCGCGCTGACGCCGTGGCAGAAGACGCAGGTGGCGCGGCATCCGCAGCGGCCGCATTGCATGGATTACGTCAACGCGCTGATCACCGAATTCACCCCGCTCGCCGGCGACCGCAAGTTCGCCGAGGACGAGGCGCTGGTCGGCGGTTTCGGGCGCTTCCGTGGCGAAAGCGTCTGCATTCTCGGCCAGGAGAAGGGCGCCACCACCGAGAGCCGGCTCAAGCACAATTTTGGCATGGCGCGGCCCGAGGGCTATCGCAAGGCGGTGCGGCTGATGGAAATGGCCGACCGTTTCGGCCTGCCGGTGCTGTCGCTGGTGGATACCGCCGGCGCCTATCCCGGCATCGGCGCCGAGGAGCGCGGTCAGGCCGAGGCCATCGCCCGCTCCACCGAGGCGTGTCTCACGCTCAAGGTGCCCAATGTCGCCGTCGTCATCGGCGAGGGCGGTTCCGGCGGGGCGATCGCCATCGCCACCGCCAACAAGGTCTTGATGCTGGAACACGCGATCTACAGCGTCATCTCGCCGGAAGCGGCGTCCTCGATCCTGTGGCGCGATTCCAGCAAGGCGCAGGAAGCCGCCACCAACATGAAGATCACGGCGCAGGACCTGATGCGGTTCGGCATCATCGACAGCGTCATCAAGGAACCGGTCGGCGGCGCGCACCGCGACCCGCAGGCGATGATCGCGGTCACCGGCGACGCCATCGCCCAGGCCATGAACGATCTGCGCAGCCTCGACGGCGACACGCTGCGCCGTCAGCGTCGGCAGAAATTCCTCGATATCGGCCGCAGGCTCGGCTGATCGGGCTATCAATCCGGCCCTAATTCGGCCGCGACTGTGGCGTTTAAGCTCTGTTCACCACGGCCGCAGGCAGCCGTGCGCCGGCACACCGCGCAGGTTGCGGGCAGGTGACCTTTAACGATAATATTTTATTCAATGGCTGGGGGCCTGACGTGTCGATTGTGGGGGGCGGATTTGCCCATCCGTTGCGGAGCTTGGCTGTGAATTTTGGGGTGCGGAGCCGCGTGCTTGCCACGGCGATGGTGCTCGGCGCCGGCGCGCTCCTGGCCGGTTGCAACAGCGACGGCGTGTCGCTCGCCAACAACGCCAAGGCGAACAAGCCGGTCCCGCCGAAACTCGTCGCTGAAATCCAGAAGAAGGACATGGATCTGCAATCGCCGATCCTGATCCGCCTGTTCAAGCAGGAAGCAGAGCTGGAGGTCTGGAAGCAGACCCGCTCCGGCGATTTCGCGCTGCTGGAAACTTATCCGATCTGCCGCTGGTCGGGTGATCTCGGTCCAAAGATCCGGGAAGGCGATCGTCAGGCGCCGGAAGGCTTCTACTCGATCACGCCGGGCCAGATGAATCCGCAATCGGCCTATTACCTGTCGTTCAACATGGGTTATCCCAACGCGTTCGACAAAGCGCTCGGCCGCACCGGCTCACAACTGATGGTGCATGGCGATTGCTCGTCGCGCGGCTGCTACGCCATGACGGACGAACAGATTTCCGACATTTACGCGCTCGGTCGTGAATCGTTCTTCGGCGGTCAGCGCGCGTTCCAGGTGCAGGCCTATCCGTTCCGGATGACGCCGGTGAACATGGCCAAGCACCGCAACAACCCGAACATGCCGTTCTGGAAGATGATCAAGGTCGGCTACGATCACTTCGAGGTCACGCATCGCGAGCCGAAGGTCGACTTCTGCGAAAAGAAATATGTGTTCGATGCGGTACCGCTGCCGGGCTCGACCCAG
>JAFKKL010000091.1 GCA_017305595.1 Hyphomicrobiales bacterium | reverse complement strand
CGATACGGTCGGACGCCACAATTGAGCGCCCGGCCCGGGGATCGAGAATTCCTGAGGGAACTCAACAACTAGGGTCTGACCCAACTGCGTTGAATCAGACCCGTCGTTTATTTTTATTTGAGCATGATCTTTGCCGAAAACCGGCTTCCACTTTTGGGGGATCATGCTTTAGCAGGAAGGCTGCGGGTGCGTGCCATCTACAAGATTTGCCCTGCTTCGGCATGGCGTGAGGCTGAGCGCCATGGCGTTTATGACGGCAGCGCCGACGACAAACGCGACGGTTTCATCCATTTCTCCACGGCCGCGCAACTGGCGGAGACTGCACGCAAGCATTTCGCCGGACAGATCGGGCTGTTCCTGATCGCAGTCGATGCGGATGCGCTCGGCGACGCGTTGCGCTGGGAGCCATCGCGCAACGGCGACCTATTCCCCCATCTTTATGAAGCCCTCGATCTCGGTGCGGTCACGACCGTCTACGACCTGCCGGTGCGCGCCGATGGCGGCCATGACATTCCGGAGCTGTCCTCGTGATGCGCGCCTTCGATACGTTCTCGCTGCCGTTGCTGCGGCTGTTCGATCCGGAAGACGCGCATCGCATGGCGATTTCGGGCCTGCGCATTCTGCCTCCCATGCGGCCGCGCGCCGACGATCCTAAGCTGGCGGTGCGGGCGTTCGGGCTCAACTTCCGCAACCCGATCGGCCTCGCCGCAGGATTCGACAAGAGCGCCGAGGCTCCGGACGCGCTGCTGCGGCTCGGCTTCGGTTTTGTCGAGATCGGTTCGGTAACGCCGCGGCCGCAAGGCGGCAACCCGCGTCCGCGGCTGTTTCGCCTCGAGCGAGACGAGGCGGTGATCAACCGGATGGGCTTCAACAACGACGGCGCCGAGGTGGTGTTACGGCGGCTCGCCGGCCGTGCGCAGCAGCCGGGCATTGTTGGGATCAACCTCGGCGCCAACAAGGATTCGCCTGACCGCACCGAGGACTATGTGCGGCTGATCGAAACTTTTGCGCCGGTGGCGAGCTACTTCACCATCAACATTTCCTCGCCTAACACGCCGGGTCTGCGCAACCTGCAACAGGCGGATGCGCTCGACGATCTGCTGGCGCGCGTGATCGAGACGCGCGACCGTGTGCAGCAGAGCGCCGGGGATACGCCGGTGCTGCTGAAGATTGCGCCGGATCTGTCGCTCGGCGAACTCGACGACGTGGTGCATATCGCGCGTTCGCGTCGTGTCGACGGCATGATCGTCGGCAATACGACGCTGGCGCGGCCTGAGACGTTGCGCGAGACGGTGCGTGCCAAAGAGGCGGGTGGCCTGTCGGGACGTCCGCTGTTCCGGCTCTCGACCCGCATGGTGGCGGAGACCTATGTGCGCGCCGAGGGTGCCTTTCCGCTGATCGGCGTCGGCGGCATCGACGGCGGCGGCGCCGCGCTGACCAAAATCCGCGCCGGCGCCAGCCTGATCCAGCTCTATTCGTCGCTGATCTATAAGGGCCTCAGCCTGATCGACGGCATCAAGAGCGATCTGGTGGCGACGCTGCTGCGCACCGGGCGCGATTCGCTGTCGGAAATCGTCGGTGCCGATGCCGCTGCCATCACCGCGGAAGACTGGCCGGTTTAGAGCATGATCCCGAAAAGTGGGAACCGGTTTTCGGATAAGATCATGCTCGCGCAGCGTTGAACGTCGCACGCACCAGCGCAGGATAGCGCATCGCTTGAAGCAGGCCGCGTGCCAGCAGGAAGGCGAGGAACGCGGTCCATAATCCGGCATTGCCCCACGGCGTCAGCACATACCAGACGGCGATGTAGATGATGAACGCCATCACCATCAGGTTACGCATATCGCGCGCCCACGACGCGCCGATAAAGACGCCGTCGAAGCAATAAGCCAGCACGCCGCAGGCCGGCGCCAGCGCCGCAAGCCACATGAACTCGCGCGCGGCACGCCGCACGTCCGGGCTGGTCGTGATGAGGTCGATCAGGTGATCGCCGGCGGCGATGAAGATCAGCGATACCACGACGCCGAAGCCGACGCTCCACGCCAGCACCAACTTCACCGCCCGTGCGAACTGCGCGCGGTTACGGGCGCCGAAGGTCTGGCCGCATAATTGCTCAGCGGCGTTCGCGAGACCGTCGAGGAAGAACGAGCCGATCATCAGGAAATTATACAGCACCGCATTAGCGGCGAGCACGCGGTCGCCGGCGCGCGCGCCCTGTGCGGTGAAGAACAGGAAGGCGCCGATCAATGCGGCGGTGCGGATCATGATGTCGCGGTTGACGGCGAGCATCCGCAGCCAGCGGGCGCGATCGAACAATTGCACGCGAGAGACATGGTAATTCGGGCCAAGCAAGATGCGCGCGATGACAAGGCCACTGGCGAAGCCGGTGGTCTCCGCGATTACCGTCGAGATGGCCGCACCCGTGATACCCCAGTGCAGCATCAGCACGAATACGACGGTCAGCACCATGTTGAGCAGGTTGATGCCGACCTGAATCGCCAGCGCGATGCCGGTGCGGGCTTGTCCCACCAGCCAGCCGAGGATGACGTAGTTGCCCAGCATGAAGGCCGCCGACCACAGCCGGATGTGGAAATAGCTGGTCGCGGCGGCTGTCACCG
>JAFKKL010000090.1 GCA_017305595.1 Hyphomicrobiales bacterium | reverse complement strand
CGGCTTTGTAAGCGCCACGCAACCGTTCCCCGGTCGAAGCGGTGCGATCGGTGCTGACGTCGTGCCAGCCATAGGCGAAGGCGCCGGAGAGATAACCGTTATGCGCAAAACCGTGATGCGCGAACACGCCGGCCTGGAACATGTCGCTGCGGCCGGAACCCATGCCGCCCGCGAGCGCGAACGACGTGCCGCCGCCGCCAAACGCGAAGCCGAGTTCGGTCGCCGGCGACAGCGCGTAGGACGCGCCGCCCATCGCGCCGTAGACCCGGCTGGTGGCGTCATGGCTGCCGAGCGCGGCATTGCCGCCGATTTGCGTGTTGCCGCCATAGGCCGCGCCGAAGATGCGCCAGCGCTGTGCGAAGGTTTGCATCGGCGGTGCTTTGGTCACAAGCGACGCGAAAGCGTCATGCGGCTTGCGCTCGCCCGCCGTGGCGGCATAGCCCAGCGCTTGCGACGACGATCCCGCCCCTCCGGCGTTGCCGCGATAGCCGCCCGCGAGCGGATCGGTCAGCGTGTTGAGGAATTGGCTCTGTGCATCGAACGCCGCCTGCGACGCCGTGGTGGCGACCTCGCCGGAAGCCAGCGACAGCGCCTTGAGCAGCGGATCGCCCGACAGAGCGAACAGCGCATTGAAGCCGCTCGGCAGTGACGCGCCGCCGAGCAGCGCGTTGTCGATTCCCGCGGCAACGTTCCTCTGGTTGACGTTGGCGTAGCCCGGCAGGATCGGCGACAGCAGGCCCGGATCGAGCGTCAGCAACACGTCGTTGCCGACATAGGCGAGGCGTGGGTTGCGTGCGAAGTTGGTCGGAGTGAGAAAATCCACGCCGGAGAAGGTGCCGCTCCGCGTGCCTGCCGTCAGGATCGTATAGGTTGTCGTCATCGGCAGCCGCGCCAGCGGATCTACTACAACCTTGCCGCCGAGCGTGGCGGTGCCCGTAATGACCGTCTTATCGGCGCTGGCGCCGGACACCTCGACCATGTAAATCGAGGCCGCCGTCATCACCAGATTGCCGGCAATCGTCAGCGTGCCGATCGAATTGCCCGGCGACAGTGTGCCGCCGCTGATCGTGGTATCCCCGACGATGCCGTTGCCGCCGAGCGCGCCGCCGGCGGCAACGTCGACCGAGCCGCCGAGTGCGGCGTTGCCGTGCGCAACATCCGAGCCGACAATCAACTTGCCCGCAGCGATCTCGGTCGTGCCGGCAAAACTTGAGCCATTGCCGTCATAAACGAGCGCGCCGGTGCCGGCCTTCACGACCCGTCCCGTGCCGCTCAGCACGCCGGCATATGTCCCATTGGCGCTTTGCTCGAAAGTAAGCGATGCATCCGAACCGATATCAGCATTACCGCGAAAGCGCTCAGCGGCCGTGGAAAGCCCACCGGCCACGATCGACCAGTCGAGCGTGGAGGAGCCGGTCAGCGTCAATCGGCCCGTACCCCGCTTGACCATAGCGCCCGAACCGTCGATCGCGCCGGCGAAGGCGCTGTCGAAACTCTGATCGAACACCACCGTCGCATTGTTGACGAGATCGCCCGCGATCGAATGCGCATTGCCGATTAACACGCCGTCGGCAACACGCGTATTGCCGTAGCTATTCATGCCAGACAGCGTCAGCGTTCCAGCGCCGGTCTTGGTCAGGGTGCCGCCGCCGGAGATCGCGCCAGCGAGCGTCAGGTCAGTGTCGGTCTGCAAGGTGCCACCGCCGGAGAGCAGCGTGACATTGCGTGCATTTGAGAGGGCGGCCGTATTTTGCAGTGTGCCGCCGTCAAAAGTGAGCGTGCCCGATGCTGCGCCGAGATTGCCCTCGTTCGACACCGATAGCGTGCCGCCAACGAGCTGCGTGCCGCCGGTATAGGTGTTCGTACCTGTCAGAACGAGCGTGCCGCTACCGGCCTTTTTCAAACTGTTGCCGGTCCCGTCGACGACGGTCGACGCGACAGTGGCGGTAATGCCGCCATCGACGTTGAATGTTGCCGCGACACCGGCAGCCGGCGATAGCGCTAACGAACCGCCGCTAAGAGTGTAGCCGTTAGTCGAGACCTGCAGCGTGTCGAAATGTTGCGTGCCGCTGACCGTCACGGCACCACCGGCCGCTCCGGCAAAGACACCGACCGAGCCGCCCCAGGTGCCGTTGATTTCCGCATGGCCCGGCGCGCCGGTCCAGTTGGTTGCGGCTGCGGTCCAGGTGCCGGCGCCGCCGTCCACAGTACCATTGCCCGTCATATCGACGCCGTCCCAGAACTGCATCGTTTGCCCGGCGCCGAGCACCGACAGATTGACCTGGTTCGCGATACTGGTCTGGACATCCGGAGCGCCCGCCGCTGGCGCAAAGCCGCCAGTGCCCGTCACCGTGCTGCTGGCGAACGAACCCGACAGCGTACCGCCATAGGTGAACAGCCGATAGAATCCCGCCGCCGCAACGCGCGCGTCGAGTGTGCCGCCGAGCGTCAAATTGTTGCCGACCTTGACCAGATCGTTGCCGCCGGCGCCCGTTCCGCCGACCACGCCCGGTGTATTGAGTTCAAACACCGAGGTCGAGCCGCCGTTCAGCGTCAGGTCATTCTTGATCGTCAGCGTGCCCGGCGAGTTGCCGGCCGAGAGCGTCCCGTCAACCGTGGCACTGCCGTC
>JAFKKL010000080.1:8856-33806 GCA_017305595.1 Hyphomicrobiales bacterium | reverse complement strand
AATCGCCCTCGTCCACGACCTTCAGGATCAGTTCCTTGATGTCGTAGGGCATGTTCGGATTGTCGGGGATCAGCGTATCGAGCGAGTTGTCGACGCGCTCGATGTCGTCGAAACTCGGCCATTCCGGCACGCCGTCGGAATTGTTCGACGGCAGGAAATTCAACAGCCGGCGCATCTGCAACAGCGTCTCGACGTCGTTGTCGAACGCACCGTCGGCGATGGATGACTTCGTCGCGTGCACCGACGCGCCGCCGAGTTCTTCCGCCGTCACCACTTCGTTGGTCACGGTCTTCACCACATCAGGCCCGGTGACGAACATGTAACTGGTGCCCTTCACCATGAAGATGAAGTCGGTCATTGCCGGCGAATAGACGTCACCGCCCGCGCACGGCCCCATGATGACGCTGATCTGCGGAATGACGCCGGACGCCTGCACGTTGCGGCGGAACACGTAGGAGTAGCCCGCCAGCGCCGCGACGCCTTCCTGGATGCGCGCGCCGCCGGCGTCGTAAAGGCCGATGATCGGCGCCCGCGCCTTCATCGCCATGTCCTGCAACTTGGTGATCTTGAGTGCGTGGGTCTCCGACAGCGAGCCGCCGAACACCGTAAAATCCTTGGCGAACACGAACACCTTGCGGCCGTTGACGGTGCCCCAGCCGGTGACCACGCCGTCGCCCGGGACCTTGGTTTTCTCCATGCCGAATTCGGTCGAGCGATGCTCGACGAACATGTCGAATTCCTCGAACGAGCCCTTGTCGAGCAGCACCTCGATGCGCTCCCGCGCGGTCAGCTTGCCGCGCTTGTGCTGCGCCTCGATGCGCTTTTCACCACCGCCGAGTTTCGCACCGGCGCGCCGCGCCTCGAGAGATTCCAGAATGTCGGTCATAGGTCCCAGCCATCAATGCGGGGCACGCAGCCCCGGTGTTGCCGGGACGTTCTAACACGCTGTTTTCCGGTATGGAAACCGGGGAAACGGTGCAATTTCCGGTCGAAATCCCTATGTAGGGAAGCGCCATCGCCCGCAAGGAGCCCCCATGAGCATTACGCCCACCGAAACGACCTCCGAAACCGGTGCGCCCACCGGCGGAGTGCGAACCCTGCTGCGAATCGAGGGGGTGACGCTGTTCATCGGCATGACCGCGCTCTACGGCGTCTGGGGCGGATCCTGGTGGATTTACGCGGCCCTGTTCTTCGTGCCCGACCTCAGCCTCCTCGCCTATCTTGCGGGGCCAAAGGCCGGCGCGGCCTTCTACAACGCCATGCACACCTACATGCTACCGTTGATCCTCTCCTTCGTCGGATTCGGCATGGCTCTACCGCTGACGCTGTCGATCTCGATGATCTGGATGGCCCATATCGGGATCGACCGCGCCCTCGGCCTCGGCCTGAAATACGACGCCGGCTTCGGCTTCACCCACCTCGGCCGCATCGGTAAAGCGGCACGAGCCGGTTCCTGAATAATCTACCTCAGATCGCGCCGATGTCGCCGAGCAGTTGTTTGGTCAGCGTCATCCGTGCCGCGATGTGGCGCGGTTCGCGAATGTCGAGGTTGAGGGCGAACACGGTCTGCTGCCCGGCCTTCTCGGCCCAGCCGACCAGCCAGCCGATCGACGGGCGCACCTTGCCCGCCTCGGTATGATCGTCAACGCCGATCAGCCCTGTCTTGTAGCGGATCATCGCCTCGCCCGCCCTCTCCACCGGCAGGATATCGCGCGTCAACTCCTGACTGCGTTTCGACACCGGCAGCGCGCCGCGCCGCAGCCGGTCGAGAAAGTCGATCTGCTGGATCGGATCGATCCGCATCTCGCCGGTGAGCCAGAACTTGTCGATGCCACCGCCGATGTTCCTGTTACCGTAGTCGAGCAGATCGACATACTTCTGCATCCGCTCCTCGCCGATGCGCCGCGCGATCTCCTGATAGACCGGCACGGCGGATGCCGCGATCGCCGAGCGCAAGGTGTGATCCTTATTCCAGTCGGGGAAAGCGCGCGTCACGCCGTCCCACTTGAATACGTCCTTGTCGGGGTCGGCGACGACGCCGGTGTCCAGCGCAATGACGGAGTTCGCAATCTTGAACGTCGAGGCCGGCAGGATCGCTTCGCCCGAACGCGTCGGATCGCTGGCGATAATCAGATAATCCTCGGTCTTGTAGCCGACGAAGGTGCCGGCCGTCCCGGCCTCGGCAAAGCGCTTGGCGAGGCTCTCGCGGATTTCGCTCCGCTGCGGCGCGACGTCGGCACGCGCGACACGCGGCAAGGTAACAGCGGCGAGACAAGCGAGCGCGTGACGGCGATTGAGCATGAAATCATTCCGGTTCAGGTGACCGCAGCGACTTTCAACTGCATCGTGGTCAAACGATGGCTACGGCAGGAGGCTCAGCGCACCCGGCCCGACAGCCGCAGTACAAACACCAGCACCTCGGCCACCGCCTTGTAAAGCTCCGCCGGAATCTCGTCACCCAATTCGACGTGAGCGAGCGCGCCGGCGAGCACCTCATTTTCCTCGATGGGAATGTCGTGGGCCTTCGCCACCTCGATGATCTTCTCGCCGAGTGCGCCGCGCCCCTTCGCTACCACGCGCGGCGCGCCGGAATGATCATATTCCAGCGCGATCGCGAGTTGATCTTTCAATGTGTCCGCGACGCTCATCACGTCGCCCGATCGAGAAAATGACCGGCCTGCGCAGCGGCGGTCTGCGGTGGTGCGCCGTCACGCACGACGATATGGCCGGGCTTGAGTTCGGCGCGACTCAACGCCTGACTGAGTTGCGTCACGCCGGCGCGTAACTGACCGGCGGTGGCGGGCCGCTCCGCCCACATCCGCACCGAGGTCGTCTCGCCGCTCAGCGACACCACCGCGTGCACCGGTCCCGCCGGCTCGACATCGAGCGAGAACCGCGCGCGCCAGACGCGCTTGGCCGCTTCAGCCTCTACACCGCCACCGTCGCGCGCGATTTCGAATTGCGCCACCGCAGTGCCCATCGGCGTCGCGAACGGAATCTCGAAATTCCAGCGCGGGATGGTGGAATCGTTGCGCGAGGCTAACGTATCGGCGCGATCCGGCAATGAGGCGATCTGCAACAAGGTGGTGCGGGCGATCGCGGCTTCGGTGTCGTCATGCAACCGGTGCATCACCTCCGAGGCAGACGCATTGCTTGCGAGCGAAGCGACCGCAACCGGCTGCGCAGCCGGCGATGCACCGCGAACCGGTGGCGGCGGCACATTGGTGTGAATGACCACCGCATCGTCGGAGGCACCCATCGTCATCGCGGCAGATGCCGAACGCGGCGTGCCTGCCGGCATTGTCGCGGCTTCCTGCAACAGATTAAGCGCCAGCTTCGCCGTCACCGCATCGAGCGGCGTGCTCGCTGCGCTTGGGTTGCTGGTAAAGCGCATCCCTGCGCGCGCAACATCCTCGGCGACCGGCACACGCGCCTGCGGCAGCAGAATTTCCTGCACATCGAGGTCCGGCATCAGCGATGGCGATGCGGCGCGTCCCAATGCGGCCGCAGATTCCGATATCGGCGCGGCAGTTGCCGACGATGTCTGTGCGTTCGGTGCAGGTTGCGGCGGTGCGGTTTCCGTTTTGGCGACCTGATCGAGTTGCATCGACAGCATCTGCTTGAACACCAGCAGCGCGGCTTTCAGATCCGGCATCGCACCGCTGGTTGCCGGCGCGCCTGTCGAGAGCGTCCGCTCCAGCAACAGGCCGGAGGTTTGCAACGCTGTCTTGATATCGTTGCCCGATAGCGCTGCGTCGACCCGCAGTTGTCGCGCCAAGAGTTGCGCCGCCGCCTGTTGCAAATGCGGCGGCAGGCTGCCCGACAAGGCCGCCATCTGCACGTCGGCGAACAGTTGCGACAGACCGGCCTGCTTGGTTGCGGCCGTTTGCGCCGCCGCCGACACTGCGAGCGCTTGCAGCGCCGTCAATCCCTGCTGCGACAACGGTGCGGTCGTGGCGGATTTCGCAACAGCATTCACCGGCATGTCGGATGCGATCGTCACCGTATCGGCTGGTGCGAGCGAGGGCGCGGATGCGGTCTGCGGCGGCTGTCCGACCACGGCGAGCCGGATACCGTCCGGCGTCTGCGACACCGCGAGTTGCAGGGTCTGCCCGACCTGCAACGGAATTTCCGACATCACCTCGATGGAGAGATTGGCGATGGCGATCCGCACCGCATTGTTGGCGAGCAGCTTGAGCACCTGCGCATCGATCACGGTGCCGGGTTGCAGCACCACGTCGGCCGGTACGCCCTGCGCGGCAATGACCGGGAAGATCGGATTGATCGAAATCGCCATGCTGCGGCTATCCTGTTGCCGCCGCAGATTAACGCCGCGCCTCTAAACCTCTCGTTAACTTCTCGGCTACGATCCGCTCGGTGCCGCGAGCACAAAAGCTGCGGCGCCGAAGTCACGCAACCGCACATTGCGCCGCGCCATCACCTCGGCGTCGGCGCCCCATTGCGCGATGTTCCAGTCTTCGTCGACATGCGCCGCCGCCCATACCTCGTCTGCCGTGCGCGCGCCGCGCGAAAGTGCCAGCGCCAAGAGCGCCGAGCCGGTGATCGAGGTGACGATATGCAATGCCGCGATGAGCCATGGATCGTCCGGCAGCGCCGCCGTTGCCGCCGCCACCGCGGTTTCCGGCTGGCGCACATGCACGATGCCTTCCGCCAGCACGAAGCGGGCGCCGAGCTCATCCGCGGCCCAGAACAGCACCGGGTCCCAGTACTCGCCCTCGCGCGTCACCAGCGCCTCCGGATGGGCGGCACGATAGAACAGAAGATCGGACTCGAAATACTTGGCGACGTCGGCACGCACCGCATCGACGTTCCCGACCACGCCCGCGATCACACTGTTGGCGAGCCGCGTTAGCGGCATGGTCATCGGATCGATGAATTCGCCTTGCGCATTCCACTCCTCGACAACGGCCTGCGCGATTACACGCGTCGGCGCGGTCAACCGTTCACCGGTTGGCGTACGCACTGGCTTGCCGTCGAGCACGATGGCGAAGCCGTTCTCCGTTTCCTCGATGGCGGCGGATTGGTAGAAGCGCTTACGTTGAGGCGCGCGCGAGGTCTGACGAACCGCCTCCTGCGGGTCGAGCGCGCCATTGGCGGCAACGTCTTCGAACAGTTCACGCATGGCGAAGTCCGCCTTTCACTGGTTGGCGCAAGCGCGCGAATAAGCGTCGCGCTCGCCCGGCGGCAATCCCGCGGCGGCGCCTCGATGCAGGCAATCGATCACGCGATCGCCGAACGAGCCACGGTGCGATCCCCTTGCCTTCGGTTGCTGCGGCGGTGCATCGAGTTTCGGCACCGCCGGCACCTCGATCTTCGGCGGCGGCGGTGGAGGCGGCGGCGGCGGATTCGACGGCGTTACGTTCGGCCCCAACAACTGCGCCGTCGCGACGCCACCCGGCGCGGCCAGCGCCAGCACAACACCGAGCATGATGATCGATACACATCTCATACTTGATACGTCGTGACGGCGACGACAGAACGCAAGCCAACCACGCCTCATTCCTCCGGCGCGTGCTCGATGGGATCGAAGCGGTCCGCCTCCAGCCCGAGCAGGTTCCACGATTGCAGCATGTGCGGCGGCAGCGGCGCGGTGGCGTCAATCACACCGCCGCGCGGATGCGGGATCACGATGCGCCGCGCCAGCAGATGCAGCCGGTTCTGGATGCCGCCCGGCAACTGCCAGTTCTCCTTGTTGAAGTATTTCGGGTCGCCGACGATGGCGTGGTCGATATGCGCCATGTGCGCACGCAACTGATGCGTCCGTCCCGTCACCGGCTTGAGCGACACCCAGGCGAGCTTCTGCGCCGAAGTCTCCACCACCGCATAATAAGTCACCGCATGGCTCGCGCCTTCGTCGCCATGCGCGGCGATGCGCATGATGGACTCTTCCTCGTTCTCCTCCTTGGCGAGATAGGTGGAGATGCGGCCCTGCTTCGGTTTCGGCACACCGGCGACCAGCGCCCAATAGATCTTGCGCGCCGAGCGGTGACGGAACGCGCCGGTCAGTGCAGATGCCGCGAAGCGCGTCTTGGCGATCAGCAGGCAACCCGACGTTTCGCGATCGAGCCGATGCACCAGGCGCGGCTTCTGCCCCTTGGCGTCACGCATCGCCTCCAGCATCTGGTCGACATGCCGCGTCATGCCGGAGCCGCCCTGCACCGCAAGCCCTGCCGGCTTGTTCAGCACCATGACGTCGGCGTCTTCATAGAGCGTCATCGCCTTCAGCGCGTCGAGCGTCTTCTGCTGCGCCTCGGAAACATGCGCTACCTTCGGCGCATCAAGTTTCAGTGGCGGAATGCGCACGCTTTGGCCTTCCTCGAGACGGTCCTTGCTGTCGGCGCGCTTGCCGTTGATGCGCAATTCGCCTTTCCGCACGATGCGCTGGATGTGCGAGAACGACAGGCCCGGAAAGCGATGTTCGAGAAAACGGTCGACGCGCATGTTGTTCTCGTCGGCGGTGACGATCACGGTCTGCACCTTGGCGGGCAGCGGCGCGGCCGGCTTGGATGCGGCGTCGTCCTGCGGTGCGTGCTCCTTCTTGCGCGCCTCGAAAGATGAGGCCGTCGCCCTTCGAGGCTCGGCGTAAGAGCCCCCTCGCGCCTCAGGATGACGGCGCGAGCCAAACTCGCCGTCGCCGCCCCGCCGCTTCGCGTCGCTTCGCGGAGGGAGGGGAGCAGACTTGCGACCACCGACTTTCTTGCCCCCGCGCGCGGATTTCGCGCGTTCGGATTTCTTGGCGAGCGGGCGTTTGACGCGGCGGCTCATACTGTTGCCTCTAGTTGCATTGGGCATCTTTCTCGATATGCGCCAGATCCCGCACCGTACTGCGAGAAGGTTTTCGTTTGCGCGCCTCGGCAGCATCAACACACGCGCCGGCCTTGTCGCCGTTCTGCAGCTTGGCGAAGGCAAGATACGCCCACGCATCGCCGAAATCGGCGGTGTCGACTACCGCCTTCTCCAGCACCGGCTGCGCATCGCGATAGCGCTTCTGCATCAGCAACAACCGGCCGTAGTCGGAATTGAGCGCCTTCAGCGGATGCGGCTGCTTGTAAGCCTGCTTGAACAGTTCATCAGCGAAGGCGAGATCATTGAAGCGCATCTGCGCCACCATCGCCAGCCCGTGGTAGACGGCACTTTGCTCGGGCATCAAAAGATAGGCCTGGTTGAACCGTTTCGCGGCCTCGGCGGCACGGCCGCCCTGAACGGCCTTCCAGCCGCGAAGCGTGACGGCCTCGAACGCCTGTTCGCGCGAGCCGGTTGCAGCGATCAGGTCAGGCAAAAGTTTCTCGTCGGCCGCACGAGGCTCTGCCGTTTTCGCCGTGAAGCCATAGAACGGCTGCTCGTCGGCGGGAGCATCAAACGTCGTTTTCGTCACCTGCACACCCGGCGCGACCTCGACCATTTCGGCGTGCGCCGCACCGGCAAAACCGAACACCGCCAGCGCCATCATCCATCGCGTCACATGTCGTCGCATCGTCTGCACCTGTTTACGTCTCGCACGTCGCCGGAGCGTCATGAGCCGCCCCTGTTGTGGAACAGTCCTTCGAGCGCGCGATCGACCATACGATTATCCGGCAATCTGATTCCGAACATGTCCGTTATCGTCGCACGCAATTCGCCGGGATCGGCAATGGTCCGCCGCCGAACCGACCCGTCAGGATCGCGGATCGAGAGCGTCGTGTTGTTGAGGATCTGACGCCGATCTGCCGTAGGCCGCGCCAGAATCAGGCTTTTGACAAAATCCGAACCAGGATTGGTCGACACGAACCAGTTCGCCGCCTCGAAGTCCACCGGATGGAAGTCGACCTCATCGATGCTGTAGACCGGCCGCCACTCCTCGCCCAGCTTGACCTCGAGATGCAGCGAATCTTCCTGCGGACGAATGCGATAAATCTGGTGCGGTGTCGCCTGCGGCTCCGCCGTATCGAGACGCAGCGGCGCGGTCGGCGTCATGGCACCGAACGCCACATCGCTCAGGTACCACGCACCTTCGGCTTTAACGACCATGGACATATGCGCGCGGGGCGGTGTGACGTCGGGCGGTTGCATCCAGCGCACCCGCGCCATCCGCAATTTCACCGCGAAGCCGAGTGCCATCAACGCCAGCCGCAAATACTGGTTCTGCTCATGGCAATAGCCACCGCGACCTTCGCGGAGAGTCCTGTTCTCGATCGTCGCCGGATCGATCACCACCGGAAGGCCTGAGAAAGAGTTCAGATTCTCGAACGGAATCGCCATCTGATGCAGCAAGACGATGCGCGATAGCGTCTCAAGGGTCGGCGCGCGCTTGCCATCGAAACCGATGCGCGTCAGATAGCCGTCGAGATCGATGCGGAAATCCGTCACGAACGCTCCCGTCGCAGCTTCGCCCAGTATTCCAGCCGCTTGCGGATTTCGCGCTCGAAGCCGCGATCCGGTGGATTGTAGAAGGTCTGGCGGCCGAGCGCTTCGGGGAAGTAGTCCTGTCCCGAGAACGCATCCGGCGCATCATGATCGTACTGATAGCCGCCGCCGTAGCCTTCGGACTTCATCAGCTTGGTCGGCGCGTTGAGAATGTGCTTCGGCGGCAGCAGCGAGCCTGCGTCTTTCGCGGTGCGCATCGCTGCGCCGAACGCCTTATAGGCGGCGTTGGATTTCGGCGCGGTGGCGAGATAGATCACCGCCTGCGCGATCGCCAGTTCGCCTTCCGGCGAGCCGAGAAAATCATAGGCATCCTTCGCGGCGTTGCAGATCACCAGCGCCTGCGGATCGGCCAGGCCGATATCCTCCACCGCCATCCGCACTACGCGCCGCGCCAGGAACAGCGGATCCTCGCCGGCGTCGAACATCCGCGCGAGATAATACAACGCTGCATCCGGATCGGAGCCGCGCACCGACTTGTGCAACGCCGAGATCAGGTTGTAATGGCCGTCCGCCGACTTGTCATAGATCGGCGCGCGGCGTTGCAGGATGTCCTGCAACTGCACGGCATTGAATGTCTCGCCCGCGCGCGCCGAGCGCCACACTTCCTCAACGAGCGTCAGCGCGGCGCGGCCGTCGCCATCCGCCATCCGCACCAGCGCGGCGCGCGCTTCCGCGTCGAGCGGCAGCGGCCGACCTTCGAGCCGCTCTGCCTGCGCGAACAGCTTTTCGATCGCATCCGTATCGAGCGAGTGAAACACCAGCACGCGCGCGCGTGACAGCAACGCCGCGTTGAGTTCGAACGACGGATTCTCGGTGGTGGCGCCGACCAGCACCACAGTGCCATCTTCCATCACCGGCAGAAACGAATCCTGCTGTGCGCGGTTGAAGCGATGCACCTCGTCGACGAACAAGAGCGTCCCGGTGCCGGTCTCGCGCCGCGCCCGGGCAGCATCGAACACCTTCTTGAGATCGGCGACGCCGGAGAACACCGCCGAAATCTGTTCGAAATGCAATTCGGTCGCGTCCGCCAGCAACCGCGCCACGGTGGTCTTGCCGGTGCCGGGCGGGCCCCAGAAAATCAGCGAGCCCAGCGTGCGGGTTTCCAGCATGCGCGTCAGTGCGCCATCGGGGCCGAGGACGTGATCCTGCCCGACGACGTCGGCCAGCTTGCGCGGCCGCAGCCGCTCCGGCAGCGGACGCGGCGCATCCTGCTCCAGCCCGGCGGCGGAGAAGAGAGATTGCGTCGCTGTCTTTTTCCGATCGGCCATGCCTGCCACAGAACTTACTTCCGTCATGCCCGGTCTTGTGCCGGGCATCCACGTCTTCACTTCACCCAACGATCCAAGACGTGGATGGCCGGGACGAGCCCGGTCATGACGACATGTCTATCCCCCGAGCGTCACCTGAATCTGCTGGCCGCTGCGCATCACGGTGATGCGCCACAGGCGACTGCGTTCACGGGTCACACGTTGCAGTTCCTCAGTGTCGTTGATCTTGACGCCGTTGACGGCAAGAATGACGTCGCCCTTCTTGAACCCGACATTGGCGGCGGTGCCGTCGTCGGCGAGTTCGGTGATCACCACGCCGTCGTCGTTGTCGAGCCGCAATTCATCGGCCACGGCCGGCGAGATATTGGCAACCCGCGCACCCTGGAACGGCGAACGGCTGGTGATGACAATTTCGTTGCGATTGGTATCCGGCGCTTCCTCGAGCGGAATCGCGAGCTTCACCACCTTGCCGCTACGTTGCACTTCAATGTCCACTTTGCCGCCGATCGGCCGCGTCGCGAAGCGATAGCCGAAGGCATTGGGATCATCGACAGTCTGTCCGTCTACCGAGATGATGAGATCGGACAGCTTCAACCCGCCCCGCGCCGCCGGACTTCCGGGCACCACCTTGACCACAAGCGCGCCGGTCGGCCGCGCAAGGCTCAGCGTGTCTGCGATCTCCGGCGTCACCACCTGAAGCCGCGCGCCGAGCCACGGCCGCTTCACCGCCTTGCCGCCGCGCTCTGCGGACGCGACCACCACCCGCACCATATTGGCAGGAATGGCGAAGCCGATGCCCTGCGAGCCGCCGGAGCGGGAGAAGATCGCGGTGTTGATGCCAACCAGCTTGCCGGCCATGTCCACCAGCGCACCGCCGGAATTGCCGGGATTGATCGCCGCGTCGGTCTGGATGAAGAACTGATAGTCGGTGATGCCGACCTGGGTACGCGCCAGCGCCGAAACGATGCCGTGGGTCACGGTCTGGCCGACGCCGAACGGATTGCCCACCGCCATCACCACATCGCCCACCTGCAGGTCGTCGGAATTGGCGAAATCGAGCGTCGGGAATTTTTCCTTGACGTTCTTCAGGCGCAGCACGGCAAGATCGGTGCGGGTATCCTTCAGCACGATCTCGGCTTCGAATTCGCGCTTGTCGGCGAGCGACACCTTGACCTGATCGGCACCCTCGATGACATGGTTGTTGGTCACCACCAGGCCCGACGGATCGACCATGACACCGGAGCCGAGTGAGCGCTGCATCTGTTCCGGCTGCTGGCCCGGCACGCCGAAGAAACGGCGGAAGATCGGATCGTCCAGCAGCGGATTATGGTTCTGCACCACCTTGGCGGCATAGACGTTGACCACCGCTGGCGTCACGCGCTGCACGATCGGCGCGTAAGACAACCGCAATTCGCTCTGCGACGCCGGCACGCGACGATCCTGGGCATGGGCAGGCGTCAGCATCGTCAGAATGAGGAGCGGCAGAGCGAACAGGCGAAATGGCGTCATGAAGCGATTCCCAGTGTGAAGGCCGAGATATAGGCATCCCAGCCATTCAAGAGAAGCAGAACAGGGCGTTTTCGCGCCCCTCCCATCGGTTTACGGGGCCGGAACGCCTCCCGACGAGCCATTACGGCCCGCCCCTTGGTCACGGCGCTTCGTTTTAGCAGTTGCGCTCCTGCTTGCAATCGGCGCCCGGGTGGCGGAACTAGGGGCGACCTGGAGGACCCATCATGAAAGCCGTAGGCTATACAAAATCGCTCCCGATCGACGCCGCCGATGCGCTGGTCGATTTTGAAACCCCAATTCCCGAGCCGGGCCCGCGCGACATCCGCGTCGCGGTCAAGGCGGTGTCGGTCAATCCGGTCGATACCAAGGTGCGCAAGCGCGCCGCGCCCCCGGCGGGCGAACACAAGATTCTCGGCTACGACGCCGCCGGCGTGGTCGATGCGGTGGGCAAGGACGTCAGCCTGTTCAAGCCCGGCGACCAGGTGTTCTACGCCGGCTCGATCCTGCGGCAGGGAACCAACGCCGAATATCATCTGGTCGACGAGCGGATCGTCGGCCGCAAACCGACGACGCTGTCGTTCGCGCAGGCCGCCGCGCTGCCGCTGACATCGATCACCGCGTGGGAACTGCTGTTCGATCGGCTTGGCGCCACGCCGGGCAAGAGCCTCGATCCGCGCACGCTGCTGATCGTCGGCGGCGCCGGTGGCGTCGGTTCGATCCTGATCCAGTTGGCGCGCCGCCTCACCGGCCTCACTCTGGTCGCCACCGCCTCGCGTCCGGAAACACAAGCGTGGTGCCGCGACCTCGGCGCGCACGCCATCATCGATCATTCGCAGCCGATGAAGCCGCAGATCGAGACGTTGAAGCTGCCGCCGGTCGCGCTGATCGCAAGCCTGACCATGACCGACAAGCATTACACGGCGCTCGCCGACATCATCGCGCCGCAAGGCCGGTTCGGCCTGATCGACGATCCACCGGAATTCAACATCGCCGCCTTCAAGGGCAAGGCCGCGTCGATCCATTGGGAATCGATGTTCACGCGCAGTTCGTTCCAGACCGCCGACATGATCGCGCAGAATCACCTGCTCAACGATGTCGCCGACCTGATCGACAAAGGCGTGCTGCGCACCACGCTCGATCAGACTTACGGCACGATCAATGCCGCCAATCTGAAGCGCGCGCATGCGCAGATCGAATCAGCAACGTCGCGCGGAAAGATCGTGCTCGAGGGCTGGTAGCGGTAAAACGCAGCGCGATCGACGATACTTCTTTTCTTTATTCTTTATGATCCGCATTGACGCGAGCACGGCAAACACCGTGCTCGCGTCAAATGTTTTCAGCATCGGTGCAAGCGCGGCAATTGCGCCACACATTGTGGATGACACACCGCCCTGCGGCGCGACGCCGCACATCGCATGTCACTCTGTCGCACAACTGTAATCGAACGTTTCTAGTTTCCGCCCGAGCTTCGAACGGGGCTTGCTGGGGACGATCACTTTCTTCGCCGTAAGGCGAGCGACACAACAACATCGACCCAAAAACAAGAAATCGATCCGGCCTGCGGCATCGCTGTCGCGGGAGCAGGAACAGTTTGTCTCGACAACAGGGGAACTTCATGTCGGCAAAAACCAAATTCATCTTGGGGGCGATCGGTCTGGCCGGCGCACTCGGTACGACGCAAGCGCACGCGCAATCGGCGACCACCGAGCAGGTCGAAAGCCTGCAAAAGCAAATCCGCGCGCTGGAAAAGAAGCTCGACAGCGTGCAGCAGAAGACGTTCCTCAACGCCAGCGCTGGCTACATGCCGACCAAGGCGAAGTTCGCGCCGCCGGATGTGCTGGTCTCGATGAAAGGCAACCGTCCGACCATCTGCACCGCGGACGGTTACAATTGCGTCGGCATCACCGGCCGCCTGCACCTCGACGTCGGCGGCTATTCCTACAAGCCGAATTCAGCAGCCACCGCGCCGCAGGATCTGCAGAACGGCGTCAATGCGCGCCGCGCTCGCATCGGCCTCACCGGTGTGTTCGCCCGCGACTGGGAATACGCGTTGATCGTCGACGGCGGCGGTTCGCAGGACGGCACCGTAACGCTCAACAATGCCTATGTCTCCTACAAAGGCTTCAAGGGCATGCGGATCGAGGGCGGTTACATGGACGTGCCCTACACGCTCGACGAGGCCACCAGCTCCAACAACATCACCTTCATGGAGCGCGCCTCCTCGCAGGTGCTGGCGACCGACCTCGGTGCCGGCGATAATCGCGCCGCTGTCGGTATCCGCGCCAACGACAACTGGTGGTGGGCCGGCGCTTATCTCACTGGCCCGACCACCGGCTATGACCACTCGCTGCGCGTGCCGTATGCTGCGACCGGCCGTCTCGTGTTCGCGCCGATCAACACCGACGCCGGCGCCTTCCTGTTCGGCGGCGACGTGCTCTATCTCGCGGATACTGGCGGCGCACCGAACATCAACGACATCCGCATGCGCGAACGCATCGAGGTGCGTATCGATCCGACCCGCGTGCTCGACACCGGGGCGCTCTCCAACGTCAACAACGCGCTGGTGCTGAGCGCCGAAGCCGCCGCCACCGTCGGCAGCTTCCATGCTCAGGGCGAATACTTCGACTATTCGATCTCGCGCTTCGCGCTGCCCGATCTTCACTTCAAGGGCGGTTACGCGCAGGCCGGCTACATCCTTACCGGCGAAAGGCGCAAGTACAGCGCCTCCTCCGGCTCGCTCGGCGGCGTGAAACCGGCCAATCCGTTCTTCTGGGATATGACGGGTGGCACCGGCGCGTGGGAAATCGCTGCGCGCTACAGCTACGTCGATCTCAACGACAAGACCATCTTCGGCGGCACCCAGGAAAACATCACCGTCGGCCTCAACTGGTATCTCAACGAGAACATGCGGATGATGTTCAACTGGATCCACGGCACGGTGCAGAAGACCAACCTCGCCGGTGCGGATCGCGGCGCGAAGTACGACGCCTTCGCCATGCGCACGCAGTTCGCGTTCTAACCCACGACCGGGACGCCGCCTCGCGCGGCGTCCCTTGTCTTCCTTGCCTTCAAGTCGCGTGCCTCGCCCGAATGCCCTCGGCACGGCACGGCGGTCGACATCACGAAGCCCGGATCGATACGACAAAGCCCGCGCGCCTCTTTAAGGTTCGCGGGCTTTACTGCGCGCAGCGAGACGCCAACGCCGCTCTAACAACCGAATTTATGCAATGGTCGGCACCAGCCCGCCCTCAGCCCGCAACGCCGCGCCATTGGTAACGGCGGCTTCACGCGAGGCGACATAGACCACCATGTTGGCGATCTCGTCGACGCTGGCGAAGCGCTGGATCAGCGACGACGGCCGATGCTCCTTGATGAAATTCGCGGCGGCGGTTTCGACTGATTGTCCGTTTTGCTTGGCGAGATTCTTGACGAAGGTTTCAACGCCCTCCGACATGGTCGGCCCCGGCATCACGGCATTCACGGTCACGGCTGTCCCGCGCGTCAATTCGGCCAGGCCACGCGACACCGACAACTGCGCCGTTTTCGTCATGCCGTAGTGAATCATCTCCTTCGGAATCATGATCGCGGATTCGGAGGCGATGAAGATGATACGTCCCCAGTTACGCTTGAGCATCGCCGGCATATACGCGCGCGACAACCGGATGCCGGACATCACGTTGACATTGAAGAAGCGCTGCCAGTCTTCGTCTGGAATGTCGAAAAATTCCTTCGGCTCGAAGATGCCGGTGTTGTTGATGAGGATATCGACACTGGGCACCGCCTTGACCAGCGCCGCGCAACCCTCGGCCGTCGAGACATCGGCCGCGACGCCTTCGACCTCCGCCCCGCTCACGGCCTTCTTCAGCACGGCCACCGCCTCATCCACTTTGGATTGCGTGCGCCCGTTGACGATGACCTTCGCACCCGTCGTCGCAAGCCCTTTGGCGATGGCATGGCCGATGCCGGAGGTCGAACCGGTGACGAGAGCTGTGGTGCCCGATAAATCGATTTTCATGGAGATATTCCTGACAATGCGGTCGCGCGCTCGCCGCACGACGCGGCATGGCCCCAGGATGTGGAGACGAACACCGACATTCGCCAGCGTGACGCAGCCGATCATATCTCAAGACGCCGTGAACGGCGACGGCAAGCAGGCCGGATCGGCGCTCGCCCGATTCGACTACCCGATCATCGGCAGCAGGCGCCGCAACTCGGACTGGAGCGCCGGGATGGCATCCGTGTCGCCGGACAGATGCTGCAACAGATACTTCTGGAACAGACCGTCGAACAACGCGTAAAGCGCTTCCGGCGACACCGCGATCTGCTTATCGCCGAGCGCGGCATAACGCGACATGATGCGCCACACCATGTCTTCCAGGCTCTTGTCGATGGCGGTGACGTCGTCGCGAAACGCGCTTTCGAATAAGGCCTGCGCGCGCAGGTCGTACCACAACCGATGCATATGCGCTTCGGTGCGGATCGTCTCGCCGAGCTTCTCGAGGAAGCCTTCCAGCAATTCCTCGCGACTGCGCGCCGTTGCAGTGATCTGATCGTAGCGGGTGACGCACTTCGCTTTGTAGTAGCGCACGCTGCAACAGATCAGGTCGAACTTGTCGCTGAAGTAATAGTGCAGCACGCCGTGCGTGAATTCGGATTTCTGCGCGATCTCGCGCAGGCTGGTCCGCGCATAACCAATGTCGGCGAGCGTTGCGAGCGCAGCTTCGGCCAGTTCGACGCGTCGCGCATTGAACTTGTCGACCGGTAACCGGCCGCGCCGTGGCGGCGCATCCCTGCCCGCCTTCGCTTTCAGCAACGCCTGATTCATGTCCAACCCGTCGTTCCGCGACTCGGCGCATCGGCTGCCGCACAGTCGATCATGCCAATTCGCGCAGAAAAAATCTCCGGTTCACCCAAGACGATCTCTTGACAATCGTCAAGATTCTATTTGACATTCGGATAATAAAATTTGGGCAATCGTCAAGCAAACTGTCTCCGTCGGCCGATCCGCCTTCCCCGCAACCGGGGACGACCCGCACCGCGCAGCAGATCCTTGGAACGATTGACCTTTTCAAGGGAGGCGAGACCATGAGTGGAGGACGTTTGACTGGCCGCAAGGCCCTGGTGACCGGCGGCGCGCGCGGCATCGGCGAAGCGATTGCAACCGCACTGGTGAATGCCGGCGCATCGGTGATGATCACCGACATTCTTTCGGATCTCGGCAAGGAGACCGCGGCCAAGATCGGCAAGTCCGGTGTGAAAACCGGCTTTGCCGAACTCAACGTTACCGACGATGCGCAATGGGAAAAGGCGGTCGCGGCGACCGTGTCCGAACTCGGCGGCTACGACATTCTTATCAACAATGCCGGTATCGAACTCACCTCATTGCTGATCGACATCAAGGCGGACGACATGCGCCGCATGTGCGACGTCAACATCGTCGGCACCGGGCTCGGCATGAAGCACGCCTTCCGCGCCATGAAGCCCGGCGGGGCTGCTGGCAAGGGCGGCGCCATCGTCAACATCTCCTCCGTCGCCGCCACCATCGCCTATCCGTCGATCGCCGGATACTCGGCGACGAAGTCCGCCGTCGATCGCATGACGCGGATCGGCGCGATGGAAGCCGGCAAGCTCGGTTACGGCGTGCGGGTCAACTGCATCTATCCGGGCCTCGCGCCGACCGAGATGGGTATGAAGCTCGCGACCGACATCGCCGCGCTCGGCCTTGCCGCCGACGTCAACGCTGCGGTCGCTTCCGTGATCGAGCAGACGCCACTCGGTCGCCTCGCCGAGATCAGCGAGATCGCCGACGCCGCCGTGTTCCTGTGCAGCGACGAGGCGCGCTTCATCACCGGCATCGGCCTTCCGGTCGACGGCGGCATGGGCACCTGAGCTTCAGCATCAGACACAACAACACATCACAACGAGACAGGGAGGACGACATCATGAGCGATAAGCGACCCGTCGTGGTCTACGGCGTATCCGGTTACACCGGCCGGCTCGTGTGCGAGTACTTGCGCGAATACAACGTGCCCTTCATCGCCGCCGGCCGTGACAAGGCGAAGGTGCAGGCCGTTGTCGAAAAAATTCCCGGCATTGAGACCGCTGACTACGAAGTGGTCGGCGTCGAGCACAACGTCGAGGCGCTGACGAAGCTGTTCAAGGGCGCCAGCGTCGTCAGCAACATGGTCGGCCCCTTCATCAAATACGGCGGCGAAGTCGTCGAAGCCTGTCTTGCAGCGGGCTGCCACTACACCGATACGACCGGCGAACAGGACTGGGTGCTGCACGCGCAGAAGACGTGGGGCGATGCGTTCGCAAAGAAGAACCTGCTGCTGTCGCCGAACCTCGCGCAGATGTACACGACCGGCGAGATCGCGGCGAACATCTGTCTCGAAACACCCGGCCTCGATACGCTGGACATTCTGGTGTTCTGGAAGGGCTTTCCGACCTACGCCTCGACGCAGACCATCTTCACCATCCTCAAGGCGAACTGGTACTACCTCGAGCAGAACAGCGGCCAGCACGAAACCGCCATCGCCGTGCCGTGGGGCGGCACCGCGCATCCGGTGTGGTTCAAGAACGATCCGCGTGTCGCCAACTGCCGTGTGATGGGCGGCGTGCTGCAACGCGCGGTGATGGAAGGCGTGGTGCAGACCACTCAAATGGTGAAGGAGCAGATCAAGCCGCTGCCGCCCGATCAGCAGGAGAAGGCGCTGGCCGACATCGCCGCAACGGTGCAGGCGGCGATGCCGCCGCGTGAAAATCCGCGCATCAATACGTCGGTCGATTCGGTCTACGCGTCAGGTCCGCTCGGCCGCGCGCATTGCGTGATCCATGGCAACTGCAACTACAAGCAGACCGGCATGCTGCAAGCCTATGCCGCCTATTCGCTGCTGCAAACACCACCGCGCAAGGTCGGCTTCGCCTCGGGCTGTCAGGCCTTCGGCCATCGCGAATTGCTCGGGCAGTTGCGCAGTTTCGGCTTGGTGATGAATCCGATTTTGACGGTGCAGGCGTAGGCGACACCAGCGACCGACACTCACCCATCAATCGTCATGGCCGGGCTCGTCCCGGCCATCCACGTCTTTGATCTTGCGCCTAAGCAAGACGTGGATGTCCGCGACAAGCGCGGGCATGACGAATGAGAAGGCGGTCATGTGGATAGCAATAACAGCGGCTCTTCGACCATGGCGCAATCTATCTGCGCTACTATCACAAACAGAAAAGCGGCGCCGAGGCGCCGCTTTTCTAATTCGATGGTCAGCAGGCTTAGGCCGCTTCCGACGCCTCGCCCTGCACCGGGCCGGAGTCCTTGCCCTTGGCATCGACGTCGCGGTCGACGAACTCGATCACAGCCATCGGCGCGTTGTCGCCGTAGCGGAAGCCGGCCTTGATGATGCGGGTGTAACCACCCTGACGATCCTTGTAGCGGGTCGCCAGCGTATCGAACAGCTTGCGCACCTGATCCAGGTCGCGCAACTCGCTGATGGCCTGACGGCGCAGCGAAAGCCCGCCCTTCTTGCCGAGCGTGACCAGCTTCTCGACGATCGGGCGAAGTTCCTTCGCCTTCGGCAGCGTGGTGACGATCTGCTCGTGCTTGATCAGCGACGCCGCCATGTTGGCGAACATTGCCTTGCGGTGCTCGGCGGTGCGGTTGAGCTTGCGATGAACCTTGCCGTGACGCATGTGATGTATCCTTCATTCTGTGTCACGACCGCTCGTCGGACATGTTGCTCAGGTGGGCTTCCTGCGTTCGCCCGGTGGCAGTGAGTAGCGACCGAAAATCCGGCCGCTACCCGCTTTAGCTCAGTAGTGATCCTCGAAGCGCTTGGCCAGCTCGTCGATGTTTTCCGGCGGCCAACCGGGCACTTCCATGCCGAGGTGCAGACCCATCTGGGCCAGCACTTCCTTGATCTCGTTCAGCGACTTGCGGCCGAAGTTCGGGGTACGCAGCATCTCTGCTTCCGACTTCTGCACCAGGTCGCCGATGTAGACGATGTTGTCGTTCTTCAGACAGTTGGCAGAGCGCACCGACAGCTCCAGTTCGTCGACCTTCTTGAGGAACGCCGGGTTGAACGCCAGATCCGGAATGATCTCGGCGGCCACTTCCTTGCGCGGCTCTTCGAAGTTGACGAACACGTTGAGCTGGTCCTGCAGGATGCGCGCGGCATAGGCCACGGAGTCCTCCGGCGTGATGCCGCCGTTGGTCTCGATGGTCATGGTCAGCTTGTCGTAGTCGAGGATCTGGCCCTCGCGGGTGTTCTCGACCTTGTACGACACCTTGCGCACCGGCGATTACAGGCTGTCGACCGGGATCAGGCCGATCGGCGCGTCTTCCGGACGGTTACGCTCGGCGGCGACGTAGCCCTTGCCGGTGTTGACGGTGAATTCCATGCGGATTTCAGCGCCGTCATCCAGCGTGCAAAGCTGCAATTCCGGATTGAGGATGGTGATGTCGCCGACGGTCTGGATGTCGCCCGCGGTAACGGTGCCCGGCCCCTGCTTCTTCACGACCATGCGCTTCGGGCCTTCGCCCTGCATCTTGATCGAGATGTCCTTGATGTTCAGCACGATGTCGGTGACGTCCTCACGCACGCCGGCAATCGAGGAGAACTCGTGCAGCACGCCGTCGATGTGTACGGACTGCACCGCCGCGCCTTGCAGCGACGACAGCAGGATGCGGCGGAGCGCATTGCCCAGCGTCTGACCGAAACCACGCTCGAGCGGCTCGGCGACGAGGGTCGCGTAACGGGTTGCGTCCGCGCCCGGCGTCACTTGCAGCTTGCTGGGGCGGATCAATTCTTGCCAATTTTTCTGGATCGTCACTGTTTCACCCATACAGGCCAGCTTTGCCATCAAAACAACTGGCGTTGGAGGTCGCGGGGATCGGCCCGCGTCCGAAGATCGAACAGCCGTCGCGGCCTGTGGCGCGGCCGCGACAAAAGCCCGTTGGCTTAAACGCGACGACGCTTGCGCGGGCGGCAGCCGTTGTGCGGGATCGTGGTCACGTCGCGGATCGAGGTGACGGTGAAGCCCGCGGCCTGCAAAGCGCGCAGCGCCGACTCACGGCCCGAACCCGGTCCCGCCACCTCGACTTCGAGGGTGCGCATACCGTGTTCCTGAGCCTTCTTGGAAACGTCCTCCGCGGCAACCTGCGCCGCATACGGGGTCGACTTGCGCGAGCCCTTGAAGCCCATCGTGCCGGCCGACGACCAGGCAATGGTGTTGCCCTGCGCGTCGGTGATGGTGATGGTTGTGTTGTTGAACGACGAATTCACGTGCGCGATGCCGGAGGCGATGTTCTTGCGCTCACGACGACGAACGCGGGCAGCTTCTTTAGCCATTACAGTTCCTTCTTACGATCTCAACGCCGCCGTGATTCCAGCGGCTCCACCTGACGGCGAATAGTAAGTAGCGAACAGCGAGTAGAGAAAACTCTATTCGCTACCGCCTATTCGCAATTCGCTTAATTACTTCTTCTTGCCGGCGATCGCCTTGGCCGGCCCCTTGCGGGTGCGCGCATTGGTATGCGTGCGCTGGCCACGAACCGGAAGACCGCGACGATGACGCAGGCCGCGATAGCAGCCGAGGTCCATCAGACGCTTGATGTTGATGCCGGTCTCACGACGAAGATCGCCCTCGACCAGATAGTCGCGGTCGATGACTTCACGGATTTGCAGCACTTCCGCGTCACTGAGCTGGTTGACCCGGCGCTCCACCGGAATCTTCACCTTCTCAAGGATATCGGCCGCGTTCTTCTGGCCGATGCCGTGAATGTACTGCAGCGCGATCAGCACGCGCTTGTTGGTCGGGATGTTCACACCTGCGATACGGGCCACAGACTTCTCTCCTGTCACCGGCCATTTGGACCGATAGTTTTTCGACTAGCTTAGGCAGGCGGTCGCAAACGCGAATACGACGCCCGCCCCTCAATCACCTTGGGGCCCGGCATCGTCTGAAAAATCCGACTGAATGCGGGCCTTATTAAAGGATTCATCCTCGTTTCGTCAACCGCCCCGCGGTTTTGGCTCGCTTTTTCGTGACCTTTTTCACGGGCCGGGAACTTACCCGAGAATCCCTTCGGGAACCCTTGGCGGCACCCTTGCGGGCAGTTGTTTTGGCCTTCCTGGCGGCCGGTTTGGCCGATTTCTTCGCCTTTTTGGCCGCAGCCCGCTTGGGCGCAGCCTTCTTGGCGGCCTTCTTCACCGCCTTTTTGGCGGCTTTCTTGGCAACCTTTTTGGTGGCCTTGGCCTTTTTGGCAGTCCGGCCGGCTGACGCCGCCTTGGCGGTTTTCTTGGCCGCTTTCTTGGCTTTGGCCTTCTTGGTCGCCGGCTTGCGAGCCTTCCTGGCAGGCTTGACCGCCGATTCGCTCACGGCGTCGAGCACGCGCTTGATGTCGGCGGTGACCTCTTCGATCGACTTCATGCCGTCGATGGTCGCGAGCTTGCGCTTCTCGCCGTAGTAATCGACCAGCGGTTCGGTCTGGGCGCGGTAGTTGGCGAGCCGCTGCGACAGCACTTCCGGCGTGTCGTCGGCGCGCACCGCTTCACCGCGCGCCTTCATCTCGGCGATACGGGTTTCGACCCGGCGCAGCAGCGCACCCTCGTTGACACGCAGCTCGATGACGGCGTCGAGCGCCAGTCCCTTCGACTTCAGGAGCTTGTCGAGCGCTTCGGCCTGCGGCACCGTGCGCGGAAATCCGTCGAGGATGAAACCGTTCCTGGCATCAGCTTCTTCGATGCGATCGGCAATGATGCCGACAACCACCTCGTCCGGCACCAGACCGCCCGAAGCCATGATGTCCTTGGCCTTGAGACCGATCGGCGTTCCCGCCTTCACCGCGGCCCGCAGCATGTCGCCGGTAGAAAGTTGAACGACACCGTGACGTTTAACGATGTGCTGCGCTTGCGTTCCCTTGCCCGCCCCCGGCGGCCCGAGAAGAATCAGTCTCATTTACGTCGGCCCCTTAGTTTCGACTTCCGTATCAAGCCCTCATACTGGTGCGCCAGCAGATAGCCCTGGACCTGCGCCACCGTATCCATCGTCACGCTGACCACGATCAGCAACGATGTGCCGCCAAAGTAGAACGGAACCGAGGCGTACGAAATGAGAATCTCGGGAACCAGACAGACGACCGCCAGATAAATCGCACCGACAACGGTAATGCGCGACAGTACGTAGTCGATGTATTCGGCGGTACGCTCGCCGGGACGAATGCCGGGAATGAAGCCGCCATGCTTCTTGAGGTTGTCCGCGGTCTCGGTCGGGTTGAACACCACGGCGGTATAGAAGAACGTGAAGAACACGATCATCGCGAGATAGAGTACGAGATAGAGCGGCCGGCCGTGACCGAGATTCGTGTTCAGCCACTGCAGCCATTCCGGCCCCGAGCCCGCATTGAAATTGGCTACGGTGGTCGGCAGCAGCAGCAATGACGACGCGAAGATCGGCGGAATCACGCCCGAGGTGTTGAGCTTCAGCGGCAGATGCGAGGACTGGCCCTCGAACATCTTGTTGCCGACCTGACGCTTCGGATACTGAATCAGGAGCCGGCGCTGGGCACGTTCCATGAACACGATGAAGGCGATCACCACCACCACCATCACCAGGATGGCGAGGATCACCGCCGTCGACAGCGCGCCCTGACGGCCGAGTTCGAGGGTGCTGGCCAGCGCCGACGGCAGTTCGGCGACGATGCCGGCCATGATGATCAGCGAAATGCCGTTACCGATGCCGCGCGCGGTGATCTGCTCGCCGAGCCACATCAGGAACATGGTGCCGCCGGTCAAGGTCAGCGCCGTCGAGATCAGGAAGAACATGCCCGGCTGGCTGACGACGTTGCCGGCGCCCTGCAAGCCGACGGCAATGCCGTAAGCCTGTAACACCGCAAGCACCACGGTGAGATAGCGGGTGTACTGGTTGATGATCTTGCGGCCCGCCTCGCCTTCCTTCTTCAGCGCTTCCAGCGACGGCATCACCGACGTCAGAAGCTGAAGGATAATCGATGCCGAGATGTACGGCATGATGTTGAGCGCGAAGATCGCCATGCGATCGATGCCGCCCCCCGAGAACATGTTGAACATGCCGAGGATGCCGCCCGCTTGCGTGCGGAAGATCTGGCTCCACACGCCGGGATCGATGCCGGGCAGCGGAATGTAGGTGCCGAGCCGATACACCAGCAGCGCACCCAGCGTGAACCAGATGCGCTTCTTGAGCTCGTCCGCCTTCGCCAGCGCGGAGAAATTGAGATTGGAGGCGAGTTGTTCAGCAGCAGAGACCATGATCAGTTTTCTCCCGCGCCCCTGGCACTGTCATGCCCCGCCGTGGCGAGGCATTCAGCAGACGCCGGACATTTTCTGGTGCTCGGCAATCGTCTTATGTCTATCACAGCAGCATCCCGCATCGCTCGCCCGTCGCGGACGATGACGCGAATGTTACGCCGCTTCGCCTTCATCGTTCTTCGGCGCCAGGATCTTCACCGATCCGCCCGCCTTCTCGATGGCTTCGATCGCCGACTTCGACGCGCCGTGCACCTCGACGTTCAGCTTGGCCTTGATCTCGCCACGGCCGAGCAACCGCACGCCATCCTTGGCGCGGCGCAGAACGCGCGCCTTCACCAGCGACTCCGCGTTGATGACATCCTTGGCATCGAGCGCCTTGGCGTCGATCGCCGCCTGCAGGCGGTCGAGGTTCACCTCGGCGAAGTCGAGCCGGAAGATGTTGTGGAAGCCGCGCTTCGGCAGGCGACGATGCAGCGGCATCTGGCCGCCTTCGAAGCCCTTGATGCGCACGCCCGAGCGCGCGGTCTGGCCCTTGCCGCCACGGCCGGAGGTCTTGCCCTTGCCGGAGCCGATGCCACGGCCGACGCGCATGCGCTTTTTGCGCGAGCCGGCATTGTCGGCGATATCGGTGAGTTTCATCTGTCTACCCTCGCTTCGTCGTCGTCGCCCCGCTCTTCACGGGTCCCTGCCCGATGCGCTTCCCTTGAAGCCGGACAGGTGTGACCGGACAATGCCGGTCAGGACGCAAAGTTGTTAGTCTTCCACCACGCGAACGAGGTGGTGCACCCGGTTGATCATGCCGCGAACCTCAGGCGTATCCTGCAATTCGGCGACGCGGCCGATCTTGTTCAGCTTGAGGCCGATCAGCGTCTGCCGCTGCACCTGCTGACGGCGGATCGCGCTGGCGGTCTGCATGACCTTGATCGTCTTTGTGGCCTTGGCCATCGTCATCACTCCAGAACGGTCTGTTCAATCCGGGACCGGTCGGAGCTGCACATCCTAGGCGCCGCTCCGTACCCATCCGCCTGTTTAGTCGGCAACCACTTCGGCATCGCCACCGACGCGGCGCGACTGCAAGGTCGAAACCTTGATGTTGCGGCGGGCGGCGACCGAGCGCGGCGAATCCTGATGCTTCAGCGCGTCGAAGGTCGCACGGATCATGTTGTACGGGTTCGACGAGCCGATCGACTTCGCCACCACGTCCTGAATGCCGAGCGTCTCGAACACCGCGCGCATCGGGCCGCCGGCGATGATGCCGGTACCGGCCGGAGCGGCACGCAGATAGACGCGGCCGGCGCCGTGACGGCCAGCGATGTCATGATGCAGCGTGCGGCCTTCGCGCAGCGCGACGCGGGTGAGATTGCGCTTGGCGGACTCAGTCGCCTTGCGGATCGCCTCCGGCACTTCGCGCGCCTTGCCGTGGCCGAACCCGACCCGGCCCTTCTGATCGCCGATGACGACCAGCGCC
>JAFKKL010000080.1:0-8850 GCA_017305595.1 Hyphomicrobiales bacterium | reverse complement strand
GAAACCGAAGCGCTTACCGCCCTTGCCGACCTTGACCACACGGTTGATGTGGACGAGCTTGTCGACGAACTCGCTGTCGCGCTCCTCGCGATCCCTGCTCCGTTCGCGTCCGCCGCGTTCGCGTTCACCTGCCATGGTGTTTTCCAATCCTTGCGGGGCCACGCCCCAATTCGAAATTCCGTTCGTTGAACCTTAGAAGCTCAAACCGCTCTCGCGGGCCGCATCGGCCAGCGCCTTGACGCGGCCGTGATAGAGATAGCGACCACGATCGAACACCACTTCCTTGACGCCGTTCTTGACGGCGCGCTCGGCGAGCAGCTTGCCGACCGCGGCAGCCGCGTCGATGTTGGCGCCGGTCTTGCCGCCGTCGCGCATCGCCTTCTCCAGCGAGGAGGCCGACGCCAGCGTCTCGCCCTTCTGGTCGTCGATGACCTGGGCATAGATGTGCTTCGACGAGCGGAACACCGACAGCCGCGGACGGCCATTGGCGGCACGGCGCAGCGCAAGCCTTACGCGCTGCTGACGCCGGGCATTCGTAACTTTCATCTTCGACATGACCGGCTCCGTTACTTCTTCTTGCCTTCCTTGCGGAAGATGAATTCGTTGGCGTACTTGACGCCCTTGCCCTTGTACGGCTCCGGCGGACGATAGCCGCGGATCTCGGCGGCCACCTGCCCGACGCGCTGCGCGTCGTTGCCGGCAATCACGATCTCGGTCGGCTTCGGCACGGTGATGGCGATGCCTTCCGGGATCGCATACACCACGTCGTGGCTGTAGCCGAGCGCGAGCTGCAGGCTCTTGCCCTGCAACGCGGCGCGATAACCGACGCCGGTGATTTCCAGCTTTTTCTCGAAGCCCTTGGTGACGCCCTCGACCAGGTTTGCCACCTGTGCGCGCGCGGTGCCGTACAGCGAGCGCGCCCGCTTGGTCTCGAAACGTGGCGCAACCGTGACGGCGCCGTTCTCGAACTTGACCTCGACGTCGTCGTGCACGACGAACTGAAGCTGACCCTTCGGCCCCTTCATCTTGACGGTCTGGCCCTCGACGGCCGCCGTCACGCCGGACGGAACCACGACGGGCTTCTTGCCAACTCGTGACATGCGAAAATCCTTCCTCAGAACACCGTGAAGAGAACTTCGCCGCCCACGTTCGCGTCACGCGCTTCGTGGTCAGCCATGATTCCCTTCGGCGTCGACAAAACCGAGATGCCCAGGCCGTTGTTAACGCGCGGCAGGTTCTTCACCGACGCGTAAACCCGGCGGCCCGGCTTCGACACCCGCTCGATCTCGCGGATGACCGGCTCGCCATCGAAATACTTCAGCTCGATCTCAAGCTCGTTGCGGCCCGAGGCATGCTCGACACTGGCGTAACCGCGGATGTAACCTTCGGTCTTCAGCACTTCGAGAACGCTGGCGCGCATCTTGGAGCCCGGGGTCGAAACCTTGGACTTGGAGCGCATCTGCGCGTTGCGGATGCGGGTGATGAGATCGCTGATCGGATCGTGCGTTGACATGCTCGCTCCTCCTTACCAGCTCGACTTGACGAGACCCGGAACCAGGCCCTTGGAGCCCAGCTCACGCAGCGCGATACGGCTCAGCTTGTTGAGCCGGTAGACCGAACGCGAACGGCCGCTCAGCTCGCAGCGGTTGCGAATGCGCGTCGCCGACGAGTTGCGGGGCATTTCGGCCAGCTTCAGGGTGGCGGCGAACCGCTCTTCCATCGGCTTGGTCTTGTCGGCGATGATGGCCTTCAGGCGCGCGCGCTTCGGCGCGGCGTTCTTGGACATCTTCTTCCGACGGTTGTTCTTCTCGACTGAACTCTTCTTCGCCATGCGTGGCTCCTAGGTATCCGCGTTTGAGAGGCTTTTCAGCAACTCACTGCCGGAACGGGAAATTGAAAGCGGTCAACAAGGCGCGTGCCTCGTCGTCGGTCTGCGCCGTGGTGCAAACCGTAATGTCCATGCCCATCGGCTCCCCGGCCTTGTCGAAATCGATCTCGGGGAAAATGATGTGTTCCTTGATGCCGAGCGAGTAGTTGCCACGGCCATCGAAGCTCTTCGGGTTCAGGCCGCGGAAGTCACGCACGCGCGGCAGCGCGACGTTGATCAGGCGGTCGATGAAATCGTACATATGGGCCTTGCGCAACGTCACCTTGCAGCCGATCGGCTGATTCTCGCGCAGCTTGAAGGTCGCGATCGCGACGCGCGAATAGGTCACGACAGCCTTCTGGCCGGCGATCAGCGACAGGTCGGTCGCCGCGGTCTCGGCCTTCTTGCGGTCGTTGACGGCTTCGCCGACACCCATGTTGAGCACGACCTTGTCCAGCCGCGGCACCTGCATGACGTTGGCGTAACCGAACTGCTCGGTCAGCTTGGCCCGAATGCTCTTGTCGTACTCCGCGCGAAGCCGCGGAACGTAAGCGGTCTCAGCCATCGATCTCTGCTCCCGAACGCTTGGCGACACGCACCTTGGTGCCGTCAGCCTGAATCTTGAATCCGACGCGGGTCGGCTTGCCGTCCTTGCCGACGATCGCGATGTTGGACAGGTGGATCGGGCTCTCCTTGGAGATGATGCCGCCTTCCTGGTTCTGCGTCTGCTTCTGATGACGCTTCACCATGTTGACGCCGCGCACCAACGCGCGGTTCTCCGCCGGACGCACCTCGAACACTTCGCCGGTGCGGCCCTTGTCGCGGCCGTTCAGCACGATGACCTTGTCACCCTTGCGAATCTTGGCGGCCATCACAACACCTCCGGCGCAAGCGAAATGATCTTCATGTGGTTCTTGGCGCGCAGCTCGCGCGGCACCGGCCCGAAGATACGGGTGCCGATCGGCTCCGACTGGTTGTTGATCAGCACGGCCGCGTTGCGGTCGAAGCGGATCACCGAACCGTCGGCGCGGCGGATATCCTTGGCGACGCGAACGACGATCGCCTTCATGACGTCGCCCTTCTTCACCTTGCCGCGCGGAATCGCTTCCTTGATCGACACGACGATGACGTCGCCCACGGAGGCATAACGGCGCTTGGACCCACCCAGCACCTTGATGCACATGACACGGCGTGCGCCTGAATTGTCGGCCACGTCGAGGTTGGTCTGCATCTGAATCATTGATGCACCTCGTCCTCTTTCTGCTGCGCTTGTCGCGCTCTGGAACCTAAACTGGCCACCCTGCTTGGTGGCCGGAAGGTTCGTCTAAAACGGTTGCCGTTAGGCGGTTTTCTTCTGCTCGCCCCGGACCACGGTCCAGCGCTTGAGCTTGGAGATCGGCTTGCTTTCCTCGATCCAGACCATGTCGCCCGGCTTGAACTCGTTGTTCTCGTCGTGCGCGTGGTAGTTCTTGGAGCGGCGGATCGTCTTCTTGTAGATCGGGTGCGTAAAGCGGCGGTCGACGCGAACCACGACGGTCTTCGCTTGCTTGTCGCTGACGACCACGCCCTGCAAGGTACGTTTCGGCATCTTCGGCCCCTTACTTCGTCTTCGCGGCGCGCTTTTGCGCGGCGACGGTCTTGATACGAGCGATATCACGGCGAGCCTCGCGCAGCCGCGAGGTGTTCTCGAGCTGCCCGGTGGCGCGCTGGAAGCGCAGGTTGAAGCGCTCCTTCTTCAGATTGGCGATGGCATCGCTCATCTGGTCTTCGCTCATCGTACGGATATCATCGAGTTTCAATTCGGCCATGACACCCTCACTCGGCGATGCGCGCAACGAAGCGCGTCTTGATCGGCAGCTTGGCGGCCGCCAGCGCCCGCGCTTCGCGCGCGGTCTGCTGGTTGACGCCGTCGATCTCGAACATGATCCGGCCCGGCTTGACGCGCGCCACCCAGAATTCCGGCGAGCCCTTGCCGGAGCCCATGCGGACTTCGGCCGGCTTCGACGACACCGGGAGATCCGGGAACACCCGGATCCAGACGCGGCCGGCGCGCTTCATGTGGCGCGTCAGCGCACGACGCGCGGCTTCGATCTGGCGCGCGGTGATCCGTTCCGGCGCCATCGCCTTCAGGCCGAACTGGCCGAAGGCCAGCGTCGCGCCCGAGGACGCGGTGCCGTGAATACGGCCCTTATGCGCCTTGCGGAACTTGGTTTTCTTAGGTTGCATCATGGCTTACGCCCTCAAACCTTCCAATTCAAATCAAGCAGCGTCGCGGCGCGGGCGCGAATTGTCGCCCTCGGCCATACGCTTGTCCTGCGCCATCGGATCGTGCTCAAGGATTTCGCCCTTGAAGATCCAGACCTTGACGCCGCAGGTGCCGAACGTGGTGAACGCCGTCGCCACGCCGTAGTCGACATCGGCGCGCAGCGTGTGCAGCGGCACCCGGCCTTCGCGATACCATTCCATGCGGGCGATTTCAGCACCGCCGAGACGGCCCGAACAGTTGATACGAATACCCTCGGCGCCGAGACGCATCGCCGACTGCACGGCGCGCTTCATGGCACGGCGGAACGCAACGCGGCGCTCGAGCTGCTGCGCGATCGATTCCGCCACCAGCGTCGCATCGAGTTCCGGCTTGCGGATTTCGATGATGTTGATGACGACGTCCGACGACGTGATGTCCGCGACCTTCTTGCGCAGCTTGTCGATGTCGGCGCCCTTCTTGCCGATCACAACGCCCGGACGCGCCGAGTGGATCGTCACGCGGCACTTCTTGTGCGGACGCTCGATCACGATGCGGGCGACCGCAGCCTGCTTCAATTCCTTGTGCAGCAGCTCGCGGATCTTGACGTCCTCGTGCAGCAGCTTGCCGTAGTCGTTCTTGCCGGCATACCAACGGGAATCCCAAGTCCGGTTGATGCCCAGGCGAAGCCCGATCGGATTGATCTTTTGACCCATCGTTCTCTCCCGCGCGTTTTAAGCGGCTGCTTCCGCTTCAACCTGACGAACCACGATCGTCAGTTGCGCGAATGGTTTGAAAATCCGACCCGAACGGCCACGGCCGCGCGGCGCGAAACGCTTCATCACAATGCCCTTGCCGACATGCGCCTCGGAGACGATCAGATCGTCCACTTCGAGGTCATGGTTGTTCTCGGCATTGGCGATCGCCGATTCCAGGCACTTCTTCACGTCGACCGCGATCCGCTTGCGCGAGAATTGCAGGTCGGCGAGCGCGGCCGATGCCTTGCGGCCGCGGATCATCTGGGCGACCAGATTGAGCTTCTGCGGGCTGACGCGCAGCATCCGGGCAACCGCCTTGGCCTCGTTATCCGGGAGGCTCCGTTCGCGCTTGGGCTTGCTCATGGCTTAAGTCCTACTTCTTGGCTTTCTTGTCGCCCGCATGGCCGTGGAAGGTGCGGGTCGGCGAGAACTCACCGAACTTGTGGCCGACCATTTCCTCGTTGACCGACACCGGCACGAACTTCTGGCCGTTGTAGACGCCGAAGGTCAGGCCGACGAACTGCGGCAGAATGGTCGAGCGACGGCTCCAGATCTTGATGACGTCGTGACGGCCGGACGCGCGGGCGGCATCTGCTTTCTTGAGCAGCGAACCCTCGACGAACGGGCCTTTCCAGACTGAACGAACCATGTCCGGCGATCCTTACTTCTTCCGCTTGTGGCGGCTGATGAGAATGAACTTGTTGGTCGACTTGTTCGACCGCGTCTTCTTGCCCTTGGTCGGCTTGCCCCACGGGGTAACCGGGTGACGACCGCCCGAGGTGCGACCTTCACCACCGCCGTGCGGATGGTCGATCGGGTTCATGACGACGCCGCGGTTGTGCGGGCGACGGCCCATCCAACGGGTGCGGCCGGCCTTGCCGATCGAGGTGTTCATGTGGTCCGGATTCGACACCGCACCGATCGAACCACGGCAGCGGCCGTGAACCAGACGCTGCTCGCCCGAGTTCAGACGCAGGATGACGTAGTCATGATCGCGGCCGACGATCTGGGCGTAGGTGCCAGCCGAGCGCGCGATCTGACCGCCCTTGCCGATCTTCAGCTCGATGTTGTGCACGATGGTACCGACCGGCATGTTGCCGAGCGGCATGACGTTGCCCGGCTTCACGTCGACGTAGGCGCCGGCGATCACCTGGTCGCCGACAGCCAGACGCTGCGGCGCGAGGATGTAAGCCTGCTCGCCATCGGCGTACTTGATCAGCGCGATGAAAGCGGTGCGGTTCGGATCGTATTCGAGCCGTTCCACGGTCGCCGCGACATCCACCTTGGTGCGCTTGAAGTCGACCAGGCGATAGGTCTGCTTGTGACCGCCGCCACGGAAACGCACGGTGATGCGACCGGTGTTGTTGCGGCCGCCAGCCGAGGACTTGCCCTCGGTCAGCGCCTTGACCGGCTTGCCCTTGTACAGGGCCGAACGATCGACCATCACCAGCTGACGCTGGCCGGGTGTCGTCGGATTGAATTTTTTCAGTGCCATCGTCGTATCCGCCTTATAGCCCGGTGGTGACGTCGATGCGGTGGCCCTCTTCGAGGGTCACGACCGCGCGCTTGGTGTCCGACTGCGACCCAAGCTGCCCGCGGAAGACCTTCGTCTTGCCCTTGCGCACCAGCGTATTCACGCTCTTGACCTTGACGTCGAACAGCTTCTCGACCGCTTCCTTGATCTGCGGCTTGCTCGCCTTGCCCGCCACCTTGAACACAACCTTGTTGTGCTCGGAGGCCGTCGTCGCCTTTTCGGTAATTACCGGCGCGACGATCACGTCGTAATGCTTCGCATCGATTGTCATTTGAAGCGCGCCTCCAGCGCATCAACCGCCGCCTTGGTCAGCACCAGCTTCTGACGGCGCAGAATGTCGTAGACGTTGATGCCCTGGATCGGCAGCACGTCGATGTTCGGAATGTTGCGCGCGGCGCTCGCGAAGCCGGCGTTCAGCTCGGCGCCGTCGATGATCAGCGCGTTGCTCAGCCCGAGGCCCGAGAAGTGCCCGACCAGCGTCTTGGTCTTGGCGGCTTCCAGCGCGGCGTTGTCGATCACGAGCAGCCCACCGTCCTTGGCCTTGGCCGACAGCGCATGCTTGAGCGCCAGCGCCCGCACCTTCTTCGGCAGATCGAACGCGTGGCTGCGCACGACCGGACCGAACGCACGGCCACCACCACGGAACTGCGGCACGCGGGCCGAGCCGTGACGGGCGCCGCCGGTGCCCTTCTGCTTGTACATCTTCTTGCCGGTGCGCCAGATCTCGGCGCGACCCTTGACCTTGTGGGTCCCGGCCTGGCGCTTGGCGAGCTGCCAGTTGACGCAACGCTGAATGATATCCTTGCGCGGATCGAGGCCGAAAATGGCGTCGGAAAGCTGGACCGAGCCAGCGTCCTTGCCCTCGAGCGTGGTGACTTTCAATTCCATCTCACGCACCCTTTTCTTCGGTCGCGGCTTCGGCCGGCGCTTCCGCCTGCCCGCCAGCGAGCTTGAACTTGCCGGGCTTGGGCGCGTCCTTCGGCAACGCCTTCTTGACGGCGTCGCGCACCGCGATCCAACCGCCCTTCGAGCCGGGGACAGCACCCTCGACCAGGATCAGGCCGCGCTCAACGTCGGTCTGCACCACACGCAGGTTCAGCGTGGTGATGCGGTCGACGCCCATGTGGCCGGGCATCTTCTTGTTCTTGAAGGTCTTGCCAGGGTCCTGACGGCCACCGGTCGAACCGATCGAACGATGCGAAACCGACACACCGTGCGTGGCGCGCAGACCGCCGAAATTCCAGCGCTTCATACCGCCGGCAAAACCCTTACCGACCGAAGTGCCGGTGACGTCGACGAACTGGCCGACGACGAAGTGGTCCGCCTGGATTTCCGCACCGACCGGGATCAGCGAGTCTTCCGACACGCGAAACTCAGCGACCTTGCGCTTCGGCTCGACCTTGGCAACCGCGAACTGGCCGCGTTCTGCCTTCGGCATGTAGACCGACTTGCGCGCGCCCGATCCGAGCTGCAACGCGACGTAACCATTCTTCTCGCTGGTACGATGACCAAGCACCTGGCAATTGCCCAGCTTCAGCACGGTCACAGGGATATGTTCACCGGCTTCCGTGAAAACCCGTGTCATCCCGACCTTTTGTGCGATCACTCCGGAGCGCATCGGCGTGCATCCTGTTCTTTCTGTCCGCGTAGTGCGGACGGGACCTCGAAAACTTCGGATCAGGCGCCACCCGATCCAGCGACCGGCGCCTGACGTTCAGGGCGAAAGCCCTAGAGCTTGATCTCGACGTCGACACCGGCGGCAAGGTCGAGCTTCATCAAAGCATCGACGGTTTGCGGGGTCGGATCGACGATATCCAGCAGGCGCTTGTGCGTCCGCATTTCAAACTGTTCGCGGCTCTTCTTGTCGACGTGCGGCGAGCGGTTGACGGTGAACTTCTCGATGCGCGTCGGCAGCGGAATGGGTCCGCGAACCTGGGCGCCGGTGCGTTTCGCCGTATTCACGATCTCGCGGGTCGACGTATCGAGGATTCGATGGTCGAACGCCTTGAGACGGATGCGAATATTCTGGCCGTTCATTGCCGTTGTCTCTCTCTGAAAAGCGAGTAGTGAGCAGCGAATAGCGAATGATATTCGCTACTCGCTATTCGCAATTCCAATCTTACTCGATGATGCTGGCGACGACGCCTGCGCCGACGGTGCGTCCGCCTTCGCGGATGGCGAAGCGCAGCTTTTCTTCCATCGCGATCGGCACGATCAGGTGCACTTCCATCGCGATGTTGTCGCCCGGCATCACCATCTCGGTGCCTTCCGGCAGATGAACCACGCCCGTCACGTCGGTCGTGCGGAAGTAGAACTGCGGACGGTAGTTGGTGAAGAACGGCGTGTGACGGCCACCCTCTTCCTTGGTCAGGATGTAGGCTTCCGCCTTGAACTTGGTGTGCGGCTTCACCGAGCCCGGCTTGCACAGCACCTGGCCGCGCTCGACGTC
>JAFKKL010000079.1 GCA_017305595.1 Hyphomicrobiales bacterium | reverse complement strand
GGCGGCGCCGTGCCTTCGCTTTGCGCCAGCGCCACGTTGCGGCCGAGCGCGAGCGCTCCGGTGACGGCCGCGCCGAGACCGAGCATCGCGCGACGATTGACGCCGTCCTGCCGAGGAAGATCATTCGAATTGGGATCGCGCGTGTCGCCGTCGCGCAAGTTGGCGTCGCGCGGATTTGCGAGTTTGGACAGACCGGGCTTGCCGCGCCAGAAGGTGGGCCGCACGTTTCCTCGCTTTGCGGCGCACAGCCGCATTCCCATTGGCGGCTTGCGACCGCCTCGCGTGTTGTTGATCCAAGACCTATCGTCGCACGCTAATTCAGTCAATGCTAAACTACCGCCGATGCGGTAGAATGGAACCTGACTGCGCCATACAGCTTTAGGTATTGCCATGCCGCTCGCGAAATCATCCGCGCGAAAGAAACGTGAGAACGCCGCCGCCGACATCAAACGGCTGGCGCGGCAGGCCGGTGACGCCGCGCAATTGTTGAAACTGTTGGGCAACGAAAGACGTTTGCTGATACTCTGCTATCTGGCGGTGCGCGGCGAGATGACGGTGGGCGATATGCTGAACGTGATCGACATCAGCCCGTCGGCGCTGTCGCAGCATCTGGCGAAGCTACGCGGTGACGGATTGGTAACGTATCGGCGCATGGCGCAGACGCTACATTATCGCGTCGCCGATCCGCGCGCGTTGAAGGTGCTCAAGGTGCTGAAGCAAATCTACTGCGGAGACATGACATGATCCGCTACCTTGCCGCGCTGGTGATGCTGTTCGGATCGGCACATCTCACGCAAGCCGCCGACGCGCCTTACGCGCCGCTGACGAAGCCGCTGCATATCGAGCAGGTGCCGAATGCGCCGATCTGGTACAGCATCGGCAATCCCGGCATTCCCGGCAAGGACAACGAGGGCAACACCTCGAACGCCGGTTTCGTCGTCAGCTCGGACGGCGTCGCGGTGTTCGACGCGCTCGGCACGCCAAGCCTCGGCTGGGCCTTGTTGCAGGAAATCAAGAAGGCCACCGACAAGCCGGTGCGCTACCTCATCGCCAGCCATTATCATGCCGATCACATCTACGGCTTGCAGGCGTTCAAGGATCATACATCCGCGCTGATCATCGCGCAGGAACAGGCCGGCGATTACAAAGTGAACGAGGAGACCGCCGACGAACGCGCCGAGCAGCGGCTCGATCAACGGCGCGGCGCACTCTATCCGTGGGTCGACGAGAAGACTCGCGTGGTGCCGCCGGACATCACGTTCAAGGAACACATGACGATCACACTCGGCGACCGCACCCTGACGCTGTTGTTCGCCGGCCCCGCGCATTCCTCCAGCGACATGATGATGATGGTGGAGCCGGACGGCGTGCTGTTCGCCGGCGACATCGTGCAGAACAGCCGTATCCCCTTCATGAACAGCGACGACGTCTCCACCGCGCACTGGCTCGCCGCGCTGAGCGAGGTCGAGAAGCTGCAGCCGAAGTTCATCATCCCCGGCCACGGCAAGGCTTCGACCAAGGCGGCGGAAGCGATCGCCTTCACCCGCGATTACATCCACTACGTCCGCGATGCGATGACCAAGGCGGTGCAGAACTGGACCGATTTCGACGCGGCTTACGCGCAGACCGACTGGTCGAAGTACAAGGACATGCCGGCCTTCGCCAGCAACAACCGCGGCAACGCCTACCGCATCTACCTCGAACTGGAGCAATCGCAGTTCAAGGATGACAAGAAGTGAGACGGAGCTGACCATGGCCGAATATGTCGTCGAGTTCGGCAAGGACGGCCGCCGGGTCGAGCCCGACGGGCGGCTCGACGCCGCCGCATTCCACCGCAATCACGAAGCCATCTGGGCGGTGCTCGCGCCGTTCCTGCGAGACAAGACTGGCGACGTACTGGAGGCCGGCAGCGGCACCGGGCAGCACATCGTCTCGTTCGCCCGCCACACGCCGCATATCGACTGGTGGCCGAGCGATTATAACGACGCACACCTGAAAAGCATCGCTGCATGGCGCGCGCACGCGAACCTCGCCAATGTTCACGAACCGCAACGGCTCGATCTGTCCGATCCGAACTGGCGCGCGACAATGCCGGGTGCCGATCCGCATCATCTGCTGGCGATCGTCTGCGCCAACGTCATCCACATCGCGCCGTGGAGTGTCGCGGAGGGCCTGCTCGCTGGCGCCGGCCGCGCGCTGCGTCCGGACGGGCGGTTGTTTCTCTACGGCCCGTTCAAGCGCGGCGGCAAGCACACTGCCGTCAGCAACGCGGTGTTCGATACGAGCCTGCGCGAAGGCAATCCGGACTGGGGCGTGCGCGACGTCGACGAGGTTCGCGTTGCAGCGGAGCGTCATGGTCTCGCGCTGCGCGACGTGGTGGAGATGCCCGCCAACAATCTGATCGTGGTATTCTCGCGCGCCATCTGATCGTCACGGCTGCGCGAAAATCTGCACGCCGTCAGTGCAACCATACATGTTGCCTGATGCAGCGCGCCGGCGCATGAAGGACGCTCGCCCTCCTTCCCTCATCATTGAGGCCGCCATGCCGATCAAAACCGCACTCACCTCGCTGCTCGATATCGAACACCCGATCCTTCTGGCACCGATGGCCGGCATCGCCGGCGGCGCGTTGGCTTCGGCGGTGACCAATGCCGGCGGGCTCGGCATCGTCGGCGGCGGTTACGGCGACAAGGACTGGCTGAGTCAGCAACTCCTGGGCGCGGGCAACACCCGCGTCGGGGTCGGCTTCATCACCTGGTCGCTGCGCAAGAATCCGGCGCTGCTCGATCTCGCGCTTTCGCATCATCCGAAGGCGATATTCCTGTCGTTCGGCGACATCGACGAATTCGCCGCGCCGATCAAGCGCGCCAACATTCCGTTGATCGCCCAGATCCAGACGCTGGCGCAGGCGCGCAAGGCGGTCAGCGACGGCGCCGACATCATCGTCGCGCAGGGCGCGGAAGCCGGGGGCCATGGCGGCGGACGTTCGACCTTGCCGCTGGTGCCCGCCGTGGTCGATGCGGTCGGCCATAAGGTTCCGGTGGTCGCCGCCGGCGGCATTGCCGACGGGCGCGGCCTCGCGGCGGCCTTGATGCTGGGCGCGGCCGGCGTGCTGTGCGGTTCGCTGTTCTATGCCAGCCGCGAATCGCTGACCCACCCCAACAACAAGCGCGCAGCCTTCGAGGCCAACGGCGACGACACCATCCGCAGCTCGGCGATCGATGTCGCGCGCGGCATCGACTGGCCCGGACAGTGGAACATCCGCACCCTGAAGAACCCCGCCATCGTGCAGTGGGACCGCGATCTCGCTGGCCTCAAAAGCAAGGTTGCAACCGAAAAGCCGCGCTATCTGCAAGCCGCCGCCGATGGCGACACTAACGTCGCCGCCGTGATCGTCGGCGAGGCCGTGGACCTGATCAACGCTGAGCAAGGTGCGGCAGAGATTGTCGCCAATATGGTCGCGGGCGCGACAAAACGGCTCGCCGCCGCGCCGCAAATGCTGGGCTGACCCGCGTTTGCGCGCGTTGCTTCCTGCGCCGCAATAAGATTTATCTTCCCCAACGCCGCGCCTTCGCGGATGTTTATGCCATCACGACGTGATGCTGAAGAATAACTTCCCTATCCGGAAGCAATTCGGCGTCCGAGCGATCCGGGATAGCGGGGAATGACGGAAGCCACCCTCGACGAATTCGCCGACGACCAGCGGGCGCGCGCCAATGTGGTGCGGCTGTCGATCGCGCAGGCGCTGACCGGCGCCAACTCCGCGGTGATCTTCGCCACCGGCTCCATCGTCGGCGCAACGCTCGCGCCGAGCCTTGCGCTGGCGACGGTGCCGCTGTCGGTCTACGTGCTCGGCCTCGCCATGGCGACCTTGCCGACCGGCTATATCTCCCGCCGTTACGGCCGCCGCGCCGCCTTCATCATCGGCACCGGCTTCGGCACGCTCACCGGCGTGCTTGGCTGCATCGCCATCCTGCGCGGCTCGTTCGCGCTGTTCTGTGTCGCCACCATGCTCGGCGGCTTCTACGGCGCGGTGTCGCAATCCTATCGCTTCGCCGCCGCCGACGGCGCTAGCGCCGCGTTCCGCCCCAAGGCGGTGTCGTGGGTGATGGCGGGCGGCGTGTTCGCCGGCGTACTCGGTCCGCAGATGGTGCAGTGGACCATGGACATCTGGCCGCCCTATCTGTTCGCCGTCAGTTTCCTGACGCAAGCGGGGATCGCGCTGATCGCCATGGCCGTGGTGGCGGGCGTCGATTCGCCGCCGCCGCCACCGTCCGATCTCGGCGCGGGACGACCGCTGATGCAGATCGCGCGGCAGCCGCGTTTCATCGCGGCGGCGATCTCCGGCGTCGTTTCCTATTCGATGATGAATTTGGTGATGACCTCGGCACCGCTCGCCATGAAGATGTGCGGCCTGCCGCTCTCCGATTCCAACACCGGCATCCAGTGGCACATCGTGGCGATGTACGGCCCGAGCTTCTTCACCGGCGCGCTGATCACGCGCTTCGGCGCGCCGACGGTGGCCGCCGCCGGGCTGCTGCTGGAGGCGACCGCCGCCGGCATCGGCCTCGCCGGCATCACCACGCATCATTTCTGGGTCGGCCTGTTCGTGCTCGGGCTCGGCTGGAACCTGAGCTTCATCGGCGCCTCCGCGCTGGTGCTGGAGACGCATTGGCCGCAGGAGCGCAACAAGGTGCAGGCGTTCAACGATTTCCTGGTGTTCGGCACCATGGCGATCGGCTCGTTCATCTCGGGGCAGTTGCTGGCAGACTTCGGCTGGTCGATGGTCAATCTCGTGGTCTATCCGCCGGTCATCATCGGGCTCATCGCGCTGGCCTTCGCCGCGGCGGGCAGGCGGCGGATGCCGGCGTCGTAAGGGGCAGGACGTCATCCTGAGGTGCTCCGCGCATCGCGCGGAGCCTCGAAGGATCGCCGTCGCCCTTCGAGGCATTGCTTCGCAATGCGCCTCAGGGTGACGGCTTCCGTTTTCAATGGCGCCTATTCCCGAAACCGGGTGCCGCTCGCCGGAATCATGCTCTACTCTGTCGCGATCAAACGCACAGGGAGAGGCCGATGCCGACGCGGGCGCGGGTGGACGAATTCATTGCCGTGGTCGAGAGCGGCGATCATGCCGGCGCCATCGAGCGCTATTACACCGAAGACGCCAGCATGCAGGAGAACGCAGCGCCGCCGCGCGTCGGCCGCGACACCTTGGTGGCGCACGAGCGCGGCGTGCTGGCGCGAATGAAGCACGTCTATTCCAAGGCGCTTGGCTCCACCGTCGACGGCGACCGCGTCGCGATCCACTGGATTTTCGAACTGACCGATCACGACGGCAAGGTGCTCAAGGTCGACGAGATCGCCTGGCAGGAATGGCGCGGCGACCGCATCTTTCGCGAGCGGTTCTTCTATCAGCCGATCAAGCCGGGGACGTGAATGGGCGATGCCTTAAACATGCCGTCGCAGGAAACGAGCCCCTTGTTGCGACCTAACATCACCCTCTCGTCCGTCATGGCCGGGCATAGCCGTTCGAAGAACGGCGTCGCTTTGCTCGCCTATGTCCCGGCCATCCACATCTTTCTTGCTGATACTCCGTGAAGACGTGGATGGCCGGAATAAATCCGGCCATGACGACGGAGAGATCGTTCCTTGATTTCATCCTTCGGCCGTCGCCGAACTGTTTCAGCAATCGTCCCACTATGATGCGCTGGCATCGATTTAAGTTTGGCACAGAACACAGGCTCGCATGACCGTATCGACTCTCTCCCTCGCCGATGAAACCTCGCTCAGCTACCCCGGCTGGCGCATCGTCGCGGTGTGTTTCGTGATGGCGACATTCAGTTGGGGGCTCGGCTTCTACGGCCAGAGCGTCTACCTGCCGGAACTGCAACGCCTGCACGGCTGGCAGACGTCGTGGATATCCACCGCGACAACGATCTATTACCTCGTCGGCGCGGCGCTTGTCGTATTCGTCGGCGACGCTATCGGCAAGATCGGCGCGCGCGCCTGCCTGATCGGCGGCGTGCTTTGCATGGCAATCGCGACCGCATTGCTCGGGCACATCAACGCGCTGTGGCAACTCTACGCGGTCTATGCGCTGCTGGCCTGCGGCTGGGCCGGCTCCAGCCTCGGCGCCATCACCAACACGCTCGGTCTGTGGTTCGACCGCAAGCGCGGCATGGCGATCAGCCTCGCCTTGAACGGCGCAAGCTTTGGCGGCATCGTCGGCGTGCCGCTGCTCACCGCCGCCATCGCGCACTGGCACTTCACCGGGGCGATGCTGGCCGCCGCCATTGCCGCGTTGCTGCTGCTCGTGCCGATGATCGGACTGACGGTCGGCACGCCGCCGACGCGACCGCGTGCGACGAGCGGCGCCAGCGGCAATCCGTCCGGCGCCCGCATCCGTGCCATGGCGTTCCGCGACGTCGCGTTCCTGACACTGGCCATCGCGTTCGCGCTGGTGCTGTTCGCGCAGGTCGGCGTCATCGTCCACTTGATCGCGTTTCTCGATCCCGTCGTCGGCCGCGAACACGCCGCCATCGCGGTGGCGCTGTTGACGGCGATGGCGATGATCGGGCGGCTGTTGTTCTCGATCATCATCGACCGGCTCAACCAGCGTCTCGTCTCGGCGCTGTCGTTCGCGAGCCAGGCCTGCGCGCTGGCGATCCTGATCAATTTCAACAACACCGCTGCGGTGTATTTTGCCTGCGCGCTGTTCGGCTTCTCGGTCGGCAATCTGATCACGCTGCCGGCGCTGATCGTGCAGCGCGATTTCCCCGCGGAATCCTTCGGCGTGCTGATCAGCCTCAACACCGCCGTGACGCAGGTGACTTACGCGTTCGGCCCCGGCGTGATCGGCGTGCTGCGCGACCTCACCGGCAGCTACACCGTGCCGTTCATCATGTGCATCGCGCTGGAACTGATCGCCGCCGCATTGATCATGGTTCGCGGGCGCGCAGCAGACCCTCAACATCAAGCCGTCGCGTGAACATCGCAAGCGTGCCATCGGCATTGCGCGGCCATGCGTCCTGAGGGCGATCCCAGTAAAGCTCGACGCCGTTCTGATCGGGATCGCGCAAGTACAGCGCCTCGCTGACGCCGTGATCGCTGGCGCCGTCGAGTTCGATGCCGGCGCTCAGCACGCGATGCAATGCATCCGCCAGCGCCGCGCGGGTCGGATAGAGGATCGCGGTGTGAAACAGGCCGGTGGTGCCGGGCGCGGGCGGTGAACCGCCCTTGCTCTCCCACGTATTCAGCCCGATGTGGTGATGATAGCCGCCTGCCGAGATGAACGCCGCCTGATCGCCGTAGCGCTGCATCAGTTCAAAGCCGAGCACGTCGCAATAGAAGCCGAGCGCGCGCGTGAGATCGGCGACCTTGAGATGGACATGGCCGATGCGTGTACCTGCCGCAATGGGGCGCGCGGAATGTTCAAGCGGTGTCACGGTCATCGCCTCACTCCTCCAGTTCGGATGTTTCGCCAGCCGGCAGATCGAACTGAAACGCATTCAGCGTCATCGACACCAGCGTATAGTAACCGCACAGCCCGATGATCTCGACCACGCCGCGCTCGCCGATCAGCTTCACCGCCTCGTCATAAAGCGGCTTTGCGATACCCTTGCCCTCGTGCAGCGATTTCGCCACGTCGTAAATCATTTTCGCCTGCGGATCGTCGAACTTTGGCGTGCGGCGGCAGCGAATGTCCTCGATGATCACGGGGTCCATGCCGCCCGCCAGCGCCAGCCGCTTGTGCGCGTACCATTCGTAATGCGCGGTCCAGTGCCGCGCCGTCACCAGAATGGCGATCTCCGACAGTTTCGCCGGAAACTGCGTGTCGTAACGCAGCATCGCGCCGAGCCGCGTGGCGTGCCGCGCCATCTCCGGGCTGTTGAGCCATGCCATCATCGGTGGCGGCGGACTGCCGCGCTTGCTGGCGATGGACTCGTCGTAAGTCTGGCGTTGATCGTCGCTCATTTCGTCCGGCGACAGCAGTTTCAGGCGCATGGCGTTCTCTCGGATGGTCAGGATGACGCACGCTATCACAGCGGGCATCGCGCGCGCCGGGATATTGCTATTCCGGAAGTGCTCGTTAAGGTTCTGCCGACGCGCGCAAGGCCATTCCATTGCGCGAAATTCCAACAGGAACCCTTTCGATGTCCGATCTCGATCAATTCCGCCGCGAAACCCGCGCCTGGTTAGAGGCCAATTGCCCGCCGGAAATGCGCAAGCCGGTCGCCAATGACGACGACGTGTTCTGGGGCGGCCGCAACACCAAGTTCGCCTCCGAGGCGCAGAAGGTGTGGTTCGAGCGGATGCGCGACAAGGGCTGGACCGTGCCGGACTGGCCCAAGCAATACGGCGGCGGCGGCCTCGACGGCGCCGAAGCCAAGGTGCTGCGCGAGGAAATGGCGGCGATGGGTGCGCGGCCGCCGCTGTCGAGCTTCGGCATCTGGATGCTTGGGCCGGCGCTGTTGAAATACGGCACCGAGGAACAGAAGGCCGAGCATCTGCCGAAGATCACCGCCGGCCTGATCCGCTGGTGCCAGGGCTACTCCGAGCCCAACGCCGGCTCCGATCTCGCCTCGCTGCAAACCCGCGCCGAGAGCGACGGCGACGATTACGTCATCACCGGCCAGAAGATCTGGACCTCCTACGCCAACTACGCCGACTGGATTTTCTGTCTCGTCCGCACCGATCCGACCGCGAAGAAGCACGACGGCATCAGCTTCATCCTGTTCGACATGGCCTCCAAGGGCGTCTCGACCAAGCCGATCCTCTTGATCTCCGGCAAGTCGCCGTTCTGCGAAACCTTCTTCGACGGCGTGCGGGTGCCGAAGTCGCACGTGGTCGGCACCGTCAATCGCGGCTGGGACGTCGCGAAGTATCTGCTGCAACACGAGCGCGCGATGATCTCCGGCCTCGGCGACCGCAGCGTCGGCCGTCCGCTCGGCCAGATCGCGGCGGATTCGATCGGCAGCGACGCGCAAGGCAAACTCGACGATCCGATCCTGCGCGGCGAAATCGCGCGCTTCGAGGTGGACGAGGCAGCGCTCGCCTGCGCCGCCGAACGCGCGGTCGATCTCGCCAAGGCGGGACAGGGCCATCCAGCGTTCTCCTCCGCGATGAAGTATTACGGCACCGAACTCAACAAGCGGCGCTACGAAATCCTGATGTCCGCCGGCGGCATCGACGCGCTGGAATGGGAAAGCCCGCGTTCCAAGGAAGGCGCACGTCCGCGCGCATGGCTGCGCACCAAGGCCAACTCCATCGAGGGCGGCACCAGCGAAGTGATGCTCGGCATCGTCGCCAAGCGCATCCTCGACTTGCCGGGGGCTTAGCTTGCTCCGCCACCAGTCCCGTCATCCTGAGGTGCGCGCCGTCTGCGGCGCGCCTCGAAGGATGAACGGCCACCATCCTTCGAGGCTCGCTACCGCTCGCACCTCAGGATGACGGCTTCGATCCATATCCAGTAAACAGATTCGGAATCAAAAATGCCCCTCGTCCTCACCGAAGAACAATCCATGCTGCGCGACAGCGCGCGCGGCTTCATCAATGAAAAGGCCCCGATTGCGCACCTGCGCAAGATGCGCGACGATCGCGATGCCACCGGCTTCTCCCGCGACCTCTGGAAAAGCTTTGCCGAGATGGGTTTTGCCGGCCTGCTGGTGCCGGAAGATTTCGGCGGAAGCGGCCTCGGCACCGTCGAAGCCGGCATCGTGCTGGAGGAGATCGGCCGCAACCTGATGCCGTCGCCGTTCCTCTCCACCGCCGTGCTTGCCGTCTCCGCGCTGACGCGCGGCGGCAGCGCCGAACAGCAGGCCGCTTACCTGCCAAAGATCGCGGACGGTTCGCTGATCGCAACGCTCGCCGTCGATGAAGGCGCCAAGCACAAGCCGCACAACATCGCGATGCAGGCCGTCCGCGCCGGCAACGGCTTCAAGTTGAACGGTGCCAAGGCGCTGGTGGTCGACGGCCACGTCGCCGACCTGTTGATCGTCGCGGCACGCACCGGCGGCACCGCCGGCGAACGCGGCGGCCTGACGTTATTCCTGGTCGATCCGAAGGCGAAGGGCGTTTCGATCGAACGCACCGTGATGGTCGACGCGCACAATGCCGCGCGCATCAATTTCGACAATGTCGAGGTCAGCGCCGACGCCGTGCTCGGCGAAGTCGATCAGGGCGGCGAGTTGCTGGACGCGGTGCTCAACATCGGGCGCGGCGCGGTTGCCTCCGAAATGGTGGGCCTCAGCGAAGAAGTGTTCAATCGCACGGTCACCTATCTCAAGGAGCGCAAGCAGTTCGGCAAACTGATCGGCGAATTCCAGGCGCTGCAACACCGCGCGGCGCAACTCTACATCGATATCGAAATCAGCCGCGCCGCGACGTTGAAGGCGCTGCAGACGCTCGATCAGGACGCCGCCAAGGCGGATCACGCGGTGTCAGTGGCGAAAGCCCACGCTGGCACCACGGCGACCCGCGCGGTGCAGGAAGGCGTGCAGATGCACGGCGGCATGGGGATGACCGACCAGTTCGACATCGGCCTGTTCATGAAACGCGCGCGCGTGTGTCAGGAACTGTTCGGCGATAACAATTATCATGCCGAGCGGCTGGCCGAAGCGCGGCAGTATTAAAGAGCGACGAAGAACAATCTCTCCGTCATGGCCGGATTTATTCCGGCCATCCATGTCTTGCTAATGGACCGTCATAAAAACGTGGATGCCCGGGACAAGCCCGGGCATGACGACAACATCAACCTTCCAAACGTCCGGGCTCAACCCGCCTTCTGAAACCGGTCGTCCAGTGCGTAGCCGGCGCCGCGGACGGTGCGGATGGGGTCTTCTTCCTGCGCGGGATTGAGCAGCTTGCGCAGGCGGCCGATATGGACGTCGACGGTGCGCTCGTCGATGTAGATGTCGCGGCCCCAGACGCTGTTGAGCAGTTGCTCGCGGCTGAACACCCGGCCCGGATGCTCGAGGAAAAACTCCAGCAACCGATACTCGGTCGGCCCGAGATCGATCGGACGTCCCGAGCGCGCGACACGGCGCTTCTCACGATCCAGTTCGATGTCGCCATACGCTAACACACTCGCCACCCGTTCCGGCGCGGCGCGCCGCAACAGCGCGGCAACGCGCGCCAGCAGTTCCGGCACCGAGAACGGTTTGACGATGTAGTCGTCGGCGCCGGTGGCGAGCCCGCGCACGCGCTCGCTTTCCTCGCCGCGCGCCGTCAGCATGATGATCGGCAGTTGCTTGGTTTCCGGCCGTGCCCGCAGCCGCCGGCACAGTTCGATGCCGGACAGGCCGGGCAGCATCCAGTCCAGCACCACCAGATCGGGGATGCTTTCCTTCAGCCGCGTGTCGGCCTCGTCGCCGCGCGCCACGGTTTCGACCTCGTAGTCCTGGGCCTCGAGGTTGTAGCGCAGCAACGTCGTCAGCGCCTCCTCGTCTTCCACGACCAGAATGCGAGCCTTCATCAGTATCGTTCCATTACTTGTTGACGGCGGCGGCGAACGTGGTCTGGTCCGCCTTCGGCCGCTTGTCGGTGATCGGCTGGCCTTCCACCATGTAAACCACGGTTTCGGCTATATTCGTGGCGTGGTCGCCGATCCGCTCGATATTCTTGGCACAGAACATCAGGTGGATACAGAAGCTGATATTGCGCGGGTCCTCCAGCATATAGGTGAGGAGTTCGCGGAACAGCGAGGTACAGATCGCATCGACCTCCTCGTCGCCCTTCCACACCGCCATCGCCGCCGGCACGTCATGGGCGGCATAGGCGTCCAGCACCGACTTGAGTTGCGTCGCCACCAGGTCGGTCATGTGCTCGAGGCCGCGGATCAGTTGCAGCGGGTTGAAGTCGCTGTCGAGTTGCATCACGCGTTTGGCGTTGTTCTTGGCAAGATCGCCGATCCGCTCCAGATCAGTCGCGGTGCGCATCGCGCCGACGATCTGGCGCAAGTCCACCGCCATCGGCTGGCGCCGCGCGATGGTCAGCACGGCGTGCGCTTCGAGATCGCGTTGCAGCTTGTCGATCTCGCCGTCGGAGGCCACTACGCGGCTTGCGGTCGAGACGTCGCGGCGGACCAGCGCATCGACCGATTCCATGATCTGCCGTTCGGCGAGGCCGCCCATTTCCGCGACCAGCCGGGTCAGTTCCTGCAAGTCGCTGTCGAAAGCCTTGGCGGTATGTTCAAAAGCCATGTTCGTTCTCCGCGAAATGTCGCGTTGTTCGGCAACTAGCCGAAGCGTCCGGTGATATAGTCCTGCGTGCGGCGGTCGGTCGGCGAGGTGAAGATCTTGTCGGTCGGGCCGAACTCGACCAACTCGCCGAGATACATGAACGCGGTGTAGTCGGAGACGCGCGCCGCCTGCTGCATGTTATGGGTAACGATGACGATGGTGTAGTCTTCCTTCAACTCGAAGATCAGCTCCTCGATCTTCGCAGTCGAAATCGGATCGAGCGCCGAGCACGGCTCGTCGAACAGGATCACTTCCGGCCGCACCGCCACGGTGCGCGCGATGCACAGCCGCTGCTGCTGTCCGCCCGACAGGCTGAGCCCATTGGCGTTGAGCTTGTCCTTCACCTCGTCCCACAGCGCGGCGCGGCGCAGCGACTGCTCGACGCGCTGGTCGAGGTCGCGCTTCGACAGTTTCTCATAAAGGCGGATGCCGAAGGCGATGTTCTCGTAGATCGACATCGGGAACGGCGTCGGCTTCTGGAACACCATGCCGATGCGCGCGCGCAGCAGATTGAGGTCGAGGCCCGGCTCGACGATGTTGATGCCGTCGAACTGCACCTGCCCTTCGGCGTGCTGGTTCGGATAGAGATCGTACATCCGGTTCAGCACCCGCAGCAGCGTGGACTTGCCGCAGCCGGACGGGCCGATGAACGCCGTTACCTTGTTCTCGTAGAGCGGCAGCGTGATGCCTTTCAGCGCTTTCGACTGGCCGTAGTAGAATTCGAGATTGCGGATCGCGACCTTGTCGCGCAGCGAAGACGGATCGACCGGCGGATGACCGGTCACGGCGGTCGGGAGCGCGGTAGCGATACTCATGATGCTTTCCTTGTTCCGGTAAGGGCGCGGGCAATGATGCTCAATGCGAGCACGGAAATGGTGATGATCAGCGCGCCGGTCCATGCCAGCTTCTGCCAGTCCTCATAGGGGCTGAGCGCGAACTGGAAGATGACCACCGGCAGGCTCGACATCGGTGCGTTGAGGTTGTGGCTGTAGAACTGGTTGTTGAGCGCGGTGAACAGCAGCGGCGCGGTTTCGCCGCTGATGCGCGCCACTGCCAAGAGGATGCCGGTGATGATGCCGGAGCGCGCCGCGCGATAGGCGATGTGGCGAATCATCAGCGAGCGCGGCAGGCCGATGGAGGCGGCGGCTTCGCGCAAGGTGTTCGGCACCAGCATCAGCATGTCCTCGGTGGTGCGCACCACCACCGGGATCACGATCACCGACAGCGCCACCGCGCCGGCGATGCCGGAGAAGTGCCCCATCGGCACCACCATCACCTCGTAGATGAACAGGCCGACCACGATCGACGGCGCGCTGAGCAGGATGTCGTTGATGAAGCGCACCACGCTGGAAACCTTGTCGTGGCGGCCGTATTCCGCGAGATAAGTGCCGGCCAACATGCCGATCGGCGTGCCGATGGCGATGGCGATCACCGTCATCAGGATCGAGCCGACGATGGCGTTGAGCAGACCACCGGCGGAGCCCGGCGGCGGCGTCATTTCGGTGAACACCGCCAGCGACAGGCCGCTGAAGCCTTCCCAGAACAGCACGATCAGGATCATCGCCAGGCCGGCGAGGCCGACGCCGGTGGCGCCGTAGGACGCGGCGGTCGCAACGACGTTGCGGCGGCGGCGCGAATTGTAGATCGCGAGGTCCATCAGCCGACCCTCTTCTCGATACGAAGCAGCATGTAGCGCGCGATCGCCAGCACGATGAAGGTGATCACGAACAGGATGAGGCCGAGCGCGATCAGCGACGAGGTGTAGAGATCGCCGACGGCTTCGGTGAATTCATTGGCGATGGTCGCCGAGATGGTGGTGCCGGGCGCCAGCAGCGAACTCGAGATCTTGTGCGCGTTGCCGATCACGAAGGTCACCGCCATGGTCTCGCCGAGCGCGCGGCCGAGGCCGAGCATGACGCCGCCGATGACGCCGACGCGGGTGTAGGGCAGCACCACGTAGCGCATCACTTCCCAGGTCGAGCAGCCGAGCCCGTAGGCGGCTTCTTTCAACACCGGCGGCACCGCGTCGAACACGTCGCGCGAAATCGAGGTGACGAACGGCAGCACCATGATGGCGAGGATCAGGCTCGCGGTGAGCACGCCGATGCCGTAGGGCGGGCCGGCGAACAGGCTGGAGAGCACCGGCACGTTGCCGAAGGTCGCGATCAGCGCCGGCTGCACGTATTGTTGCAGGAACGGCGCCAGCACGAACAGGCCCCAGATGCCGTAGATGATGCTGGGGATGCCGGCGAGCAGTTCGATGGCGATGCCGATCGGGCGGCGCAGCCACATCGGGCAGAGTTCGGTGAGGAACATCGCAATCAGCAGGCCGAACGGCACCGCGATCAGCATGGCGATGAACGAGGTAATCAGCGTGCCGTAGATCGGCGCCAGCGCGCCGAATTTCTCGGTGACCGGATTCCAGCTTTGCGTCGTGACGAAGTCGAAACCGAAAGTTGTCAGCGCCGGCAGCGAGCCGAGAAACAACGCCACCATGACGCCGCCGAGCAGCAACAGCACCAGGAGCGCCGCGCTGCGGGTAACGGCATGGAAGATCACGTCGCCGAGCCGTAGCTTGTTCAGCGCCTTGGCGCGCTCCGTCGCATCCTGAGCGCCCACCCGTGCGCCTCCCCACGTTACGTCCACCACAGCCGCCTCCTGGCAGATAACTTGATCATACTCTCGATCGTCATGCCCGGGCTTGTCCCGGGCATCCACGTCTTGATTGCCACGCTATCGCTTGAGCGTGGACGGCCGGGACCATAGGCGAGCGAAGCGACGCCGTTCTTCGAACGGCTACGGGCGAGCGAAGCGACTCCGTTCTTCGAACGTCTATGCCCGGCCATGACGGCGGCTATCAGTTGGTGATGCTGTAGACCGACTTGCCGTCGGCGGCCTTCACGTCCTTGGCCCAGGTCTGCTGGATCAGCTTCACGACGCTGTCGGGCAACGCGACGTAGTCGAGATCGGACGCCATCGTGTCGCCGTTCTTGTAGGCCCAGTCGAAGAAGGAGAGCGCGATGCCGGCGGCAGCGGCGTCCTTCGGCTGCTTCGGCAGCAGGATGAAGGTTGCGGCGGCGATCGGCCAGCTCTTCTCGCCCGCCTCGTTGGTGAGGATCAGGTAGAAGCCCGGAGCCTTGGCCCAGTCCGCACCGGCAGCCGCCGCAGCGATCGATTCAGCGGTGGCTTCGACAGTCTTGCCGTCCTTGTTGATCAGCTTGGTGGTGGTCAGCTTGTTCTGCTTGGCATAGGCGGTTTCGACGTAGCCGATCGAACCCTTGGTCTGCTTGACGTTGTTGGCGACGCCTTCGTTGCCCTTGGCGCCGATACCGGCGGGCCACTCGACGGCGGTGTTCGAACCGACCTTCGCCTTCCAATCGGCGCTGACATGCGCGAGGTAGTTGGTGAACAGGAAGGTGGTGCCCGATCCGTCGGAGCGATGCACCAGCGCGATCGCCTGCGCCGGCAGCTTGGCATTCGGGTTCAGCTTGGCGATCGCAGGATCGTTCCAGGTCTTGATCTCGCCGAGGAAGATCTTCGCCAGCGTTGCGCCATCGAGGGTCAGATCGGCGTTGTTGACGCCGTCGATGTTGACCACCGGCACGATGCCGCCGAGCACGGTCGGAAACTGGATCAGGCCTTCCTTGTCGAGTTGCTCGGGCTTGAGCGGGCTGTCGGTGGCGCCGAACGTCACGGTGCGGGCGATGATCTGCTTGATGCCGCCGCCGGATCCGATCGATTGATAGTTGAGGCCGTTGCCGGTCTCCTTCTTATAGGCCTCCGCCCACTTGGCGTAGACCGGATAAGGGAAGGTCGCGCCTGCGCCGGAAATATCGGCGGCGAAAGTCGAGGTCGGGGCGGTGGCGAGGCCGACCGCTGCCACGAAACCCGCGGCGGCTAGGGTGCGAAACAGTTTCACTGGTGTTCTCCATCCTGTGGACACGGCGCCGATCGCCCTCGATCGCGCCTGCACGCGGCTCTTTAAGAGCCCGCGACTGCGCTTTTATGAGGGTTTGATGACACCTGGATGACAGCGTTAACGCCCTGTAATCGCAGGATTTTATAGAGAGATGATTCAGCGAGGCTGGGGAAAAGCCGCCGTGAACGTGGCGCCCTCGCCGGCCACGCTCTCGATCACGAGGCGACCGCGATGGCGGTTGAGGATGTGCTTCACCAGCGCGAGCCCCAGTCCGGTGCCGCCCTGCGCGCGGCTGTCGCCGGCATTGACGCGATAGAAGCGTTCGGTGAGGCGCGGCAGATGCTCCGGCGGAATGCCGGGGCCGAAATCGCGCACCCGCGCCTGCCACTCCAGCGCGCCTTCGGGACTCGTGCCCTGCGTCAGCGATGCCACCACGCGGCCGCCGGACGCGCCGTACTTCAGGCCGTTCTCGACCAGATTCTCGAACAGCCGCAGCAACTCTTCGCGGTCGCCGGCGATGATCGCCGGTGTTGCCGGCAGTTCGGCCTCGATCACCACCTGACGTTCCTTCGCCAAGGGCTCCAGCCCGTCGATCACCTGGCGCAGCAGCGGCACCAGATCGAGCCGCGTGTCAGGCCGCACATGCGCCGACAGTTCGACCCGCGACAGCGACAGCAGATCATCGATCAGCCGCGCCATTCGCGTCGCCTGCGCGTGCATGATGCCGAGGAAGCGTTCGCGCGCTTTCGCGTCGTCGCGCGCCGGGCCTTGCAGCGTATCGATGAAGCCCGACAATGCGGCGAGCGGCGTGCGCAGTTCGTGGCTGGCATTGGCGACGAAGTCGGCGCGCATCTCCTCGATCCGCCGCAGCGGCGTCTGATCGTGAAACGTCATCAGCAGGCAAGAATCATCGCCGCCGAATGTCGTCGGCACCGCGATCGGCGTGATCGATACTTCCATCCAACGCGCGACCGGCGCGTGATCGACGAAGGTGACGCGGCGCGGCGTCACGGTGGCGATGGCCTCGCGCAGCGCGGCGACGATCTCCGGCGTGCGCAATGCGAATTGCGCCAGCTCTTTCCGGCGTAGCGCGGGCGCGAGCTGCGCCGCCGCCACGTTGAGATGGATGACGCGCCCGGCGCGATCGAGCAGCACCGCCGGCTCCGACATGCCCGACACCACGGCGCTGACCGCCGGCGCCTCCACCGGATCGATCCGCAACGGCTCGTCGCGCGAGGCGACCGGATCGTGCAGCCGCCACGGCACCAGCGCCGCGCCGACGATGCAGAAAAAGGCGACGGCGGCGTGCACGGCCGACAGGTTATCGGAGATCGTCAGCGTCGCCAGCACCATCGCGGCGACAAGGAGAATGAGTGCGTTGTGGCGCAGCCGGTCCGGCCATTGCGCGAACGGCGACGACGCTTCCAGCGCCGCCGGATCGACGGCGATCTTGTGTGGAAGGTCGGAGCGGTCAGGCGCCAGTGTCACCGTATTTTCCCGATCGGGACATTCCGAGACCGGAGACGGCATCGCCAGCCCTCGCTTCCGGATGCTCCCGTTTGAATCGCGAACCAAGTATGACCTCGCGAAGCGTCAGCAGGATGACGGAGATCACAAAGGGAACAATATAGTAAAGCAATCGGAACAGCAGCATCCCGGCCAGCAGTTCCTCCTTGTCCATCTGCCACAGGCCGACCAGCATGGCAGCGTCGCTGGCGAAGCCGAGCAGCGTGGCGGACACGAAGATCACCGCCACCACCACGAAACCAAGATTGGGTTCGTCCGGCACCAGCATGTACATCGCCAGCGCGCAGAAGCCGAGATCGACGATGCCGATGGCGATTTGCAGCAAGGTGAGGCCGCCGCCCGGCAGCACCACCGCCCAGGGGCCGCGGCCGATGGTGCGCGGCGCCAGCGACACCCAGGCGACATAGCCGGCGAGCGCGAGCAGAATTGCGAAGGCGACGATGCGGTTAAGCCACGGCGGCAGTTGATCGACCGCTGACGCCGCTTCCGGATGATAGGCGATGCCCATGCCGAGCACCGCGGCATTGCCGAGCCAGAAGGTCAGCCCGGCCACAAAGCAGATTTTCGTGACGTCGACCGCGCTCAGGCCGCACGACGAGTAGATGCGGTAACGCACCGCACCGCCGGTGAAGGCACTGGCGCCAACATTGTGCCCGACCGAGTAACTGGTGAACGCCGCCAGCGCGCTGACCCGATAGGGCACCTCGGGGTGACCGATGGTGCGTAGCGCGAACAGATCGTAGAACGTCAGGGTGAAGTAGCTCGCGGCGACGAACAGGGCTGCCAGCCCGATCGAATGCAGATCACCGCGCCCGAGCGCATCGATCACCTTGTCGACGTCGATGGTCCGCAGCAGATGGAACAGGATGTAACAGGCAATCGCGATAACGGTGAGGCTGATGAGCACCCCCAGCCGGCGCAGGACTTGCTTGTCGCGCAGAACCTCCAGCGTCCTGCGAATTAGATCCTGCATCTCGACCTCGAATGGCGATCCCGCGCGGCGTCTGCACCCGCGACGACGCGCGCTTCACCCCCGCCGTGGTAGCGTGTTTTGACGCGAAGGAAAATCAAATCGCCTGCATCACGCGTAAATTCCTGATCTATTTAGGCATCCCGTTAAAGGCTTGCGGTCAAAACATCGTCACCGGCCATCCTGCCGTCAACCCCGCCGCCCTGCGGCACAGCGCGCCCGCGTCAGAGTGAGGCAGCACGGTCGCGGCGGGAACACGACGGATTTAGCAGGCTGTCGAAAAATGGCCCCCGTGCCCCGGAAGCAAACCTTTCAAGCAGGCTCTTATATAGCGGTCGGCCCCGGCGGATCGGATCGCACCGGGATGCGCCCGGCGGCCATCTGCCGCGCCACCAGACGGTCGCGCAAGGCCGAGCCGATCGCGCAGCCGATCAGATAGGCGGCCAACATGACCAGACCAAGATCGAGCCAGTAGCCGGGGCGGCCGGGAACGACGCGAGCCACCGCCACGCCGACGATGATCACCAGCACCAGCGCAATCACCTGCACGGTCTTCTTCGACAGGCCCTCGCCGTGCTGGACCACGGAGATCCATCCCATCGCCAGCCCGAGCAGCAGCGCGCCGGTGAGCCAGCCCCAATGAAAGGTCAGGAAAGCGGTCATCGCGTCACCTCACCAGGAAATCGATGCGGCGATTCTTCGCCTTGCCGTCCTCGGTGTCGTTATCGGCCACCGGCACGGAACTGCCCTGCCCCGAGGTCTTGAAACGGTCGGCAGGCAATCCCGCCTTGACCAGATAATCGGCCACAGCCTTGGCGCGGGCTTCCGACAGCGCCTGATTGGCGGCCGCGTCGCCGTCACCGTCGGTGTGGCCGATGATCTCGATGCCGGCGGCCGGACAACGCAGCGCAATCTCGGCGAGGCGATCGAGCAGCCCGGCGGAATCCACGTTGATGGTGGCGCTGCCGGATTCGAACCGGATGCGGCCCTGTCCCAGCACCTCCGAGAACAGCCGCTGACACACGCTGGCATCGACCGGCGCCGCCGCCGGCTTCACCGAAACCTCGGCCTTGGCCTTCCAGCCTTCCGGCAATTCCTTGGCGAGGTTTTGGCGAATCTGGTTGGCGGCGCCGTCGAACAGCGCGTCGCCGGACAGTTTCACTTCGCGGTCGGCGACTTCCAGCGAACCGGTGGAGAGCCGCGACAGCGCGCCGAGCGCGCGGGTGACGGCTTCGGCAAACCCCTTCGGCGCGCCGATGCTGGCCTTGAGGTTATCCGCCACTTTCTCGCCGAAGAACTTGCGCTCCGCCGCCTCGACCAGCGCCGCATGCACCTTGTTGTCCGGCACATAGCCGCTCAGGGTCAGCGTGCCGCCGACCGGGTCCTTGTTGGCCTGAAACACATAAGGCGGCGCGGCGATATCGTTGGCGGCGACCGAATAGCCTTCCGGCAGATTACGGAGGCTCGCCCAGATCGCCTCGCGGCCGCCAAGCTCGCGCGCCATGCCGGACAGGCTCACCGACTTGTCGGACAGCGTCACCTTGCCTTCTTTCAGGCGGGCGACCTGTTCGATCAGCAACAGCACTGCGGCATCGAACCGCGACGGCGCGCCGCGCGCGAAGCCGGTCTGGTCCACCACCTCGACGCCGTTGAGCGCGGCCTTGGCGGCTTCCGCCAGCCGCGCCTTGATCGCCGGCAGCGGCGTGCTGCCACTGAGCGTCACCCGCACCACGTCGCGCTGCGCGGTCCACACATAAGGTTTCGCTTCCGGCACCAGCCGCGTGCGGTCGTTGACCAGCCGAACACCGGGCACGGCCTCCACCGAGGTCAGCGCGCTGCGACGCCCCTCTTCGGAAAACGCATCGGCGGAGAACGTGACATCACGCCCCGCGACCACGATCCGGGTCTTGTCGAGCACATCGCTCTTGAGCGCGGCCGTCGTCGCGGCCGCGAGATTCTGCTCCAGCGGCACGGTTTCGTACCACGCCGCAAGGCACCACAGCACGGCAAGCGGAATAAGACCCGGCCACCACTTCCTGCTCCACCTGAAAAGTCCGCGCATTCGATTCCCTACGGGTCCTGAACCGGAGTGAAAACAAATGCTTGAGATGCTGTCAATTTCGAAATGCGGTGCGGTGACGCAGTGGCCGCGGTCTCCCCGCCCAAGGGTTGTCCCGCGCCGTGAACAAGGTAGGGTTGTGCCGCTTTTTTAACGGATTCCCGTGTAGCACCGTCGCAACCGCCACGCCCGGGCCTTTTTCGAACAAGCTCTTCGAACGGCAGGACTGGATTTAAAGACGATTGCAATGAAGCAGCTTCGCGATCGCGTCATCCGCTCCGGCCTCGGCGCATTGCACGTCACCGGTGCGCATCGCCTGTTGCGGCCGATGCTGGCGGGTGTCGGCAACATCTTCATGCTGCATCATGTCCGGCCGCGGCGCGACGTGCCGTTTCAGCCGAACCATCATCTGGAAATCACGCCCGAGTTCCTGCGCACGACGCTGAAACACGTCCGCGATCTAGGCATCGACATCGTCACACTCGACGAGATGCAGCGCCGGCTCGCCGCGCGCGACTTCGCGCGCCGCTTCGCCTGCTTCACCCTCGACGACGGTTACCGCGACAACCGCGATTACGCCGCGCCCGTGATGCGTGAATTCGACGCACCGTTCACCGTCTATGTCGCCAGCGATTTCGCCGACGGCATCGGCCGGCTGTGGTGGGTGGCGCTGGAACGCGTGGTGACCTTTGCCGACACCATCGACGTCATCATTGACCGGATCGCCACCCGGCTCCATACGACAACGCTCGAAGGCAAGCGCGAAGCCTTCGCGATCCTGCACGACTGGCTGCGCCGCCTGCCCGACAGCGCTGCGATTCGCCGCGAGATGACATCGCTGTGCCTGCGCCACGGTGTCGACGAAGAGGCCATCAGCCGCGAGCTCTGCCTGTCATGGGACGAGTTGCAGGCGTTCGCTGCGGAGCCGCTGCTTACCATCGGCGCCCACACCGTCACCCACGATAACCTCGCCAAACAGAGCGAGACCGCGGTGCTGCGCGAGATCACCACCAACCGCGCCGATATCGAGGCTGCGCTGCAACGCCCGGTCCGCCATCTCGCTTATCCTTACGGCGACAAGGCTGCCGCCGGCCCGCGCGAATTCACGCTGGCGCGGCGCGTCGGCTTCACCACCGCCGTCACCACCCGGCCCGGCATGGTGTTCGCCGGCAACGCCGCACACCCGACCGCGCTGCCGCGCATCTCGCTCAACGGCAATTATCAGGACGCGCGCTTCCTGCCGGTACTGACCTCCGGCGCCGCCACCGCATTGTGGAACAGATTCCGCCGCGTCGACGTCGCCTGATCCGCCGCTGCCTTGACTTGCCTCCCGGGGCGGGAGCGGATTTTTGTTTTGACACGTTTTCCTGACGCGAACCGGTGTCCACTTCGCTGGAAACCGCTATAAATCCTCCGTCATCAATCGGAGGCAACATGTTCAAGGATCTGTTTTCGCTCAAGGGCCGCGTCGCACTGGTGACAGGCGGGTCGCGCGGCATCGGCAAGATGATCGCCGGCGGCTTCCTCGCCTACGGCGCATCGAAGGTTTACATCACCGCGCGCAAGGCCGGCCCCTGCGAGGAGACGGCGAAAGAACTGACCGCCGCCTATGACGGCGAATGCATCGCGCTGCCGATCGACATGTCCACCGTCGAGGGCTGCAACAAGCTCGCCGAGGAATTCATGAAGCGCGAGCAAAAGCTCGACATCCTCGTCAACAATGCCGGTGCGGCCTGGGGCTCGACCTTCGACGAGTTTCCGGAAGCCGGCTGGGACAAGGTGATGAACCTCAACGTCAAGTCGCTGTTCTTCCTGACCAAGGCGTTGGCGAAGCCGCTGCGCGCGGCGGCAACGAAGGACAAGCCCGGCAAGGTCATCAACATCGCCTCCGTCGACGGCCTCTCCGTGAATCCGATGGAGACCTATTCCTATCAGGCCAGCAAGGCGGCGGTGATTCACCTGACCCGGCGCATGGCGGCGAGGCTGATCCAGGACAACATCGCGGTGACCGCGATCTGCCCCGGTGCGTTCGCCTCCGACATGAACCGCGCCGCGCGCGATCAGGCCGACCATATCTCGCAATGGATTCCGGCCAAGCGCATCGGCAATGAGGACGACATGGCCGGTCTTGCGATCTTCCTCGCCGCACGCTCCGGCGACTACATGGTCGGCAACGCCATCGCCGTCGACGGCGGCATCGTCTACGCCAATCTGAGCGTGCCGGTGTCGGGGGAATAGGTATAGTATCCCGCTGCGTCGACCCCTCACCCACCTTCGCTTTCGCGAAGGCACGCTCTCCCGCAGGGGGAGAGGGAGGAGGACGTCGCGACGATGCAGCGGACACGAGTTACCCTCTCCCCTTGCGGGAGAGGGTGGATCGCCAAAGGCGAGCCGGGTGAGGGGTAAGCCGCGCATGCCGAACCATCCTCCGACCAGGGAGCGTCTGCGCATCTTCGCAAAACAGATGCGTCACGCTCCGACCGACGCCGAAGCCGCGATGTGGCGGCTGCTGCGATCCCGACAACTCGCGCACTTCAAGTTTCGCCGCCAGACGCCGCTCGAAGGCTACATTCTCGATTTCGTCTGCTTCGAAAAACGACTCGTCGTCGAGATCGATGGTGGCCAACATGCATCGTCCGCGCGCGATGCGATCAGAAGCGATGCACTCACGAAACTTGGATTCGATATCGCGCGCTACTGGAACAATGACGTCCTGCAACAGCCGCAGGCCGTTCTTGAAGACATCCTTTCAAGATTGACAGCGCGGAGATCTTGACGACCCCTCACCCACCTTCGCTTTCGCGAAGGCACCCTCTCCCGCAAGGGGAGAGGGAAGAAGGCCTGCCGCAGACGTAGGAGACGCGAGTCACCCTCTCCCCTTGCGGGAGAGGGTGACTCGCCGAAGACGAGCCGGGTGCGATCCGGCGCCTTTTAGAAGAAAGAGAATCGAACGGCATGTGACCAATGCCGCCTGAGCCATTGACCGCTCACACTTTGACGCCATACTCCCGGAGTGTTCAATCGGGGGCCATGTTCATGGAACAGATTCTGATTAACCTCGTCGCCGGTGCGCTGGGCGGAAATGCGGCCGGCAAATCTTCGCCGACTTTCGACCTCGGCACGCTCGGCAACACCATCGCCGGCCTGGTTGGCGGCGGCGTTCTCGGACAGATCATCACGCTCGTCTGGCCTGCCGTTTCGGCATCGCTGCAAGGCGGCAACCTCGATGTCGGATCAATCATCACGCAAGTGATCGGCGGCGGTGCCGGTGGTGCCGTGCTGACCGCAATCATCGGCGCGATCAAGAACAAGGCGTCGTAGAGCATGATTTTCCGAGGCTGAATCTGAGGTCGTCACCCTGAGGTGCTGTCGCGTAGCGACAGCCTCGAAGGGCGACGGTCGCGATCCTTCGAGGCTCGCTTCGCTCGCTCCTCAGGATGACGGCACACGCTTCAATTCAAACCGATTACGCTCTAGGCGACGAGCGAATCGACGATCGGGATCAGTAGGTCTCGACGTGATAGCGGCCGTTGTCGCGCATGTCGGTCTTGAGGGTCGCCCAATTCAGCGATGCGCTGCGGCAGACGTCGGCGAAGGCTTCATCGACGCCGCTCTCCATTCCCTTAAGCCCGCAGATGTAGACATGCGTGCCCGCATGTCCGAGCAGCGCCGCGATCTGCGCCGCTTCCGAACGGATGCGGTCCTGAACATACACACGCGGCGCACCGGCGACGCGCGAGTAACAGAAATACTTGCCGAGTAGTTTCTCCGGCACCTTCTGCAACGGGCCGAAATACGGCAACTCTTCCGGACGCCGCGCGCCGAAGAACAGCAGCAACCGCCCGGCCGCGTCCGGCATGGCGCGGCGGCGGCGTTCGGTGAAGCCGCGGAACGGCGCCGAGCCGGTGCCGGTGCAGATCATGATGATGTTCGCCGCCGGATCGTTCGGATGCAGGAACGTCGCGCCGAACGGCCCCGTCACTTCCACCTTGGCGCCGCGCGGCAGATCGCACAGATAGTTCGAGCAGACGCCCTGCGGCTCGCGCTTCACCGTCAGCGCCAGATTGTTGGTGTTGGGCCGCTCGCCGTCGCGCGAACTCGCCACCGAATAGAGCCGCACCAGATGCGGCTTGCCTTCACCATCGACACCCGGCGCGACGATGCCGATGCTCTGGCCTTCCAGCACCGGAAACGGCTGGTCGCCGAAATCGAGAATGATGTGGCGCACGTCGGAATCCGCGTCGGCATGAGTAAGCCGGAAGTTGCCGGTCACCGTCGCCACCGCCGGCTTGCCGCGATTGTAGAGATTGACGGTCGGCTTGCTCGCCGAATGCGGCGCTACGGCCTTGCCGCCGAGACCTTTGCGCGCCTCGTCGAGCAGCGCGCCGATCTCGTCCTCAAGCGCCTCGACGGTGCCGCCGGCATCCTCGCTCGCGACTTCCTCCTGCGCCGGCAGGTCGCTCCACGAGAACTGATCCTCCAGCGAATACGGCTTTGACACCACGCGCCAGTTGTCGATGGCGCCGGTCGGGCACGGCGAGATGCAGTCCATGCAGTAGTTGCAGATATCGACGTTCACCACGTAGTTGTTGTGGTCGTGGGTGATGGCGTCGATCGGATAGGTTTCCTGGCAGGTGTTGCAGCGGATGCAGATCTCCGGATCAATCAGGTGCTGCTTTTTGAGGGGAGCGTTCATGTCCACACCTTCGGTGTGAAGCGAGTAGTCAGTAGCG
>JAFKKL010000089.1 GCA_017305595.1 Hyphomicrobiales bacterium | reverse complement strand
TCGGGCGAACTGGTCTTGGTCAGCTTGATCTTGTCACTTCCCTCCATGTGATCGACCTGTCCGATTTTCTTGCCGACGGAATCGAGCACGTCCATATGTTCCTTGATCTTCGCAACATCCATCATCTCGCTGCTCCTGTGTTTTGTTCGTGCAGCCCCTGACACTCACAACACTCGCCGCCGCGACCGGTTGCATCCGATCGCAATTCGTCGGCGGTTCATCTGCGTGCGGAACTGTCGTCCATTGCGGCGCGTTGATAAGCGACACGGACAACGGCGAAAGGTTCGCCACGGAGATCATCGCATGGATAAGGATCGAATCGCAGGCGCGGCAAAAGACGTCGCAGGCAAGGCGGAAGGCGCGTTCGGCAAAGTGACGGGCGACGCCGAGACGGAAATCTCGGGACGCGCACGCGAGGCCGCCGGCACCGCGCAGAACGCATTCGGTCAGGCCAAGGACGCCGTCCGCGATCTCGGCGAAGCGGCGAGCAATTATGCGCAGGACGCGCTCGATGCCGGTGGCGACTACTATCGCAATGGTAGTCGTGCGGTGACCGCAAAAATCAAGGAGCAGCCGATGACCGCGCTGCTCGCCGCCGGCGCCATCGGCTTTACCCTCGGCGTACTGCTGACCCGCCAGCCACGTCAGCGCAATTGGCGCGATTATTATCGATAGCGCCCGATGCAGTCATGGCGATCTCGCGAAGATCATATCGCGGGATCACATGATCGTTGCTGGAACGCACGCGTCGCTTCCGCGACAATACCAGCTATGAAACATCTCATCCGCAATGGCGCGATTGCTCTCGCGCTCGTCTCATTGCCTGCATCCGCGTGGGCGCAGGACACAGCCCGTCCCGCCCCATCCGCGCAGCATCGGGACACATCCCTTCAGGATTCGTCGCGCGCGAAAAGCGAGTCTGGCGGCGGTGTGCTGAACCTGCTGCCGGCGGACGCGGTCTCCGATCACACGATCGACCTCGACGGACGCAAGCTCGCTTACACGGCGACGACGGGCACACTGAACCTTTACGATCAGAGCGGACAGCGCTCCGCGGCGATGTTCTACACCAGCTATGTCGCCAAGGATCAGAACGAAAAGCAAGGTTCAGATCGCCCGATCACCTTCGTCTTCAACGGCGGTCCGGGCGCTGCGTCCGCGTTTCTGAATCTCGGGCTGGTGGGGCCGCGCAGGCTCGACTTCGGGCCGACCGAACGCGACGGCGCCCACGCCAAGCTCGTCGACAACCCACAGAGTTGGCTCGCCTTCACCGATCTCGTTCTGATTGATCCCATCGGCACCGGCTGGAGCCGTACGGCGAAAGCCGACGACGCCAAGAATTTCTACGGCGTGCGGCAGGACGCGCAAGCGATCGCCAAGACGATCGCGCTCTATCTGTCGCATCAGGGGCGCACCGGTTCGCCGACATATCTTCTCGGCGAAAGCTACGGCGGCTTCCGCGCCGCCAAGGCCGCGTCTGCCTTGAGCGACGAGCAAGGCATCGTCGTCTCCGGCATCTTAATGCTGTCACCGCTGCTTGACGGCGCGTTGACCTTCGGCGGCAATCGCCTCGCACTCGGTGCGGCGCTGCAACTGCCGTCGCTTGCCGCCGCCGAACTCGAACGCCGCAACGCCTTTTCGCTGAAGGACCAGCAAGCCGCCGAGCATTTCGCCCTGACCGACTATCTCACGATGCTGGCAGGGCCCGCGCCGACCGGACCAGACGCGGATGCGTTCTATCAACGCGTCGCCGACATCACCGGCCTGCCGCGCGACGTGATCCGGAAGCGGCGCGGCTTCATTCGCGATGCGTATGTCAAGCATCTGCGCGGCAGTGACCATGCACTGGTCAGCCGCTACGACGTCACGCTGGCGGCGCCTGATCCGGCTCCCGGCTCCGACAGCGCCCACAGCGACGATCCGGTGCTGGATGGCTTCATCCGCGCCTATGGCGGCGCGTTTGCCAACTACGCGCGCAACGAACTCGGCTTCAAGACGGAGATGACCTACACGCTGCTCGCGGACGGCGTGAACGGCCGCTGGGACTGGGGCTCGGGCGGCCGCGCCATGGCCAGCGTCACCGACGATCTGCGGCAGTTGCTGGCCATCAATCCCACGTTCCGAGTGATGATCGCGAATGGCTACAGCGACCTCGTCACGCCCTACGCCGCCAGCAAGTATGTCGTCGACCATCTGCCGGAGACGCTGACGGATCGCGTCAGCTTCAAGGTCTATCGCGGCGGCCACATGCTCTACACTCACACTCCCTCGCGCGAGGCGTTTACCGCCGACGCGAAGACATTTTATGCGCGAGGTGCAGAGAAGAAGTGAGAGCGAGGGCGAAGCGAAATTAGTCGTCATAGCGAGGAACACTCGGATCGGCTCTTTGCGCCGTCCGAATATAGGCTCCGAAGCAATCCAGTCCTTGCTGGATCATCCAGCATTCATTTTGATCCGTCATGGCCGGGCTTGTCCCGGCCATCCACGTCTTACATCTGCACCGTTTTTAGTACGTGGATGCCCGGGACAAGCCCGGGCATGACGAACCAGACGAATGCAGTATAATCCAGCAAGAACTGGATTGCTTCGCTTCGCTCGCAATGACGGCCTATTTCCGCGCGTCGTCGCTCACTTCTTCCCCGCACCCTGCACGT
>JAFKKL010000088.1 GCA_017305595.1 Hyphomicrobiales bacterium | reverse complement strand
CGGGGACCCAGACCCCCTGACGCTCGTGCTTGACGGGGCTGTTCGTTAAAAAGATGACGAGTGCTCCCTGCATCATTTCTGCTGCGGCGTATGGGTCCCCGCCTGCGCGGGGACGACACCGAGGTTGTTGAAGCGCCGAGCATCGCGTCCTACGTTGACAATGCGTAGGTGTTGGCTATCGATAATTGTGTCGAAGGCAGGAGACGCAGCATGGCCAAAGCCGTTCGTGTGCATCAGGTGGGTGGTCCGGAAGCCCTCATCTATGAAAGCATCGATCTGCCGCCACCAGGCAGCGGCGAGGTGCATATCCGCCAGCACGCCGTCGGCCTGAATTTCATCGACGTCTATTACCGCACCGGCCTCTACAAGGCGCCGTCGCTGCCGTTCGTCGCCGGCAACGAGGCGGCGGGCGAGGTGGTGTCGGTGGGGCCGGGGGTGACGGAGTTTCATCCCGGCGATCGCGTCGCCTATTACGCCAACCTTGGCGGCTACGCCACCGAGCGCAACATTGCCGCCGACAAGCTGGTGAGGCTGCCCGACCACATCACCTACGAGCAGGGCGCGGTGCTGATGCTCAAGGGGCTGACGGTGTGGTATCTGCTGCACAAGACCTTCAAGGTCGAGCCCGGTCATCGCGTGCTGATTCACGCCGCCGCCGGCGGCATCGGCCTGATCGCCTGCCAGTGGGCCAAGGCGCTCGGCGCCAATGTCATCGGCACCGTCGGCTCGAAAGCGAAGGCCGACCTCGCGCTGGCCAACGGCTGCGATCACGTCATTCTCTACAACGAGGAAAATTTCGTCGAGCGCGTCAAGCAGATCAGCCGCAACGAATTGTGCGACGTGGTCTATGACGGCGTCGGCAAGACCACGTTTCCCGGCTCGCTGTCGTGCCTCAAGCCGCGCGGACTGTTCGTGTCGTTCGGCAATGCATCGGGACCGGTGCCGCCGTTCGCGCTGGCTGAACTCAACAATCACGGCTCGCTGTTCGCGACGCGGCCGAAGCTCAACGACTACGTCGCCAAGCGCGCGGATCTGATCGAAGGCGCCGATACGCTGTTCGCAGCGGTAATCAGCGGCAAGCTGCATCTCCCGATCAATCACGCCTATGCGTTGAAGGACGCGGCGCAGGCGCATATCGACCTCGAAAGCCGCAAGACGACCGGGGCGTCGATCCTGAAACCATAGGGCCCTCGGCCGCCGATAGTGACCTGCCACGCCTTCGTGCGTGGCAGGTTGCCGTTCGTCGCGCGATACGCATGACATTGCCTTATGTCGTCATGAGCGGAATGCAGTTGAAAGCCGCTCGTCCGCGCTGTGATTTGCTCACCGTTGAAGCTTGAGGGCCGCGTCGCGCGACGCGCCTCGCCGCGCCGGGAGACGAGCGATGACGGATCATGCAAGCCGCGTTCATGAGCATCGCTGCGATGTGCTGGTGATCGGATCGGGCGCGGGCGGCTTCGCCACGGCGATCACCGCGCGCAAGGCCGGCCTCGACGTGCTGATGGTGGAGAAGGCGCCGGTGTTCGGCGGCACCACCGCAATCTCTGGCGGATACATCTGGATTCCCGGTAATTCCCAGGCGGCCGAGGCTGGCGTTGCCGACGATCCCGACGCGTGCCGGCGCTATCTGCGCGCGGAACTCGGCAACGACTACGACGAGGCCAAGGTCGAGACTTATCTGACCAACGGCCCGCGCATGGTGGATTTCTTCGTCCGGGACATCGGCATTCCGTTCGCCGCCACCACCATGCCGGATTATCATCCGGGCCAGCCGGGCGCGGTGCCGAAAGGGCGTTCGTTGCAGGCAGGACCGGCGAAGGCGAACATCCTCGGCGGCGAACTGCATCGGCTGCGGCCGTTACCGCGCGAACTGTCGCTGTTCGGCATGGGCGTCTCGTCGGGCTCCGACCTCAGCCACTTCTACAAGTTCGGGCGTTCGCTGCGTTCGACGCTGCGGGTCGGCGTGCTGCTGGCGAAGTACGGTTACGACGTGGTCCGTCATGGACGCGGACAGACGCTGGTGAACGGCAACGCGCTGATCGCGCGGCTGGCGCGTGCGCTGTTCGACCTGGACACGCCGCTGTGGACGTTCGCGCCGGCGAGCGAACTTCTCGTTGAGAACGGACGCGTGAGCGGCGCCATCGTCAACCGCAACGGCCGCGCGGTGCGCGTGATCGCGCGGCGCGGCGTGGTGCTGGCGAGCGGCGGATTCGCGCAGAACGTCGAGCGGCGCGCGCAGGTCTACAATCATCCGGCGCTCGGCGACGAGCACATCTCGCTGACCGCGCCGGGCAATGTCGGTGACGGCGCGCGGATGGCGGAGAGCGTCGGCGGCCATGTCGCCTCGGACATTCCCAATGCGGGCGCGTGGATGCCGATCTCGCGGGTGCCGCGCCCGGACGGCACCTTCGGCGCCATCATCCATTCGGTGAACCAGGGCAAACCCGGCATGATCGCGGTGTTGCGCAACGGCCGCCGCTTCACCGACGAGAGCGTCTCGTATCATGACTTCGTCGAGCGGCTGGTGGCGCACCCGGACAGCGGACGCCCCGCCGGCGCGTTCCTGATCTGCGATCAGACGGCGTTCGCGAAATACGGTCTCGGCTATGCCAAGCCGTTCCTGCCGACGCGTGGCCTGATCGAGGCCGGCTATCTCT
>JAFKKL010000078.1 GCA_017305595.1 Hyphomicrobiales bacterium | reverse complement strand
AGATGCGGGCGCGCGTCTTGGTCGGCGAGATCAGGCGGCGCAGCACCGGCGCGACCCGCTCCGGATTGATCGGAAAATCCAGCGTCGCGAGTTCGTCGGGCGCGGCATAGGTTTCGCCGGGCTTGAGATCGAGCAGTCGATCCGGATCGATGGTGATGGTGTTGGTTTCCACCGTCGCCGAGGCGGCAATCGCGCCGGCGATGATCTCGCCCTGTACCAGAAGGCTCTGCGCGCGGGCGTCGATCAGGCCGGCGCGGAATTGCGACAGGTAGAGAATGCTGGCGACCAGCGCGATCAGGCCCGCCAGATTGAGCGAGACGATCCGCCGCGTCAGGCTGGAAAAGCTGACGGTGAAGAAGAATTGCCCGGCGCGTTGCAGCCAGTCCAGCGGTCGCCGCCAGACCGGGGTCGTGTCCGGGACGGCGATGGAGGAAGCCCCGGCCGCCGAGACGACGTCGTCAATGGTCTCTCGATCAGGCTGTATGCGATCCAGCAATGGCTAAACCCGCCCGGTTGTTTCGGTTCTGCGCCGCATCACCTACCATAGACGATGGCAGTGGGCTCGTCAGGTCACAAAGCGCAACACCGTGCGCGACCAGCGGGCTCGCGCACGGTGTCTCTCAGGCGCTTCGGTCAGGTTTCCTTGAAGCGATAGCCGACGCCGTACAGGGTTTCGATCATCTCGAAATCGTCGTCGACCACCTTGAATTTCTTGCGCAGCCGCTTGATGTGGCTGTCGATGGTGCGATCGTCGACATAGACCTGATCGTCGTAAGCCGCGTCCATCAGCGCGTTGCGGCTTTTCACCACGCCCGGTCGCGTCGCCAGCGCCTGAAGGATCAGGAATTCGGTGACGGTCAAGGTCACCGGCTCGTTTTTCCAGGTGCAGGTGTGGCGCTCCGGGTCCATGCGGAGCAGGCCGCGATCCAGCGCCTTGGCGTCGGTTTCTTTCGGTGCGGCCGCCGGGTCCTTCGGGGCGGAGCGGCGCAGCACCGCCTTGACGCGCTCCACCAGCAGCCGTTGCGAGAACGGCTTCCGGATGAAATCGTCGGCGCCCATCTTGAGCCCGAACAATTCGTCGATCTCCTCGTCCTTCGAGGTCAGGAAGATCACCGGCAGGTCCGACTTCTGCCGCAGACGGCGTAGCGTCTCCATGCCGTCCATACGCGGCATCTTGATATCCAGCACCGCGAGATCGGGCGGGCTGGTGCGGAAGCCGTCCAGCGCCGACGCGCCGTCGGTGTAGGTCATGATGCGATAGCCCTCGGCTTCCAACGCAATCGCGACCGAGGTGAGAATGTTGCGGTCGTCATCGACCAGAGCAATTGTGGGCATGAGCCTACTTTCCGAAGCGGAGTGCTTTGTATGCGACCTGTTCGATACCACGGCCACCAGAAGGCCGTATCAGACGGTCATGAGAACGTTGCCAACGAGCAATGCAAGCTGGGCTGAAGTGTGGCCGAGTTCCAAACGTTCAAAACGGCGGCGAGTTCCCGCTATTGCCGTCAAAGGGGCTATATAACGGTCGAAATTGTGGAGAAAAGGCCTGAAAGTGGAAAATCGTGAGATTTAACAATGCGCCCTGATCCGGAATTCGACCCCCAAGCCCTGACCAAGAGTCTTCTGCGGCGGCGTCGGCAAGGGGCCCTGGCCACTTTGATGGCGGAGGGCGGCGCTCCTTATTGTTCGCTGGTCAATGTCGCGAGCGACGTCGATGGCGCGCCGATTCTGCTGATTTCCCGTCTCGCCGTGCATACCCGCAACATCCTGGCGGACCCTCGGGTGTCGCTGATGCTGGACGAACGGGCCGCGGGCGACCCGCTTGAGGGCGCGCGGATCATGGTGGCGGGTGCGGCACAGGAGGGGACCGAAGACGCGTTGCCGGGCCTGCGTCGGAGGTACTTAAATGCCCATCCTGACGCGGAAAACTTCGCCGATTTTCCCGACTTCGGGTTTTTCCGGGTCCGGATCGATGGCGTCCATCTGGTCGCCGGGTTCGGGCGCATTGTCGATCTAATGCCCGATCGCGTTCTCACCGATATGACCGACTGTTCGGCCCTGATCGAGGCGGAACCGGACATCATCGCGCACATGAATGCCGAACATTTGGACGCGATGAAACTTTATGCAACGAGGCTGGCTGGGACCTCTCCGGACGACGGAATTTGGCGCTGCACCGGCTGCGACCCGGATGGAATCGACCTCGCGAACGGCCTAGAGGTGGTGCGGATTACCTTTCCGGCGCGGGTGCGCGATCCGATGGCTTTACGTACGATCCTGCGCAGGCTCGCGGACGAGGCCCGAGGGCGCGACCATTAAGGCGAGCTATCCTTTATAGACGCCATCAAGTTTCCCCTGCGACTGGGGATCGGCTTGGCAAGGTGGGCGTTCGTGAGTATTAGATCGCAGACCTTGGCCTGGACGGGACGGTCTCCGCGTCGACAGATGCGTTTGGATGACCGCGCAAGTTCGGCGACGGATTTCGAGGAGGAGTTTGCGTGAAAGAACTGGGTGTACGTAACGGCGCCTTCGGTGCCGACAAATTCGGCTTAAAAAACCTCAAAGAGGTGCGGTGGAATCTCGGAGCGCCGCAGCTTTACGAATACTCGCTGCAAGCTGGCGAGGCCGAAGTTACCGCCGATGGCGCGCTGTGCGCCGAAACCGGAATTTTCACCGGACGCAGCCCGAAGGACAAGTTCACCGTCCGCGACGCCACCACCGACAAGACTATGTGGTGGGAGGGCAACCAGTCGATCACCTCCGATCAATTCCAGGCTCTCTACGAAGATTTCCTCAAGCATGCCGAAGGCAAGTCGCTGTTCGCGCAGGATCTCTACGGCGGCGCCGATCCGGCATTCCAGATCAAGACCCGCGTTTACACCGAACTGGCCTGGCACTCACTGTTCATCCGCACCCTGCTGCGCCGTCCGGAAGCCGCCGAACTCGCATCGTTCGTCCCCGAATTGACGATGATCGATTTGCCCAGCTTCAAAGCCGATCCTAAACGCCATGGCGTGCGCTCGGAGAACGTCGTGGCTATCGACTTCGCCCGCAAGATCGTCCTGATCGGCGGGTCTTATTATGCCGGCGAGATGAAGAAGTCGGTGTTCACCACCCTCAACTACTATCTGCCCGAGAAGGGCGTGATGCCGATGCACTGCTCGGCCAATGTCGGCCCGAACGGCGACACCGCGATTTTCTTCGGCCTCTCCGGCACCGGCAAGACTACGCTCTCCGCCGATCCGAAGCGCACCTTGATCGGCGACGACGAGCACGGCTGGGGCAAGGACGGCGTCTTCAATTTCGAAGGCGGCTGCTACGCCAAATGCATCAAGCTCTCCGCCGAGGCCGAGCCGGAGATCTTCGCCGCCAGCACCCGCTTCGGCACCATCCTCGAAAACGTCGTTCTCGATCCGGTGACCCGTGTAGCCGACTTTGATGACGGCTCGAAGACGGAGAACACCCGTTCGGCCTATCCGCTCGATTTCATTCCCAACGCCTCGCATACCGGCCGCGCGCCGCAGCCGAAGAACCTGGTGATGCTTGCCGCCGATGCTTTCGGCGTGCTGCCGCCGATCGCCAAGCTGACGCCGGCGCAGGCGATGTATCACTTCCTCTCCGGCTATACCGCGAAGGTCGCGGGTACCGAGCGTGGCCTCGGCAACGAGCCGAAGCCGGAATTCTCGGCCTGCTTCGGTTCGCCGTTCCTGCCGCGCCATCCGGCCGAATACGGCAACCTGCTGCGCGACCTGATCGCCAAGCACAATGTCGATTGCTGGCTGGTCAACACCGGCTGGACCGGTGGCAAGTACGGCGTCGGCAGCCGCATGCCGATCAAGGTAACCCGCGCGCTGCTCACTGCTGCGCTCGACGGTTCGCTGCGCAACGTCGAATTCCGCACCGACAAGTATTTCGGCTTCGCGGTGCCGACCGCGCTGCCGGGCGTGCCGAGCGAAATCCTCGATCCGGTCAACACCTGGAAAGACAAGGCCGAGTTCGACAAGACCGCGCGCAACCTCGTCGCGATGTTCCAGAAAAACTTTGCCGAGTTCGAAAGCCACGTTGACGCCGACGTGTTGGCGGCCGCGCCGGAGGTCAAGCTCGCGGCGGAGTAATCGCGCGAGAACATCTTCGATACTTTGCGAAAGCCCGGCGCTGGGACATCAGCGCCGGGCTTTTGTTTTGCCTTTATGTGTTCAGCGATGCGCGTACTGCAGCATCATATCATGCCTTGAAGTAGGTGATCTGCTGCGTCGTCGCCAGCAGCTTGCCGCTCGGTGACCACAGTGCGCCGGTCTGATCGCCATAGCTTTTGTGAAAGACGCTGGCATCGGCGACCGCGAGGACATGGCTCGCATCCTCGGCGATCAGATCCTCGGCGTCGGCGTGGAAATAGGTGGTGAGCGAGACCGTGCCGAACGGCACCAGTTCGTTGCGGACGTGGAAAATGCGGGCGAAGAACGCATCGGACATGGACACCAGCGACAACGCATCGAGACGGCGTGGCACCGTGTCGCCGATCCATAGCTTGGAGAACGGACTCGCCCACTTGTCGTGCGTGGCGACACCAAACAGCGGTTGCCCTTCGACGAAACGGAAGTCGTATTGATGAACCCACGTCATCTTGAGCCCGCTCTTGGGATAGCGTTTGGTTTCTTCGAACGGCGTCGCCTCGGGTTGCGACAGGGGACGATGCGACCAGGACGGCCGCCGCACCGCGAACACCGCGGTCGCGAAAGCGGCCGTCTCGCCGCCCTGCTGCGTGAGTTCGACCGACCAGTGCTGGGTCGAGCGGTTGGCCTTGATCAGCCGCACGTCGAGATCAAACGGCCCTTCCGCGATCGGTGCGCAATAGTTTACCGTCAGCGCCAGCGGATCGCCCTCGCGCTGCGAATGCTCGACGATGGCGCGCAGCATGGTCGCGGCGGTGATGCCGCCGAAGGGGCCGATAAAGGCCCAGTAGTCCTCGCTGGTGCGGCCGCTCCACTGGCTGTCGCCGGCGCTGACGCGCGTGGCTTTATCGAACACGTGTTCGGTGGTCTCGAGCAGGCTGGTCATGGAGGGCTCCGGCTATAGCGTTTTCGAGCGAAGTGGATACCGGTTCGCGTCAAGAAAACGCGTCAACGACTTTGGTGGCAAGACAAGGCGGAGCAGGATCGGACGGCACTCCACGCCAAAGGGAATGGCGCAACCGGCGGCGGAATTCAATGACGTTGCAGGTTATTGGCCTGTGCGCACCTGTCACGTCGCCGGATCAATCCCAGGCTGGCGCGAAGGCGGGGTTCACATAGCGGAGGTCTTTCGGCAGAGCTGCAATGGCGCGGCGGTCGTCGGCGTCGAGGGAGAGTTGCAGCGCTGCCAGATTGGCGGCCTGTCGTTCCGGATGGCGGGCTTTCGGAATAGCGGCGACGCCCGTCTGATCGAGCAGCCACTTCAAAGCCACTTGCGCCGGCGTTGCCTGATGCTTGCGTGCGATGGCGAGTAGTTCGGGGCGCTCCGCCAACTGTCCCTTGGCAAGCGGGCAATAGGCGACCAGCGGAATCGATTTCGATTGCAGATAGTTCAGCACCGGACTTTGATCGAGCAGCACATGATACTCGACCTGATTGCAGGCAATCGGCGCGCGAATGTCTTCTACGGCCTGCCGTAGCAGCGGCAGCGTGAAGTTGGCGACACCGATGGCGCGGGTCCGGCCCTCCTCGCGTAATCGCATCAGCGTTTCGAAAATCTCGGCCAGGTTCATCGCGGGCGCCGGCCAGTGCACCAGATAGAGATCGACGTGATCGAGACCAAGCCGCGCGAGGCTGGCATCGAACGCGCGGCGGATTCCGTCGCGGGTCAGATGATCGTGCCAGACCTTCGTGGTGAGATGGATGTCCTCACGCTTGATGCCAGAAGCGGCTATCGCAGCACCGACGGCCTGCTCGTTGCCGTACATCTCGGCGGTATCGATGTGGCGATATCCCAACGCAAGGGCGCTTTCGACCGCGCTCTGACACTCGGCGCCTTGCATGGCAAAAGTGCCGAAACCGAGGGCGGGAAGGTGAATGCCTTGAGTTGCGAAGGTCTGCATCGATAAGCCTCTCATTCATAACGGGCGCAGTCGGCCACAAGCAGCCTCACCGAGGATGCTCGCTCTGCATAGCGTGAATGGCAAAGTGAGGAAATTGTAGTCCGGATCGCTGGCGCAGCGATAGAGGTGTTATCCGTGGCCGCGTTGATTGCGTTCGGGCTGCGACGGCGCCGCAATCACCGGGACGTCCCAGATATCCTCGGCATATTCGCGGATGGTGCGATCCGAGGAGAACCACGCCATGCGCGCGGTGTTCAGGATGCTGGCGCGGGTCCAGGCCGAGCCCGCGCGCCAGCGGCTGTCGATTGCGCGCTGGGCGTCGTAATAGGCGTCGAAATCCGCGCTGACCATGTAGTGGTCGATGTGGCGCAAGGCATGGCCGATGCTGTGGAAGCGTGCCGGATCGTCCGGCGAGAACGCACCGGATTCGATGGCATGGATCGCGCGTGCCAGCCGCTCCGAGCGCGCGATGACGTCGCTCGCATCGAGTCCATGCGCGCGTCGCGTCATCACTTCCTCGGCGGTCATGCCGAAGATCGCGATGTTCTCGGCGCCGACGTGATCGCGGATTTCGATGTTGGCGCCGTCGAGCGTGCCGATGGTCAGCGCGCCGTTGAGCGCAAGTTTCATGTTGCCGGTGCCGGACGCTTCCATGCCGGCGGTCGAAATCTGCTCGGAGAGATCGGCGGCGGGAATGATGACCTCGGCAAGGCTCACATTGTAATCGGGCACGAACGCGATCTTGAGCCGATTGCCAATGGCGGGATCGTTGTTGACGACACGCGCGACGTCGTTGATCAGCTTGATGATCAGCTTGGCGTAGCGATAGCTCGCGGCGGCTTTGCCGGCGAAAATCTTGACGCGCGGCACCCAGTCGCGCTGCGGTTCGTCGCGCATCGCCTGATAGAGCGCGACGGCTTCAAGGATGTTGAGAAGCTGGCGCTTGTATTCGTGAATGCGCTTGATCTGCACGTCGAACAACGCATCCGCTTCCGTCTCGATGCCGAGCCGCTCGTGGATCAGTTTCGCCAAGGCTCTCTTGTTGTGGAGCTTGACGCGGCTGAATCTCTTCTGAAACGCAGCATCCCCCGCATAGCGTTCAAGTTGCGTCAGCCGGGTGGGATCGTCGAGCAGGGCGTCACCGCAGACCTCACGCAGGAGATCGGTCAAGCCCGGATTGGCCAGCATCAGCCAGCGGCGGAAAGTGATGCCGTTGGTTTTGTTGGTGATACGGTCGGGATAAAGCCGATGCAGATCGTGGAACACCGTTTCCTTCATCAGCTCCGAATGCATCGCCGAGACGCCGTTGATGCGATGCGACCCGACGAACGCCAGATAACCCATACGGACCCTGCGGCCGGCTTTCTCGTCGATGATCGAGACCGAAGCGAGAAAGTCGTTATCATCCGGTCGGAGAGCGCCGGCGCGATCGAGGTGCGTGGTGTTGATGCGATAGATGATGTCGAGATGGCGCGGCAGCATCCGCTCGAACAGTTCGACCGACCACACCTCGAGCGCTTCGGGCAGCAGGGTGTGGTTGGTATAGGACAAGGTCTTCGTCGTGATCTGCCATGCGGTGTCCCAGCCGACAGCATGATGATCGACGAGGATGCGCATCAGTTCGGCGACCGCAAGGCTCGGATGCGTATCATTCAACTGGACGGCGGCCTTGGTGGCCAGCGCGTTCAATGAGCCGTCGGCCTGCAGATGACGGTTGACCAGATCCTGCAACGAGGCCGAAACGAAGAAATATTCCTGCCGCAGCCGCAGTTCACGCCCGGCAACGGTCTCGTCGTTCGGGTAGAGGAATTTGCAGATCGCTTCAGCACGCGCCTGCATCGACATCGCGCCGAGATGGTCGCCGGTGTTGAACACGTCGAGCCGCAACGGATCTGGCGCACGCGCCGACCACAGCCGCAATGCATTCACATGCGCCCCGCGCCAGCCGACAATGGGCGTATCGAAGGCCACAGCCTGCACCGTCTCGGCAGGGTGCCAGATGTAGCGCTCGCGTCCTTTGTCATCCACGACCCGCTCGACATGGCCGCCGAAATGCACGTCGTAGACCAGTTCGCGCCTTGGAAATTCCCAAGGGTTGCCGAACGACAGCCATTCGTCCGGATATTCCTGCTGGCGGCCATCGGCGATGATCTGGCGGAACAAGCCGAAGTCGTAGCGAATGCCATAGCCGATAGCGGGAACGGCGAGCGTCGCCATGCTTTCCATGAAGCACGCGGCGAGCCGGCCGAGGCCGCCGTTGCCGAGGGCTGCATCCGGCTCGCACTTACGCAATTCATCGAGATCGACACCGAGGTCGCCCAATGCCGCCGCGAACAGCGGCAGCAGGCCCATGTTGTTGAGCGCATCGGTAAACAGGCGGCCGATCAGAAATTCGAGCGAGAGGTAATAAACCCGTTTGCGCCCGGCGTCGTAATTGTCCTTCTCGTCCAACAGCCAGCGATGAACGATGCGGTCACGCAAGGCGAGCGCGGCGGCTTTGTACCAGTCATGCGCCGTTGCGATGCCGGCATCCTTGCCGATCGCCAGCGTCAGCTTGCCGAGGATTGCGCTCTTGATGTCCGCAAGCGCCAACTCGTCGATCGGCTCGCGAGATTGCGGAACATGGTCTGCGGAGGCGTCATGCGGCAAATGATCAATCCTGAAAGATTGCGGACAGGATCATAGCCCCATCACGCAGGGCCGAAAACCCGTTGAAATGCCTTGTCACGATGATGCGAACATTCGACCTATTGATGATCGGCGACGTTCCGGATCACCATCCGCGAGAGTTGGACGACAAGTCCGCGGAGCCGGTCGTTCTCTTCAAGCACGGCGTCGATATCGATGCTGTCATCGTGACGCGAAACCTTGGAGCGCTTGATCTCGTTTGCGCGCTGGGGTGAGGACGTGGTTGTCATCATGGGCCTCTCTGCAGCGGAACTCATCGGCATCATCGAATTGTGCTGACTCGGCGATCAAAACTATGACCGGTGTAAGGAGAAATTGGGATCGGGGAACCGCGTACTTGCTGCACAGCATGGAACCAGCAAGCGTTTATCAATGCATTCCGCACTGAAGGCCGCGTTTGCCGACCGATAACTGAACGTCGCCGGGAGAGTTCCGAACGCTCGCCCTATCGCCCCTAACTTTGTATTTCCTTCAGCTCTGGAACAAATTAAGAACAAAATAATAAGTTATTGATATATCATTGTGATTCGGTGTTGTGGCTGCACAACATCTAGGGTCTGTCATACCGTTTGAGGGCTATATGTCCACGATTGCCAGTTATCAGTTCGCGCTCACGCGCATCGCGGATTTCGCACGCTCGCTGTCGCGGTTGCATCAGATGTCGCGTCGGCATCCGGTGGACGACGATCAGATCGACCGTGCGTTCAACGCCGTGTGCATGTCGATATGGGGTTACACAACCGACGATTTCAGCGACGATCTCTTGTCGCTTGAGGATCACGCCTGGCTCGATACGCTGGACGAAGCCCATGCGCGCATCTTCGCCGCCGAGCATGGCTATGATCTGGTCGATGACAACGGCATGCTGGCGGATTGGTGGGGTTACTGCTGGATGATCCTCGCCGAAAAGCGCGGCCTGCTGACGCCGGAGAACAGAACAGCAGCCCGCGCCGCGATCGAGGAGAAGTATCTCGCGGCCCCGAACGTCATCGGCGTCATCGTCGGCCGCTGACGCCGATTGAATTGAGCGGAATGGAAGCCGTCACCGTGAGGCGGCCGCTTCCTTAGCGGCTCTCGAAGGGCGACGGCGGAACCCGAAGCATCCTCCTTCGAGGCGCGCAAGGGCGCGCAGCTCAGGATGACGTCGGCGCATCACTCCAAGCTCTACAGGAATGCCTTAATTGACGACGGTGCGTTTCGCCTTCGGCGTCGTTGTTGCTTGAACATTGTCAGACGCTGTCGCTGCCGCAGATGTGTTTGCCTCGCTCAGCACGTCAGCGCTGGCGGGGGCGACTTTCATCTCGCCGAGCTTGGCGCGCACGCTTGCAGTGAGTCCCGGATAGTTGGCGACCGGTGCGAAGTCCGGGGCTTGATCGGCGCCGAGCCGGACGCCGGTATAGGCGACCAGGCCGTCTGCAGTCGCGACCACATCGCCGGATCGCAGCGACGGATCCTGCGAGAGATCGACCTGCGCAAGGCCGGCGGGATCGCGTCCATTGCAGGTGCAATCGGCTTTCAGCGCCTTGCGATAGGCGAATGCATTCGCGCTGTCGGCATAGCGTTCGCCGTTGCTGGCGACCGCGCCGTCGATGGTGCTGCCGGAATAGATCTTGGTTTGCGCGGCCGGGCAGAACGCCTGGCACATCCGCGCCGGCGTTGTGCCGCTCTTGACCGAGAGCGGAAAATATTTGCCGTCGCAGGTTCGCACGCAGAACGTGCCGCCGCGTCCGCCCGACGAGGTGGCGACGGGGCGCGGCGGTGCGGCACTCGGCTGCTGGTTCAGCCCGAACGGATCGGCGAAGAAGTTGGCCGCGCTCGATGGTGCGGATTTCTGTTGCGGCTTCGCGGCGTCGCCGAACAGGAAATCGAACAGGCCCTGGGCGGATGCCGACGGCACAACGGCGGAGGACGCCATCGCCACCACGGCGGCGGCAAGGATGGTGCGGCCGCGTCGGGTCATTGAACGCAAGTCTGTGCGCATCAAGTGTGTACGCAACGCGAACTCCAGCCGTCAGCGCAGCGCGGGTCGCGCTGCTTTGTCTGGCGGGAACTTTATCGCGGGATGGTAAACGAGATATGAGCGCCGGTCAGATGCCGACCAGCGACAGCACGATGAATATCGGCAGCAGCACCGCGAGCGACCACAGCATGTAGCCGAAGAAGCTCGGCATCTTGATGCCGCGCTCGGTGGCGATGGCGTAGACCATGAAGTTCGGCGCGTTGCCGATGTAGGTCATCGCGCCCATGAACACCGCGCCGAGCGAGATCGCGGCAAGCACATGTGACAGGTCGGTCATCAGGTGAGCGGCATCGCCGCCGGCCATCTGGAAGAACACCAGATAGGTCGGCGCGTTGTCGAGGAACGACGAGAGAATGCCGGTCAGCCAGAAATAGGCCACAGGGTTCGGCGTGCCGTCGCCCCGCGTCACCATGCTCAGCAAGGAGCTGAAGGCGCCCTGCGGTCCGGCTTGCAGCATCGCCATCACCGGCACGATGCAGATGAAAATGCCGGCGAACAGGATCGCGACTTCCTTGATCGGCCCCCAACTGAAGCCATTGGCGGCGCGGTCTTCCTTGCGGGTCAGCACGATGGAGGCGATGGCGACCAGTACGAAGATGGCGTCACGCGCGAGGTCTTGCAGTTCGAGATGCACGTCCGCAATGGTGAAGGTGACGCCGGGCCGCCATTGCGCGCTCATCAGGATGGCGCCGATGATGACCGCGATCAGCACGAAATTGATAAGACCATGCAGCTTCAGCGGCCGGTCGGGCGTCGGATCGCTGCGGCGCGGCCGTCCCTCGCGGCGACGGACAAAGATGTCGATGACGACGAACACCGCCAGCACCACGGCGCTCACCACAAGCGTTTCAGGCCAGAGGTGCTGCGCGGTCCAGAAGAAGCCAACGCCTTTGAGGAAGCCGATGAACAACGGCGGATCGCCGAGCGGCGTCAGCGAACCTCCGATATTGCAGACCAGGAAGATGAAGAACACGAAGACATGGGCGTTGTACTTGCGGTCGTCATTGGCGCGGATCAGCGGCCGGATCAGGATCATCGCCGCGCCGGTGGTGCCGACGAGGCTTGCGATGGCGGTGCCGATGGCAAGTAACGCGGTGTTGGTGAAGACGCTGTCGTGCAGGTTGCCTTCGAGATAGATGCCGCCGGCGACTGTGAACAGCGCCAGCAGCAGCAGGATGAACGGCATGTATTCGAGCAGCGCGGTATGCGCCAGCGTCGTCGTCACCGTATGCAGATCGGTCGTGAGCAATAGCGGGATGACGACGAGCGCCGACCAGAAGGCAGTGAACTTGCCGAGGTGATGTTCCCAGACGTGCGGATAGAACACCGGCCCGGTGGCGATGCAGAGCAGGATGCCAATGAACGGCAGTGCCCACAGCCAGTTCAGCTTGGTGCCGTCCAGCCCTTCAGCGGCCAGCGCCGGTTCCGGCCACGCGGCGAGGGCCAGAAGTGCGACGAGCGCGAGCGGGGCGTGCGGACGAAACTTCAAGGTCATTGAGAGGAGCTACCGGGCATTGATCGCCGAGACAATGAGGCGATCGGTCGCCTCTATCTATTGAGGAATTCGGAGGCCTTGAACAGTGAACGAAAGGCGAGGCCGGCTTCGGCGAAGGCGGTTTCCGCGCCTTCGTCGCGATCGACCATGGTGAACACCAGCGCGATCTCCGCGCCGGCGTCGCGCACCGCCTCCACCGCCTTGATGGCAGAGCCGCCGGTGGTGGTGACGTCCTCGACGATCACGACGCGCTTGCCGCGCAGGCTTTCGCCCTCGGCGAGACCTTCGACCGCCAGCCGTGCGCCATGTTCCTTGGGCTTCTTGCGGACGAAGAAGGCGGCGATCGGCGCCTTCTTCAGCCAGGACAATTGCGCGATGGCGCCGGCCAGCGGCACCGCGCCCATTTCGAGGCCGCCGACGTAATCGAGCTTGTCGTCCTTCAGGGCCTCGAAGGTCAATTCCGCCAGGAGCGCCGCACCCTCGGGGTCGAGCATGGTCGGTTTCAGATTGAAATAGAAATCGCTTTTTCGCCCCGATGCCAGGGTGATTTCGCCGCGCCCGAAGGAACGGGTGAAGATGATGTCGGCAAGGCGGGCACGCGAGGCGGAATTGGACACGGCAGAAACTTTCAGGTCGGAGGGATCGCCGGGACCCTAACGGCCATGGCCCCGCCTTTCCAGTGTGGATGGCGCTTCGTCAACAGCGCATCCGGGCGGACCCGGATGCCAAACTTGCCGGACTATCCGCCGCGTACCGGTCCCATCAGGGTATCCGGCAGCCAGGTCGCGATTTCCGGGAAGATGCAGAGGATCACGATCGCCAGCATCATGCACAGCACGTAGGGGATGGTGCCGTACATGATCTTGGTCACCGGCACGTCGGGGGCGATCGAGTTGACGATGTAGAGGTTCAATCCGACCGGCGGATGGATCAGTCCGATCTCCATGTTGATGGTGATGATGACGCCGAACCAGATCGGATCGAACCCGGCGGCCGTGATGATCGGCAGCAGGATCGGCGCGGTCATCAGGATGATCGCCGCCGGCGGGATGAAGAAGCCGCACACCAGCAGGAAGATGTTGATGAGGAACATCAGCACCCAGCGGTTGACGTGCATGTCGGCGATGGCCTGCGCCAGCGTCTGGGTCAGGTACAGCGAGGTAAGCATGTAGCCGAACAGCACGGCGGCGGCGATGATCATCAGGATCATCACGGATTCCCGCGTGGTGTCGTAAAGGATCAGCCACCACTTGTCCGGCGACCACATCCGGTAGATTACCACGGCGAGCACCACGCACAGCGCCGCGCCGACGCCCGCCGCTTCCGACGGCGTCGCGACGCCGCCATAGAGCGTGTACATGACGCCGAGGATCACCAGCACGAAAGGCAGGATCTTCGGGATCGACTGGAATTTCTCCCGCCATGAGTAGCGGAAGTCGAGTGCGTGGGAGCGGAAGCCGCGCTTCCACAGGATGAACATCGTCCACAGGATGAACAATGCGGTGAGCAGGACGCCCGGCAGCACACCGGCGAGGAACAGCCGGCCGATCGAGCTTTCGGTGGCGATGCCGTAGAGGATGAAGGTGATCGAGGGCGGGATGAGGATGCCGAGGGTGCCGCCGGCGCAGATCGCACCGGTGGCGACGTCGTCCGGATAACCACGACGGCGCATCTCGGGAATGCCCATCTTGCCGATGGCGGCGCAGCAGGCCGGCGACGAGCCGGTCAGCGCGGCGAAGATCGAGCAGGCGCCGATGTTGGAGATCACCAGCCCGCCCGGTACACGATAGAGCCAGCGGTCGAGTGCCTCGTAGAGGTCCTTGCCGGCGGGCGAGGAGCCGATGGCCGCACCCATCATCACGAACATCGGGATCGAGACCAGCGTGAAGTCGTGCAGGCTGCCGTAGAAGGTTTCGGCGGCGACTTGAAGCGCATCGACGCCCTGAAAGATCACGAGGAAACTGATGGCGATCGCGCCGAGCGCGAAGGCCACCGGTGCGCCGGATAACAGGATGACCAGCGTGACGACGAGAACGAGGGCGCCTTGGACTGCCGGGCTCATGCGGCCTCCTTCGGAGTCAGGCCGAAGGGCGGTTCGCGGCCGGTGATCAGATTATAAAGGCTGGCGACATATTGCAGCGACAGGATGCCGAGGCCGATCGGCATGGCGGCGTAGGGAATCCACAGCCGTACCCGCCACATGGTGTCGGAAGCCCAGTTATTGCTCCACGCTTCGTACCAGAACTCCGCGCCGAGCACCGTCATCGTGACGCAGAATGCGAACGACATCAGCCCCGCCGCCAGCGCCAGCCAGAACCGCGCGGTCTGCCCAAGATAGAGCGGCAGCACATCGACGTTGACGTGACCCCGGTTCAGCAGCAGGAACGGCGCGCCGATGAAGGTCGCGGCGATCAGGCTGTAGGTGGTGAAATCGGTCTGCCAGATCGTGTTCTGGTTCAGCACGCTGCGGACGAATACCATATGGCAGACCACAACCACCGCGGCTGCGATCAACAGCGCCGCGACGATGCCGCATAGTTTCGAGATCAGCGTGATGGCGCGAATATAAAGGTCCATCGGAGAGGTTCCGGCATGGAGAGAACTACCCGGCGCGCCTGCGCGGTCTTGCGAACCGTTCAGGCGTCGCCGGGCGATGAGGATGTGTCGCGCGACATCCGTGGCGTTATTTGACGGCCAGCGCTTCGTCGATCAGCTTCTTGCCGTCCGGCACGTCCTTGGCGAAGGAAGCGTAGGAGCTTTTCTGCGCCACCTTGATCCAGGCGTCGTATTCCTCGGGCGTCAGCGTCACCACCTCGACGTTGTGGTCCTTGAAGACCTTGACCAGCTTGTCGTCGAGACCCTTGCTCTCCTTCATGAAGTAGTCCTGCGACTTCTTGCCGGCGGCGCGCAGCGCGTCCTGCTGCGGCTTGGTCAGTTTGTCGTAGGTCTTCTTCGAGATCAGCACCGGCTCGTACATGAACCACAGCGCGTTATCGCCGGGCGCGGTGATGCACTTGACCTGCTCGTAGAGCCGGAACGACATGAAGCTGCCGGCGCTGGTGTCGGTGGCGTCGGCCACGCCGGTTTGCAGCGCGTTGTAGACCTCGTTGCTCGGGATCGAGACGATCGACGCGCCGGCCTCTTGCCACATCGCGGCAAAGGTCGGTCCCGCTGAGCGAACCTTCAGGCCCTTGATGTCGTCGGGCTTGCGGATGCACTTGTCCTTCGAGGCCACCGCCCCGGCGAGCCAGGCGTCCGCTAGTACGAGAACACCCGCCTTCTCGATCTGCGCCTTGATGTCCTTCATGAATTGCGAATCGTTGAGGCGGGCGGCGCGCTCATGGTTGCGCACCAGGCCCGGCATCAGCGTCGCGCCGAAGGCGCGAACTTTGCCGCTGGCGTAATCGAGCGGGAACGACGAAATGTCGAGCTGGCCGCGCGTCATCGCGTTCCACTGCTCGTTCGGCTTGAAGAGTGAAGCACCCGGATAGACCTGGATCTCGAGGCCCACATTGGCGGCCTTCACGTCGCGGGCGATGATCTGCACCATCTCGTCGCGCGGATCGCCCTTGCCGCCGGGGAACTGATGGGATGCCTTGAGCACCGTCTGCGCTTGGGCGGCCATGCTGAAAGCGGCGACAGTGGCCACTCCTGCCAAAACAGTGATCAGTTTCCTCATCGTCATCCTCCCGTTGTGTATTTTGTTATGACGGTATTAGAGCGGGCCTGAGCGTGGACTGTCAATTGATCCTCCGATTAATGCCAAGACGTTAGCGATGGGCCATCATCTTGCGATGCAAGATACGAAGCGCTCCTGCCGCCTCGTGATGTGTGCGCCGCACAGACCGCGCGCGAATCTGCGCTATACTCGAACGATGATGACCTGCCGCCTGATTCTCCCCGGCCTTTTGCTGTCGGGCGTCGTCACCGCTGCGATGCTGTTCGCGCCTGTTGCGACGCACGCGCAGGAAAAGGGCACGCTGCACCCGAAGCCGCTGCCGGTGCTGGCCCATCCCGACGATCCGAACCTGCCCGCGAAGCAGTTGTTCGGCCGCAAGATCAAGCCCAGCGCTCAGTCGCCGCAGGCGATCGGATTCTACGCCAAGGGGTGCCTTGCCGGCGGCGCGGAACTCCCGGTCAACGGGCCGACCTGGCAAGTGATGCGGCTGTCGCGCAATCGCAACTGGGCGCATCCGGATATGGTGGCGCTGGTCGAGAAACTGTCCGCGAAAGCGCATCGCGCCGCCGGCTGGCCGGGCCTGTTGATCGGCGATATGGCGCAGCCGCGTGGCGGGCCGATGATCACCGGCCACGCCAGCCATCAGATCGGGCTCGATGCCGACATCTGGCTGACGCCGATGCCGAACCGGATGCTGTCGCGCAACGAACGCGAGGAGATGTCGGCAGTCGACATGGTACGCACCGATCGGCTCGATATCGATCCGCGGGTCTGGACGCCACATCATCTCGAAGTCATTCGCGCGGCGGCGCTGGAGCCACGCGTGGAACGCATTTTCGTCAACGCCGCGATCAAGAAGGCGCTGTGCCGCGAGGCGAGGGGCAACCGGAGCTGGCTCTCGAAGGTGCGGCCGATGTACGGCCACAACTATCATTTCCATGTCCGCATCACCTGTCCGGCCGGCAACAGCGAATGCACGCCGCAGACGCCGCCCTCGGACAGCGAGGGCTGCGCGGCCTCCGATCTCGCCTACTGGTTCAGCGATGCGGTGCTGCACCCGAAGCCCCGGCCGAAGCCGCCGAAACCGCCGCATCAGATCACGCTGTCGGAATTGCCCCCGGCGTGCCGGCTGGTGCTCAAGGCGCCGTGAGGCCGTAAGGCGGTTGTCGCCCGCTGCGGTCGGTGGAGGGGACTTTACGAGTCTTGTCAGCCTGTTATTGTTCGATGCGCGATATCCGAGGGGCCGTAAGCCCTTCGGCCTGCCGGAACGGCGCTTCCGCCTGTCGCTCGACCATCCCTCATGACCCAGGTTTGCCGCTGCGCGTTTCGCGTTGCGGTTACGGATTTTTGGAGCGCCATCATGCGTCGTCTTGCCGGCTTTCTGTTCGCTGCCGCGATTGTTTGCGGATCATTCCATCAACCGGCGCAAGCCCAGGACAAAAGCCTCACGGTGTTCGCCGCGGCCTCGATGAAGAACGCGCTGGACGAGGCCGATGCCGCCTACGCCGCGAAGTCTGGCGTCAAGATCAGCGCCAGCTATGCCGCGAGTTCGGCGCTCGCCAAACAGATCGAGCAGGGCGCGCCAGCGGATATCTTCGTGTCGGCCGACACCGCGTGGATGGACTATTCCATCAAGAACAAGTCGATCAATGAATCGACCCGCGTCGACCTGCTTGGCAATGCCATCGTGCTGATCGCGCCGAAGGACTCCAAGATCGAGAACGTCTCGATCGGTCCGGGCTTCGACCTCGCCAAGCTCGCCGGCGACGGCCGGATCACCACCGGTGACGTCAAGGCCGTGCCGGTCGGCAAGTACGCCAAGGCCGCCCTGGAGAAACTCGGCTCATGGCAGGCGGCCGAACCGAAGTTCGCGATGGCAGAGAACGTCCGCGCCGCGCGGGCGCGGGTGGCGCGTGGCGAAGCAGTGCTCGGCATCGTTTATTCGACCGACGCCAAGGTCGAGCCCGGTGTGAAGATCGTCGGCACCTTCCCGGCCG
>JAFKKL010000087.1 GCA_017305595.1 Hyphomicrobiales bacterium | reverse complement strand
CGCTCGGCAAGCTGCTGGCGCGCAAGGAACTGATCGTACTCGCCACCGGCGGCGGTATCGTCTCGGAACCGCTGACCTTCGATCTGATCCTGTCGTCGTTCTATACCATCTGGCTCAAGGCCGAGCCCGAGGAGCACATGGCGCGGGTACGACGGCAAGGCGACCTGCGGCCGATGGCCGACGATCGTTCGGCAATGGCTGAACTGCGCACCATCCTACTCAGCCGCGAACCGCTCTACGCGCGCGCCTCGACGGTGGTGGACACCGCCGGGCAAAGCGTCGACAGCGCGGCCGCGCGCCTGCTCGGCGCAGTGGCGCCGGTTTTGGCCGGCAACGCATCGTTCCGACCTCACACTGTTGCATCCTGAAATGGCGACGCTGGGCGAACTGTTGCAAGCGCGCGGGCTGTCGCCCGGTAGCACGATCGCGATCCGCAATACGCTACACCCTGACGATGTATCGTCCGATTTTTGCACCATCGACGACGTGCAGCGCGCCGCCGCGCTTTCGACCTATGACCGGATGCAGGATGGTCCGTGCTTCGGCGACGATACCGAGGTGCTCTCATTCATCGCGACGGTAGATGGCGAGGCCAAACTGACGGCGTTTCGCCGGTTCACGCGGCGCGAGCGCGGCAATGTCCCCGGCGATATCGTCTACGACTATGACGCCGCACCGCTGCTGCACGCCTTCATTGCGCGCGCGTCACAGCCGACATTCTACGATACGCGCGATCTCGATGCGCTCGACGATCTCGTCGGCAAGCTGGTGGTGCGATGGCCGGAGCCGCTGCATGAGAATATCCGTGCGGCCAGCGACGCAAGCATCCTCGTCATCGAATCGTAACGGCGCGATCCGCGCTATACGCCGAGATGCCGCTCCAGCAACTCCGGCTGCGCCATCAAATCCGCCGGCGCGCCGTTGAATACCACGGTGCCCTTCGACAGAACGATGGCGCGATCGGTGATCTTCGCCAGACTGCGGAAATCCTTGTCGACGACGATGGTGGCGATACCTTCGCCGCGAATGACACCGAGCGTTTTCCAAATGTCCTGTGCCACCAGCGGCGCCAATCCCTCGGTCGCCTCGTCGATCAAGATCAAGTCGGGATTGGTCATCAGCGCACGGCCGATGGTCAGCATCTGCTGCTCGCCGCCGGACAACTGATGTCCGCCATTGCCGCGCCGCTGATGCAGCCGCGGAAACAATTCGTAGATGCGCGCCAGGGTCCACGCCTGCCGGCCGCCGCTCCCGGGCCGCGCCGCCATGGTGAGATTTTCCTCTACCGTCAACGCGCCGAAGATGCCGCGCCCTTCCGGCACCAGCGCGAGACCAGCGCGGGCAATATCTTCCGGCGCCGCGCCGCGAATGCTGCGCCCCGCGAAACCAACCTCTCCGCGACAATCACTCACCAGACCCATCAGCGAACGCAATAGCGTGGTCTTGCCCATGCCGTTACGGCCGATCAGCGCCACCTGTTCGCCGCGCATCATTTCAAAATCGAGGCCATGCAGAATCTGGCTCGCACCGTAGAAAGCTTCGAGACGATTCACTGCGAGCAGCGCGCTCATGCCGCGTCTCCGTGATCGCCGAGATAGGCGCTGCGCACCGCCGGATGCATCCGCACCTCCTGCGGCGATCCGCTGGCGATGACGCAGCCGTCGTGCATCACGGTGAGGCGATCCGCCAGTTCGAACACCGCATCCATGTCGTGCTCGACTAGCAGCACCGCGCGGCCGGCTTTCAGCGAGGAGATGAGGCCGATGATGCCGCGCGCTTCCACCTGCCCCATGCCGGCCAGCGGCTCGTCCAGCAGAATGATGCGCGGATCGGTCGCCAGTACCATTGCTATTTCGAGCTGACGCTGCTCACCATGGCTGAGGTCGCTCGCGACGATCTGCGTTTGCGCCGCGAGACCCACTCTCGCGATGGCCTGCGCGGCGAGATCGCGAACGGCCGCATCGGAACGCGCCGAGCCGAACATCCGCAACGGCGTCGGCGAGCGCGCCTGCGCCGCGAGGCGGACGTTCTCATGCACGGTGAATTTCGGGAAGATCGTGGTCTTCTGATACGCGCGACCGAGGCCGTGGCGCGCGCGGCGATCCGGCGGCAGCCGCGTGATATCGGTGGCCTCCAGCGTGATCGCGCCATCGTTGGCGAACAGCTCGCCGGATAACAGATTGATCAAGGTGGATTTGCCGGCACCGTTCGGGCCGATAACCGCGTGGATCTCACCGACATGAACATCGATCGACACATCGGAGACGGCCTTGAGGCCACCGAAACGCTTGTGCAGGCCGCTTGCACGCAGCGCCACTCGGGACACGGCATCAGCCATTGCGTCCCTCCACGATGGAAGGTGCGGCCTGACGCACCGGTCGCTCCTCCGAACGCTCGCCGAAAATCATCGGCCACAACTGGCGAACGCCGCCCGGCAACGCCAGCACGATGACGATGATGATCAGGCCCTCGATCAACTTCCAATAATCTGTGGAAGCTTTCAGTACCTCCTCGAGCACGATCAGAACCAGCGCGCCGATCAGCGGTCCAGTGACCGAGCGCAAGCCGCCGATCAGCACCATCACCAGCACCGTGGCGGAGAGATGCCAGCCCAGCATCTGCGGCGCGACATAGCCGAACTGCGCGGCGGCGAAGTAACCGGCGAG
>JAFKKL010000086.1 GCA_017305595.1 Hyphomicrobiales bacterium | reverse complement strand
ACGGGCTACGAACAGGCTCGCTCCATCGCGGCGGAGATCGCAGGCGATCATGAAGCCGCAACTCGTGTCGAACTGGAGCTTCCAGAAACAGGCGTGTGTACGCGGGGCGGCGTCGAGTCCGGCGCTGCGTCATCCGGATGCTGCGGCGGCCCGGCACCCGCCGACGTGAGCGCTTGCTGTGTGGAGGATGCCAACGCCAAGGTCGTCGGGAAATCCGGATGCGGCTGCTCGTGAGGGGCACCGCGTGAGCCAGCGCCAGCTTCCAATCATTCTTGCCCTCGGAACCACGCAAACGCTCGCATGGGCGTCGAGCTACTATCTCCCGGCGATCCTTGCTGATCCGATCGCCAAGGATCTCGGCATCTCCAGCAACTGGTTCTTCGCGGCCTTTTCGGCCGCGTTGGTAATCTCCGGATTGCTGGGGCCGCGTGTCGGTCGTCAGATCGACCTGTTCGGCGGGCGGCCGGTCCTGTCCGGATCGAACGTAATCTTTGCTACGGGGCTGGCGTTGCTCGGGGCATCGACCTCGGCATGGATGCTCGGGGTCGCTTGGTTCTTGCTCGGCATCGGGATGGGGGCGGGGCTCTACGACGCCGCGTTCGGGGCGCTTGGACGCATCTACGGCGACAACGCAAGGCGGGCGATCACAGGGATTACCTTGATTGCCGGATTTGCCAGCACGGTCGGATGGCCGCTCAGTTCATGGGGGCTGGAAACGATCGGATGGCGATCAACATGCTACGCGTGGGCCGTCGCGCACATCTTGATCGGACTTCCGCTCAATCTGTTCTTCCTGCCAAAGACGCCTGCGACCGCGCGACACGTAGAGGGAAGAGCCGCCAAACCGCACATTCCGATGGACCGGATGATGATCCTGTTGTCGGTGGCGTTCGCGGCGGCTTGGACCGTCACATCGGCAATGGCGGCACATCTGCCGCGTATCGTCGAGGCGTTCGGGGCAACTCCCGCACAGGCCGTCTTTGCGGGGATGATGATCGGTCCGGCTCAGGTCGCGGCGCGTGTCCTTGAAGCAAGTACGCTTGGCAGATTCCATCCGTTGTTTTCCACGCGGCTTGCTTGCATCACGCATCCGATCGGTGCTTGCGTGATCGGGATATTCGGCGGGCCTGCCGCCGCGGCATTTGCTTTGCTCCACGGTGCGGGCAACGGCCTGCTTACGATTGCTCGGGGCACGTTGCCGCTGGCGATATTCGGCCCGGAAAACTACGGCTATCGGCTTGGATTATTGGGCGCACCTTCGCGCGTTTGTCAGGCGTTGGCCCCGTTGGGATTCAGCCTGCTGATTGATCCGTTGGGAGGCGGCGTCGTAGTCGTCTCGTCGATCTTGAGCCTGGTTGCTTTCGGTGCGCTGCTGTGGGGGGGGGACATGAAAGCGCGAAACCTGGACTAAGAACATCCGTAGCGCTTCGTCGGATGAGTTGCGGATACGTCAAGAAATCCTGTGAAATGTGTTCGCTAGGAGGAAAGTATTGAGAACGGTACAAACGCAGATAAGAGGTCGTCGACGTGAAGACAGTTTTTGACGGCCGGATCGATGGCTGTGGGCGGTGCGGCCATGTTCGCCGCTTCCGGCAATGCTTCGGCGGCTGAATCCGCGGCCGGAGGCGAAAATCTCCCACCCAATGTTCCGGAGTGGATAAAGCAATCGGGTGCGGATACCGGTAGTGAACCCTATGGACAGCCCTCGAAATTCGAGAAGGGCGCCGTTCGTGCCCTGAAGCAGGACACCAAGCAGCAATCTCCTTGCAGAGCTACACGCCGCTTCGGGTTCGACCGATGGCGGCAAGTCTTGTCGCGACCAAAGGCGCAGCGATCGATGTTCGTCCGAGCAGTCTCTAACCGCCGTCGCGGAGTCTCGACCACACGATGTCGTCAGCTTGCCGAGGAGAGCGGAAGAGGTCCCGAGGACCGATAGGTTCGCATCGCAAAGCTCGTTCGAATGTCGCGCAATTCGGGCAATGACAGAAGACGGTTGAGAACCGTGGCCTCGTAGGTGGCCATGTCGCGAACGACGACCTCAATCAGAAAGTCCACGTCCCCGGAGACGAGATGACAGGCAATCACCTCAGGCATAGCGAGAAGCATCTTGATGAAACTGTCTTTGCCCTCAGCGGAATGACGGCCGACGCGAATTCCGGCGAAGACAGTCAGTCCAAGACCCACTGCGGTGCGGTTCACGATCGTCCGATAGCTTTCGATCGCGCCGGATTCCTCCAACAGTTTGACCCTTCGCGAACAGGGTGAAGGCGACAAGCCAACCCGCTCGGCTAATACGTTGTTCGGCAACCGGGCATCGGCTTGAAGTTCGCGCAGGATCTTCAGGTCAATCGCATCGAAATTTCCAGAATTGGCAGGATCGTTCATGAAAGCCCAGATTGACGAGACATTCTGCCAGAAATTCAATCTCAGCTTTGCAAGTTTGGCAAGTTCGAACGTGCGGGTGGATTATGCTGACGGCATGAAAAATTCCGAAGCAGGATTCTCCACCCGAGCCATCCATGAGGGCTATGACGCGCTCGATTATCATGGTGCGCTCAATCCACCTGTGTTCCTCACCTCGACCTATGCATTTGAGCGCTCCGAGACCGGAAGCGACCGCTTCGCGGGGGCGGCCGATGGCTACATCTACGGTCGTGTCGGCAATCCGACCGTTACGGTGCTGGAA
>JAFKKL010000077.1 GCA_017305595.1 Hyphomicrobiales bacterium | reverse complement strand
GGCATAGAGCGCGCGCGCCAGCGGCACGTTCTCGACGATCGGGATGTCGTGCTCCTTCGCCACTTCCCTGATCTTGAACGCCACCGTATCGACGCCCTTGGCGACGCAGATCGGCGCCGCCATGCCGCGATCGTATTGCAGCGCGACGGAATAGTGGGTCGGGTTGGTGATGATCACCGACGCCTTGGGAACGGCGGCCATCATCCGCTTCTTCATGCGCGCGTGACGCAACTGGCGGATGCGTCCCTTGATATGCGGGTCGCCTTCCGATTGCTTGAACTCCTCCTTGAGTTCTTGCAGCGACATCTTCTGCTTTTCGAACCATTGCCGGTACTGGAAGAAGTAATCGGCGATGGCGACCAGCGCGAGCATCGCCACCGTCGCCGTCAGCAGATGCCGCGTCAGTTCCATCGTCGTGCCGAGGATGGTCGCGGGATCGGAACGCACCATGGCGTCGACACGGAAGCGATCCGGCCACAGCACCATGGTCATCACCACGCCGAGCGCGGTCACCTTGAACAGGCCCTTGGCGAAATTTGCCGCCGCCTGCTTGCCGAAAATGCGCTTGGCGCCGGCCAGCGGCGACAGCTTGCTGAATTTAGGCTTGAGCGATTCACCCGACCACACCAGCCGGTGTTGCACCATATTGCCGGCAATCGCCGCCAGCGCCAGCAGCAGCAGCGGCACACCGAGGGCGACAATCAGCACGTATTCGAGATCGCGCACCAGAGCCAGCAAGCTCGGACCGTCGACGCGGATCATCCATGAATTGGCGATCAGGTTGCGCAACGGATTTTGCAATCCGCTGCCGATCGATCCGGAAAACGCCGTCAACACCAGCGCCGCGCCCGCGATCATGAACCAGGTATTGACCTCCTGACTCTTGGCGACGTCGCCGCGTTCAAGCGCATCGTCCAACCGTTTTTGGGTCGGGTCTTCTGTTTTCTCCGGGCCGTCGCTGTCCTCGGACACTTCGGATCAACTCCTTGGTGCCAGGTCGTGCATGATGCCGGTGAAGTAATCGAGGAACACGCCCATCATCGCCCCCAGCACGATAAGAAGAATCAGGAGGCCGAACAGGATCGAGAGCGGCACGCCGACGAAATAAACCTGCATCTGCGGCATCAGCCGCGCCAGAATGCCGAGCCCGATATTGAACACCAGTCCGAAGATCAGGAACGGCGCGGCGAGTTGCACGCCGACCTTGAAGGCCCCGGCGAAGGCGCGCACCGCAAGCGCTGCCACATCACCGCTCGGCATCAGCGCGCCCGGCGCGAAGATGTTGTAGCTCTCGCTCAGCGCGGCGATCACCAGATAGTGGCTGTCGGTGGCGAACAGCAAGGTGACGCCGAGCAGCGCGAGGAAATTGCCGATCAGCACGCCCTGCTGGCCCTGCGTCGGATCAACGGCGGTCACGAACCCCAGCCCCAGTTGCTGCGCGATGATGAAGCCCGCCACCTGCAACGCCGACAGCGTCACCCGCGCCGTCGCGCCGAGTACGATGCCGATGAAGATTTCCTGCACCATCAGCACCGCCATCGGCGCCATCGATTGCATGTCGACATGGAACGCCGCGCGATGCAGCGGCAGGATGATCATGGTGAGCAGCAGCGCGATCCCGAGCTTGATCCGCACCGGGATGTTGACCTCGCCCAAGGTTGGCAACAGCATCACCATCGCGCCGATGCGGGCGAACACCAGCATGAAGGCGGCGGCATAGGCGGGCAGGAACGAGAGGTCGACGCGCATGCCCCACCATGCGCTACCCTCCGACGATTCGCGACGAAATCCGCATCATCTCGGCGTGCAAGGCATCCGCCATGAACGGCAGCGCCAGCACCAGCGTCACCAGCATGGCAACGATCTTGGGCACGAACACCAGCGTCTGCTCCTGGATTTGCGTCAGCGCCTGCACCAGCGAGATGGCGACGCCGACCAGGAGGCCGACCACCAGCAGCGGTGCCGAGACGATCACAATGGTCCAGATCGCATCGCGCGCGACGTCGAGAGTTTCAGCTCCGGTCATGTGCGTTCCTGTGTTGTTGCACTGAGTAAACCCGTCATCCTGAGGAGCGGCGAAGCCGCGTCTCGAAGGGTGACGGGTTGGTTGTCATCCTTCGAGGCTCGCCGCTTACAGCGGCTCGCACCTCAGGATGACGGCAATCATCAGATCGGCATCCGCATGATGTCTTCGTAGGACTGGATCACCCGGTCGCGCACCGAGACCAGCGTCGAGACGGCAACGTCGGTTTCGGCCACCGCCGTCACCACGTCCATAACGTTGGCCTTGCCGTTGGCCATCGCCACCGTCTGCGCGTCGGACTTGCGGCCGGCATCCATCACGCTACCGATCGCGTCTTTCAGTAGCGCGCCGAACGAAGGGCCGGTTGTCTCGGCTCCCTTGGCGGCACCAGCGCCGCCCGGGGACATCATCTTGGCAAGGCTGGCATAGGCGTTGGCGGCTGCGGTCGGCGTTGCCATGGCGATGGCTCCTTAAAAGTCAGGCTTTGAGGATGTCGAGGGTGCGCTGGATCATCCGCCGCGTGGCGCTGATGATGTTGAGATTGGCTTCGTAGGACCGCTGCGCGTCGCGCATGTCGGTCATTTCGATCACCGGATTGACGTTCGGATACTTCACGTTGCCGCTGGCGTCGGCGGCGGGATTGCCAGGCTCATGCTTGATGCGGAAGCTGGAATTGTCCGGTCGGATGCGGCCGAGCGACACCACGCGCGCGTCGAGCGAGCGGTCGAGCGTCGAGGAAAACGTCGGCACCTTGCGGCGATACGGGTCGCCGCCCGCGGTCTGCGCGGTGGAATCGGAGTTGGCGATGTTTTCCGAGATCACCCGCATGCGGCCCGCCTGCGCCCGCAACCCAGAGGTCGCGATGCTCATCGAGCGCATGAAGTCCATTCCCTCGTCTGCCATGGTGTAGCGTCCCTAGGCTGCGGCCGCGTCAGCGCTTGCCGATCGCGGTCTTCAACAGGTTGAGGCTGCGGCTGTAGAGCGAGGTCGCCGCGGCGTAATCCATCTGGTTCTGCGACACCTTCAGCATCTCGTCCTCGAGATTGACGGCGTTGCCGGCGGGTCGGGTCTCGTAGCCGCCCTTGCGATCCTGCGGGAAGCTTGGGCCGCCGCCGATCGCCGCCATGTGACTGGCCGAGGTGCGCGCCATCGGCAGCGTCCCCATCGGCGCGCCGGGCGGAGGCAGGCCATTCTTGTCGAATTTCGGCTCCACCAGATCGCGTGGCCGGAAGTTCGGCGTATCCGAATTGGCGATGTTCTCCGCCAGCACGCGCTGACGTTCCTGGTGCCACTGCATCTTGGCCCGCAGCGCGGACAGCGTCGGAAGATCGGTGATGGCCATTGTCTGGTCCTCGCCCTGCGACCGCAGGTAGGCAGAATTTGCCGCGCCATGGTTAACGGCCGGTTAACGCCATCGCTCAAATTGCTAACGACTTTTAACCAAGGATTGTCAGGCATTTCCCGGCCCGACGCGAGAAGCCGCGCGACTGGCCCTTGAGCCGCGGGGGAACGTCGGTCCCCGAAACTCGTTTTGGTTGACGTTATCTTGGGTTATGAGGAGACGGGCGGGCAATTATTGCCCGGGGACATTAACCAGTAGCGGCCGACTCACGCCCCGTTGGCTATTTATTGTATTGTGGGGCTTCAGCAGGCGGCGATTCTGAAAGGAACCGCCGGTTGCGCCGGGGATGGATCAATGCAGACACCGCTGACATTCTTTATCGCATTCGTGGCCGTCCTGGTGCTGATCGGCCTCGTGGCGTGGCTGGTGCGCCGGTTTGCCGGCAACCGGCTCGGCGGCAGCGCCGGACGGGGCCGGATGCCGCGCCTCGCGGTGATCGACGCCGCCGCCGTCGACGGCCGCCGCCGGCTGGTGCTGGTCCGGCGCGATAATGTCGAACATCTCCTGATGATCGGCGGCCCCAGCGACATCGTGGTGGAACAGAATATCGTGCGCGCGGCTCCCGGCCGCGATCAGGTCGCCCCGCGCGCAGACGCGCCCGCCCGACTCAATCCGTTCCCGGACGAGGACGCCGCGCCCGCCGTCGAGCCGGTCGAGCCCTCATTGCCGGAGCCGCCGGCACGTCCCGCGCGGCCGTCCTTCGCCGATGAGTTGCGCCGCCCCGCTTCACCACCACCGCCTCCCCCGCTTCCCGAGCGCCGTCACGATCCGCTGGCGACCATTTCGTCCGAGCCGGTGACACGGCCCGAGCCGCGCCCCGACATGCGCGCCCCGCGCAACGAACCGATGATCCCTCGGCCGCCGCTGCGCCCGGTGGATTCTCCGGCCGCCGTGAAGGCGCCATCGGCGCGTCCCGCCGAGCCCGTCGTCACGCCTCCGCCGCCACCGCCGCCCGATCTCGCCACCGCCGATCAGAATCTCGCCGAGATGGCGAAGCGTCTTGAGGCCGCGTTGCGCCGCCCAGGCGGCGAAGCCCGCCCGGCTACCGCCGCCGAGCCGGCAGCCGGCGCGCCATCGGTTGCACCGGAGGCCCCGCCGATGCGGACCGCGCCACGCGTCTCCGTTGAACCTGCGCCAAGCGGCTCTGCCACGCCCGCGCCGGAAGTCGCTCCGCCAACGCGGACGAAGGGCGACTTTGAGAATCTCGAAGACGAAATGGCGTCCCTGCTCGGACGCCCGAAGACACCTTCGTGAGATCGGCGTTCAGCCCGCGTAGAGTTTTATTATTCACTGTCATTCTCGCCGCCGGATCGCTGGCCGATCCGGCGTTCGCGCAGGATATCAGCATCAATCTCGGCGGCGGCAACGGCGGCGTGACCGAACGCGCGATTCAATTGATCGCGCTGCTCACGGTGCTGTCAGTCGCGCCGTCGATCCTGATCATGATGACGTCGTTCACGCGCATCGTCGTCGTGCTCTCGCTGCTGCGCACCGCGCTCGGCACCGCCACCGCGCCGCCGAATTCGGTGATCATCGCACTCGCCATGTTCCTCACCGCCTTCGTGATGGGGCCAGTGCTGCAAAAATCCTACGACGACGGCATCAAGCCGCTGGTCGCCAATCAGATCACCGTCGAGGAAGCGATGCAGCGCGCCTCGATACCGCTGCGCGGCTTCATGCAGAAGAACGTGCGCGAGAAGGACCTCAAGCTGTTCATGGACCTCTCCGGCGAAGCGACCCCCGCGACGCCGGAAGACCTGTCGCTGCGCATCCTGGTGCCGGCCTTCATGATCTCCGAACTGAAGCGCGCCTTCGAGATCGGCTTCCTGCTGTTCCTGCCGTTCCTGATCATCGACCTGGTGGTGGCGTCGGTGCTGATGTCGATGGGCATGATGATGCTGCCGCCCGTGGTGGTGTCGCTGCCGTTCAAGCTGATCTTCTTCGTGCTGGTCGACGGCTGGTCGCTGGTCGCAGGCTCGCTGGTGCAGAGCTACGGCGGCGGGTAGCTGCTCAGTTCGCCGCATCCGCCCGCTTGCTGCCGACAATCGCCGGGAGGCTGCCGGTCGGTGTCGGATCGGTGGCGGGCGCGGCTGGCGGCAGCGCGGCCTTGGCGATGGCGTCGGGGAAGCGCGCCTGCATCTCGCGCAGGAAGCCGTCGAGCGTATCGACGCTGCCCGCCATCTTGGCGAGCTTGACCAGATCGGCATTGTTGGCGGAGGCCGGCTTGCTTGCCATGTCGAACGTCGCGCGATCCGCCTCGCCCGCCATTAGCGGTGCATACTTCTCGCGGAAGCGCACGAGGCCCAGCGCGTCGTCAGCGAGCGCATACCCGATGGTAGCGCGGATGACGTCGCCCTTCTCCACCGTGTCGAGCGGCTTGAAGTTGCGCCAGCGCTCGCCGTAATAGAGTTCGATCTGCTCGGCCGACTCGCGCCAGCGCCGCGCCGCCCAGTAAATGTCCGAACGCAACCGGATCGCTTCGCGGCCGCTCATGTTCGCGATGATCTCCAGCGCCAGATCGCGACGGCCGATGTCGCTCTGCGCGCGCGCTTCCAGCAACAGACGCTGCTGACGCAATTCGCCGGCGAGGTCGGCGATGCGTGTCGTGCGCAACGCGGTGATGGCGCGATCCGGCTTGCGGTTCATCAAGTAGACCATGGCGAGACGCGCCGCGACTTGCGCCCGCGCCGCGCCCTCGAGCCGATGATCGATCTGATACTGCAACAACTCGGCCGCCTGCCCGAGCAGATCGACGCCGATCAGACGATCCGCGAGCCTGCGGATCATCTCGTCGCCGCGCCGCCCGATCGGCGTCAGTTCACGATAGTCGTAGAACGTCGCCAGCGCGTCGATCGGCGACATGCTATCGCCCTTAGGACTGAGGTAGAGCTGCGCGAACAACGCGGACGCCTCATCCTGCGCCTGCCGCGCAGCCTCGGAGTTGGGTTGCAGGCGCGTCGCGGTCTTGCTGGCCGCAAGCGACTCGGCGTAGCGGCCCGCATCGGCGTAGAGATGCGACAATTGCTGCAAAGTGCGGACCTCGATGCCGTCGCCGCGCCACAGCGCCGACAGCGTTTCGAGTTCGGTCAACGCATCCTCTGCGGAAACCTCGTTGCGCTTCTGGCGCAGCTCAATCTCCAGCAACTTGCCTTCCGCGGCGGCGATACGATCCTGCGAGGCGGCTGCGATCTTGTAGTCGCGTAGCGCGGTCTTCTCCTGCCCGAGACCTTCGGCGAGACGCCCGCGCAGTACCGCCACCGCCGGCGCGATGTCGCCGCCGGCGCCGACCGCATCGAGATCGTCGCTGCGCGCCGATGCGCCGGCGTAGTCCTTCACTTCGACCGACGCGCGCATCGCATCGAGCAGGATGACGCGTTGCAATTCCAGCGGCAGCGTGCCGATGGCAAGCTCTGCGTTTTTAAAGGCTTCGCGCGACGCCGCCCACTTCTGCTGGCGCGCATAAGCGAGCGCTTTCCACAATTGCGCGTTGGTGCTGTTGCCGATGGCCGGGCTCGCGAGATCCTTCAGCGTCTGCTCCGGTCGCCCGATCAGGCTGCTCGTGAGCGCGTGCATCGTCAGCGTCGTTGCATCTTCGGTGCCAGGCTTGGCCTCGCTCAACGAAACGTCGAGCACCGCCTTGGCCTCGGGATACATGCCCCACGCCATGTAGAAACGCGCCAGCGCCAACCGCGCGGCGATCTTCTCCGCGCCTTCGGCAACGGAATCCGCGTCGATCAATGCGTTGCGCCGGTCGAGAAACGGTGCCGCGCGATCGTCGCGCCACACGGCATCGTCGAACAACGGCCGTACCGACGCGGTCGCACGTTCCGGCTGCATCCGTGCAGACGACAAGGTCAAGCCGCCGGGGCGCGCCAAGGTCACGCTGTCAGGCGAAACGGTCGCTGTGACATCGTCCGACTTCGGACGCACGACGACGCCCTGCACCGATTCCAGCACCGAGAGTTCGACCATGTCCTGTCGTTTGACGAAGCCCCGCGCCGGCGGCTTTGCCGTCACCACCAGCAGCGTGTCGCCGGCATCGGGATCGGTCAGCCGGTGCAGCTTACCGGCACCCTCGAGCGGAATCGTGATGGTGGCGCGGCGCGGATCGACCACATTGCGCCGTGCCTCCAGCGGCTCCGACGAGGTCTTCAGCGTGTCGGCGAAGGTCAACGTCCAGCGCTGGCCGCCTGTTGCGGGCGTCACACCATCGGTGTCGGCAAGCGCCGCCAGTTGCGGCCGGATCAGGCGCATCCGGATCGCCTGCCCGTTCGGCAGCGCAATGCGGCTGACGTCGCCGATCACCGACTTGGCATCGCGGCGGATCGCATCGAGATCGAGGGCTTGCGTGGAATCGAACAGCAACCACACGGCATCGGCCCGGCGAAACAGCGCGGCGGGTGTCGCCGCATCGAAGGCGAAGTTCAGGCGGATGCCGTCGCTGTTGTGTTGAACCTGCACCGGCGCGTTGTCGGTCGATGTTGCCGGATTGGCGGTGGGTGCCGCCGGCGCTTCGATTTTCGCAGGTGCCGGCGCGGCCACGACATTCGCCGGCGGCGTGCCCGGCTTCGGCTCAGCGGCCTTCGCGCTCTCTATGGGAGGCTTGGTTGCCACGGCAGTTTGCGGTTGCGTTTCGCTCGCTTTTGGTAACTCTGCCGCCGCGCTTTTCGGCGCGACACTCATCGGTGCGGCTTGCGATGCCTTTGATGGCGCCGGCGGCACCGCAGCCGGCTGCACGCCGACATCGACGATGTAGTTCTTCTCCTCGCGGAAAGCCTTGACATCGACGTCGCCGATCAGTGCGAAATCGACGACGGCGCTTTTGCCATCGAGACGCTGTTCGATGGCGCCGACATTGGCCGGCGTCACCAGGGTCGCATCCGCAAGGTCGAACTTGAAAGGCTTGTCGAACACCACCGAGAACTTGTGCGATCCGAGCGACGACGACACGCCGGCGTTCTCCGGCAGTTCGAACACGTAGCGCACGAACGTCGGCTGCACCGACGCGCGCACACGCACCGGCGGCAACGGTTTTGGCGCGTTCGCCGCCTGCTGCTGCCGCAACGCGCGCTCGGCGGCGCGAGCGCGCTCCGACAGTTCGCGCACCACCTCCGGCGGCAGACCGGGCGGCATCCCCTTCCAGCTCTCCGGCAGCAGGTCGACGAACAGGCGCTCGCCCGCCACCATCGAATTGATCTTGACCTTTTGCGACAGCGCCAACCGGATCGCCGAGCCATCGGGGTCGCGGCGCGCCGAGCCGACATAGTCCGGCACCGCATCCGAGATCTGATCGACAGGCACCTCGACCGCGCGCTTGAAGCGGATGATCAGGATCGAACCTGCGACCGACACCTCGGAGTCAACATCCTCATCGAGTTTAACGACGAGCCGCGCGTAACCGTTCTCGGTCACAAGCGTCGCCTCGCCATGCACCGGATCGGCATGGGCCGGCAGCGTGGTCAGAGCGACGCTGGAGAGGAGCGCAAGGCATGCGGCCGCAGCCCGAAAACGGCGGGCGAGCAACCAAGAATGCCGGGCAGCGATGCGCGTCATCTCAAGCGTCTTCGGATCCAGTTCTCGTGGAGCGGATTGGACATTCGCTCCGGTCGCTCTCGTTGCGGTTAACTCTAGGTCGGCTCGTATAAGGATTTGTTAACGTCAACATGCCGGTTTGAACGACATCAGAACTCGATCACCGTTCCCTTGTCGTTATCGAGGATCATGCGGACTTCCTTGTATTCGATGATCGGGCGCACGCCGCGCTTGCGGAACACATTCTCGGCCCAGGCTGCGTCGTGCGTCGCTTCCGCACGCGCGCGGGATTTCCAGAGGTAGACGCCGACCAGCGCGCCGTCGGGGTTCTCGCAATAGAACTTGCTGATCAGCTCGGGCTCCTGCTGCCAGGTCGCGAGCGTCGGCCGTGCGTCGGCGAGGTACTCCTCACGCGTCATTCGCTGCGTGACCGGATGGGTGATGATCTGAAGAATCATGAGCGTGTCCCGGCTTTGCGAAGCGATGCGCCGCGATCAACGATCCGGCGTTGTCGGCTTGCCTTCGATCTTCGGCAGTTCGGTCGCGGAGGCGGTCTTTTCACCGCCGGCACGGCGCGCCAATTCGACGGTGAGGCGTTCGGCGGCTTCCGGCGTCATCTGCCCGAGAATGTCCGACATCTTGCGCGGCGCGATCTGCGAGGCGATCTCGTAAAGCACCGACATCTCCAGCCGGTCGAACACCTTGGCCGCGTCCTTCGGCTTCATCGCCTCGTAGGTCGTCACCAGTCCCTTGAAGCGCGCGGCCTCCGCGTCGTTCTTCTCATGGGTCTTGGTGACGATGCGCGCTTCGGTCTCCTTCAATTCCTTGACGCGGTCGGCGATGCGGGTCTCGGCGGCCTTCAGCAGGTTCTCGCGAATGTCGATCTCGCGCGCCCGCGCGTCGAGTTCCTGACGGCGGCTCTGCAATCGTTCGAGAATGGCGCGCTCGGATTCGGAGACGACCTTCGGCTGATCGGGAACAACAACTGTGCCCGCCGGCGGTGCGGTCTCCGGCGGCTTGGCGGCGGGCGCCTCCTTCGGTTTGGCACTTACCGAACCGGTGATATCGCCGCTGATGGAATCGCCGGCATCCACCGTGTTACGATTGCCGGATGGAAAGTTGAGATATTCCTGCGCCCACGACTTCTGGGTCGATTGCGGCTTGTAGTCGAACACATAGCCGCCATCGATGGCGAGGCCGGCGAATTTCAGCACCGCCAGCCCCAGCACCGCCACCAGCACCACCGGCAGCACCCGGATGTCGCGCAACACGCTCATGCAGCGATGCCGTTCGCCCGTCGCCGTTCAGCGAAAGCCTGCGTCGCCGCCATCGCCGCCTTTGCGGCCGAGACGCGCGGCGGCTCCGGCACCTGCTGCACCGGCAGCGGCGCGGGCGCAGGCGCTGACGGCGAGCGTGCCGCCACCGCGATGCGCGACAACCGGCCGAGCAGGGCATCGCCCTCCGCCAGTTGATGCATCAATCGTTCGGAAAGATCGGTCGCCGCGGCGATCTGGTCGCCGAGGTTCTCGTTGACGTCATGCACGGTGTGCTTGAGCCCGCCGATGGCGCGCTCGGCGATCTCAGTCGCGGTGATCAGTTCGCCGATCGTCGCCTTCAATGACTGTTCGTCGGCCTTGAGCCGCAACAGCCGTTTGTTGAGCAGCATGCAGTAGCCGATGGTCACCACCAGCAATACCGCCACCAAGGCTTCGATCATCAGTCCGATTGAATGGTTCACGGTGCCTCCATCAACTTGGTTTGCTCGTCAGCCCTCTCGAACATCGCGAGGGTCGTATTGGGTTTCCGCAGGTTCTTGGTGACGCGGATGGCGACACGATCGCCGACGCGGCCCATGCGCCCTTCCGTCAAGGTGACGTTGCCGCAACGGACCGCGACCAGCGCATCGGCGCGCATGTCGAGCGGCAGCGTGTCGCCGACCTGCAACTTCATCAGTTGCTTGAGCGGAATGTCGGCCTCATAGAGCACGGCGTCGACCGCGATTTCCGCCTGCGCGATCTCCGTGGCGAGATGGCCTTCCCAGATCGGGTCGCGGCCGAATTTCTCGCCCATGAACATCTGCAACAACACGTTGCGGATCGGTTCGATGGTCGCATAGGGCAGCAGCAATTCTATATTGCCGCCGCGGTCTTCCATGTCGACGCGCAGCCGCACCAGGATCGCGGCGTTGGCGGGCCGGCTGATGGCGGCGAAGCGCGGATTGGTTTCGAGGCGGTCGATGGTGAAGGTCACCGGCGACAGTGGCCGAAATGCCTGCTCGGCATCAGCCAGCACCACTTCGATCAGCCGCTTCACCAGATTGGTTTCGATGGTGGTGTAAGGCCGCCCCTCGACGCGCAGCGACGCCTGACCGCGACGGCCGCCGAGCAGCACGTCAATCATCGAATAGATCAGGCTGGCGTCGATGGTGGCGAGGCCGAAGTTTTCCCACTCTTCCGCCTTGAACACGGAGAGCACCGCCGGCAGCGGAATCGAATTCATGTAGTCGCCGAACCGCACCGAGGTGATGCGATCGAGCGAGACTTCGACGTTATCGGAGGTGAAATTGCGCAGGCTCGTCGTCATCAGCCGCACCAGGCGGTCAAAGATGATTTCGAGCATCGGCAGACGCTCGTAGGACACCATCGCGGAATCGATGATGGCGCGAATGCCGGAATTGTCGTCGATGTTGATTTCACCGACCGAGAAGCCGAGCAGGTTGTCGATCTCCTCCTGCGACAGCACCCGCTCGTTGCCGTTCTTGCCGCTGGTGGCTTCACGGCCGCCGTCCTCGACCATGGCGGCCCATTGTTCCGCCATCACGCCGGTGATTTCATTCTCCGCGGCCGCCTTCGCCGCCGCTTCCGGGTCCTCGGAATCCAGCGAAGCTTCCCATTGCGCGGCAATGGCGTCCTGATCGAGCTGGTCGTTACCGGCCATGGTTTTGAACCCGTCCGCTCATTGCACCACGACTTCCTTGAACAGCACGGCGTTGACCTGCCCCGGCGAGATCACGGCGTTGACGCGCTTGGTCAGTTCTTCCTTGAGACGGAACAGACCGGCGGAGCCGGCAAGATCGGTGGCGCGCAATTCGCGCAGATAGGTCTGGAAGATGTCCATCAGGCGCGGCATGGTCGGCTTGATCTTCTCGACCAACGGCTCGTCCTTCACTTCGAGAACGACCTTGATCTTCAGGTATTGCACGCGCTCGCCCGGCAGCCCGGCGAGGTTGACGAGAATATCCGGCACGTCGACGAACACCGGCGGCTTCGGCGCCGGCGCTTCGGCGTGCTTTTCCTCGCCGTGATGATTGAAAAAGAAGAACCAGCCGCCGCCGCCCGCGCCGAGCAACAGCAACACGGCGGCCGCGATCATGATCAGCTTGCGCTTGCTCTTCGGAGCCGATGCGCCTTCCGCCGCCGCGCCGTCTTCGGTCTGTTCGTTGTCTGCCATCGCTCGCCCGCCAAATGGGGTGAGCCCGATGCTGCCGAGCAGCCACTACGCGATACAAATGCCCCCGGCGCACACGCGCCCTGCCTCATTTCGGACGCTAGGGCCGCAATAGTTAACGGAATCTTTCTTTTGTCCTTCAACTGGGAAAATTTTGCCGGGCCATTATGGTCAACAAGCGGTTATTGCCGCCCTCGCCGCCATCCCCCCGAAGCCTCAACCCCTTGAACTAACTGCAATTCCAAAACTGGCACGGCTTTCGCTTTACTGATCCCGAGCCGCCGGTTTGGGAGAGCCAGCGGATCACGGATCGGGGCCAGCTTTGGGAGAGGCCATCCCCGATCATCTATCAGGGGAGATCAGGCCGATGGAGAATACCCTCCTCATCGGATTATCGCGGCAGGTCGCGCTGGAGCGGCAGCTTGACGTCGTGGCCAACAACGTGGCCAACGTCAACACCAACGGCTTCAAGTCGGACCAGTCGCTGTTCGAGGAATACCTGATGCCGGTGGCGCATCAGGACAACTTCATTGGCCGCGACCGCCGTCTCAGCTACGTGCAGGATCGCGCGACCTTTCACGACTTCGCGCAAGGGCCGACCCAGGAAACCAAGAATCCGCTCGACGTCGCCATCGACGGCAGCGCCTTTCTGGTCGTGCAGACTCCCGGCGGCGAGCGCTACACCCGCGACGGCGGCCTGCGCGTCAATTCCACCGGCCAGCTTGTGAACTCCGGCGGCTTTCCGGTGATCGGCGCCAACGGCCCGATCCAGATGCAGCAGACCGACCACGACCTCACGATTTCCCCCGACGGCACCATCACCGTGCTGGAAGGCGCCAACACCCGCATCGACTCGGTGCGCGGCAAGCTGCGGCTGGTGAAGTTCGCCGACCCGCAGAAGCTGCTGAAGGAAGGTGCGAACCTCTACTCGGCCAACGGCATGGCGCCACAGGTCGACACTGCCGCGCGGGTGCAGCAGGGCTTCATCGAGAAGTCCAACGTCAACTCCGTCGTCGAGATGAGCCGCATGATCTCGGTGACCCGCGCCTACACGCAGATCTCCGCGCTGTTGCAGCAGCAGAGCGATCTGCGCCGCACCGCTATCGAAAAACTTGCCGACGTTCCGGCCTGAGGCAAAAGGAAACTGACCGATGCGCGCTCTCTATACCGCAGCGACCGGCATGGCCGCCCAGGAGCTCAACGTCCAGGTGATCTCCAACAACATCGCCAACATGCGCACCACCGGCTACAAGAAGCAGCGCGCGGCGTTTCAGGATCTCATTTACGACCACGTCCGCCGCATCGGCGCGCAGGCCTCCGATCAGGGCACCATCCTGCCGGTCGGCATCGACATCGGCGGCGGTGTGAAGACCGTCGGCACGCCGCGCCTGATGGGTCAGGGCACGCTGTCGCCCACCGGCAACGATCTCGACATCGCGGTGCGCGGCGAAGGCTTCTTCAAGATCCAGATGCCGGACGGCACCTTCGCCTATACCCGCGACGGCTCGTTCACCACCGACCAGCAGGGCCGCGTCGTCAACGCACAGGGTAACCTGCTGCAACCGACCATCACCCTTCCGCAGAACTCCTCCGGCATCACCATCAATGCGCAGGGACAAGTCTCGGTGACGGTGCCGGGCTCGACCACGCCGACCATTCTTGGCCAGATCGGCCTCACGCGTTTCATGAACAAGGCCGGCTTGCAGCCGGTCGGCGACAACCTGTTCACCGAAACGCCTGCCTCCGGCCCGCCGCAGGACGGCATCGCCACGCTCGACGGCTACGGCGACATGCAGCAGCGCAACCTCGAACAGGCCAACGTCGAAGTCGTGTCGGAAATCTCCGACCTGATCGCCGCGCAGCGCGCCTACGAGATGAACGCCAAGGTCATCAGCGCCGCCGACCAGATGCTGCAATCGACTTCGAACATGTTCCGCTGAGGGAAATCGTGACCATGATCCGCTCCCTGCTGACCGCCGCACTGATCGCCGCCGCGCCGCTCGCAGCATTCGCACAGTCCGTAGGCACCACGCCTACCGTTCCAGTGCTGCGCGCCAATGTGACTGTGACCTCCGACGTGGTGCGGATCGGCGACATGATCGACAACGCCGGCGACGCCGCCGCCATCGCGATCTATCGCGCGCCCGACCTCGGCACCACCGGCTCGCTGCCGACCGCGCAGGTGCTCGCGGCGCTGCGCGCGCATCAGGTGATCGGCGTCGACACAAAAGATTTGCGCGAAGTCTCGGTAACGCGGCTCGCGCGCACCATCGAAGCGAAAGAGATCGAGCAGAGCGTCGCCGCCGCGCTGGAGCATCGCAACGGCCTCGGCGCGGCCGGCGACATCGAACTGACCTTCGATCGCGGCGTGCAGACCTTGCAGCTCGACGCCGCCAACGCCGGCGCGCTGCGCCCGGTTTCGGTTCACTTCGATCCGCGCGGCGGCCGTTTCGACGTGGCCTTCGAGATTGCCAATACCAAGGGTTCGGCCCCGACCCGGCTGCGCTTCACCGGCACCGCGGTCGAGACCGTCGAAGCGGTGGTGCTGATGCGCGCCGTCGACCGCAACGAAATCGTCAAGGCGTCGGACGTCGCCGTCGAGCGGCGCCCGCGCAGCGAGGTCGGCCGCGACGTTGCGGTCAGTTCGCAGGTGATCGGCATGCAGGCGCGGCGGCAGTTGCGGCTCGGCCAGGCGCTGCGGCAATCGGATCTCGCCAAGCCCGATCTCGTGCAGCGCGATCAGGCCGTGACCATCGTCTATCAGGCCGGCGGCATCACGCTGACCATTCGCGGCAAGGCACTGGAGAACGGTACCGAGGGCGACGTCGTCACCGTCATGAACCTGCAATCCAAGCGCACCTTCTCCGGCACTGTCTCCGGCCGCAATCAGGTCCTCGTCAGCGCGCCGCAACCTGTCGCTACCGCAAGCCTGCCCGCGCCCGTCGCGATCGCCGCCAACACGGCCCTGTCCGATCCTCGTAAAGCCGAGTCACGTTGATGTTCAAGTCTCACACCCGCGCCATCCTCACCGCCGCGCTGCTGGCGACCGCAACCCTTGCCAGCGGATGCTCCTCGATCGACCGTCTCTCGGCGATCGGCGAAAAGCCGGCGCTGACGTCGATCGAAAATCCGACGACGCAGCCGGGCTACAAGCCGGTGCAGATGCCGATGCCGAAGCCGGAGCCGGCCTCCTACGCCGCCAACTCGCTGTGGCGCAACGGCTCGCGCGCCTTCTTCAAGGACCAGCGCGCGCATCAGGTCGGCGACATTCTCACGGTGACGGTGAACTTCACCGACAAGGCCAATATCGCCAACGAGACCCAGCGCAGCCGCACCAACAAGGAAGATTCCGGCGTCACCGATTTCCTCGGCAGCAAGCTGTTGAGTGGCAACGCAGCCAAGGTGTTGCCGGGCAAGGTGATTACAGCGGATTCGACCGCGTCCAGCGACGGCAAGGGTTCGGTGCAGCGTCAGGAGAACCTGCAAACCAGCGTCGCCGCCGTGGTGACGCAAGTACTTCCCAACGGCAATCTGGTCGTCGAAGGCAAGCAGGAAATCCGCGTCAACTTCGAAGTGCGCGAACTGGTGGTCGCCGGCATCGTCCGTCCGGAAGATATCCAGAGCGACAACACCATCGACTCCAGCAAGATCGCGCAGGCTCGCATCGCCTACGGCGGACGCGGCCAGATCACTGACGTGCAGCAGCCGCGCTACGGCCAACAGGTGCTCGACGTCCTGCTGCCCTTCTGACCTGATCTCTTGAGCTCCCACGCGACGTCGCGAACCTAGGCGCGACGCAGCGTACGACGCGGCCTTCGTAGCTCCCCTGCGAAGGCCGCTTCTCGTTTGATGACGGATGAGCTGCGGAAAACCAGAATGCCGTATGAGGTTGGATGACAGTTCGATTCCGGCGCCATATACGTTAAGGTCATCCCAATTCTAGCGGCACCAAACCATGTCCGAATTCAAAGTTCTTGAACTCCGCGTCGGTCGCGCCGCGCCGCTTGGCTCGGCAGGGGCACGGAGCGCGATCGACAAGCAGGTCGTCGGTCGTCCGCTCGCGGTAAATACTCTCGGCTTCGACGGCGACGAACAGGCCGACACCAAACATCACGGCGGGCCACATAAAGCGGTGCACGCCTACGCGATTTCGCATATGCCGGCGTGGACGCAGGAGTTGCCGGAGCGTGCTGCGCGCTTTCGGCCCGGCGCGTTCGGCGAAAATCTGGTGCTCGACGGCGCGACTGAAGCCGACGTCTGCCTCGCTGATCGCTGGCAGGTCGGCACCGCGCTGCTCGAAGTCAGTCAAGGACGCCAGCCATGCTGGAAACTCAACTTGCGCTTCGATGTCCCGGACATGGCGCGCCGGGTGCAGGACAGTGGGCGCTCCGGCTGGTATTTCCGCGTGATCGAACCCGGCATCGTCGAAGCGGGCGATCGCGGCAAGCTGGTCGCAAGACCCAATCCCGACTGGTCCCTCGCCCGCGTCTCCCACCTGCTCTATCACGACCGCATGAACCGCACGACGCTTGCCGAACTCGCGGCCATTCCGGGACTACCGGAAAGCTGGCTCCGTCTGGTCGAGGCTCGCCTGGCATCCGGGAAAACCGAGGATTGGTCGCGCCGCATCGAGACGCCGTCGCCCAGCGCGTGAGGCGCATGGCGTCCGCCGCAGCACGTGGGCTCCCCGCCAAAGTCTATCAGGCCAGCACAAACTGAAATTCCCGTCATGGCCGGGCTTGTCCCGGCCATCCACGTCTTTGAACTTGCGTCGCCCTTAAGACGTGGATGCCGGCCATAAAGCCGGGCATGACGGATAGGTTAAATGCATCGTGACCAAGATTCCCGCCGCGGTGCGCCGGCGACGGCAATTGGCCTTGATCTCTCCTTCGCATTTTGCCCCGCCTCTCCGGCCAACTCCCGATCCCGGCGGTAACCTTTAACAGTTAGGTTAAGATGCGAGTTAAGTTGTCGCGACGTCGCGTCCGGTTATCGTCGTGTCGTCGCGTAGAGTTGGCCGGAATGTCTTCCAAGAGGGCCGGCCACGATTTCAATTACGCGGCACGGGGCCGTCGTTTTGTGTATGCGTAGCGACGGCCCCACCCTTTGGCGAAGCTCTTCGTTTCCAAGCGCACGAAATACAAATGGCCGGACCCGAGGTCCGGCCATCGTCATAAATCTGTGCTGCCAACCGCCGCGCTACTCGTCGCGATAGACCTTCTCGCGCTTCTCGTGGCGTTCCTGCGCTTCGACCGAGAGCGTCGCAATCGGCCTCGCCTCGAGGCGCTTCAGCGAGATCGGCTCGCCGGTTTCCTCGCAATAACCGTAGGTGTTGTCCTCGATGCGCTGCAACGCCGCGTCGATCTTGGAGATCAGCTTGCGCTGGCGGTCGCGCGAGCGCAGTTCGATGGCGCGATCGGTTTCCGACGAGGCGCGGTCCGCAAGATCCGGATGATTGACGTTCTCCTCCTGGAGCGTCTGCAACGTGATCTTGGACTCCTTGATAATCTCATCCTTCCAGGCCAGCAGCTTGTTGCGAAAATATTCGCGCTGGCGCTCGTTCATGAAAGGCTCTTTTTCGGAGGGTCGATAATTCTTCAACTTTTCCCCAATCTGCTTTTTTTAATTCTCTCTGCCAAACGCCTAAGGCAAGAGTTTCATCCTCTTCAATACGGGAATTTCGAAGTTGGTCATAATAATGTTCATATTGCAAATATCGACCAGAAGGTTCCTTCCCCTTGATAGGCGTTAAAAGAGAAGGGATTTGCTCTGATGCTTTTTTTAAACCTAAAATCATTTTAAGAAGCCTTTTTCAATGATT
>JAFKKL010000076.1:1158-19612 GCA_017305595.1 Hyphomicrobiales bacterium | reverse complement strand
GCGAAAGCCTCACCGCGCTGATGCAGCACTTCGGCATCAACACGCCGGGCGTCAAATCGATCTTCTATGGCCTGACCCTGATGGTGATCATCACCTTGCAACCGAGCGGCGTGTGGCCGTGGCTCGCCCGCAAGCTCGGCCTCGACAGGCTACGCTCATGACCGCCCTGCTTTCCATCGACGGCATCAGCAAGCGGTTCCGCGGCCTCGCCGCGGTCAGCCGCGTCAGCTTCAACGTGCAGCAGGGCGATATCTTCGCGGTGATCGGCCCGAACGGCGCCGGCAAAACTACGCTGTTCAACATGATCGCCGGCGCGCTCCCACCCGACGAAGGCTCGATCACTTTCGCCGGCACGCGCACCGAGGGACTACGCTCCGACCAGATCGCGCGGCTCGGCGTCGGCCGGACCTTCCAACTGGTGCGGCCGTTCCCCGCGCTAACCGTCGAGGACAACGTCATTATCGGCGCGCTGATGCAAACCAAAACGGTCCGCGACGCCGAGACAATCGCGCGCGATACGATGGCGCGGCTCGACTTGTTCGACAAGCGCGCGCAGATCGCATCCAGCCTGACATTGCCCGACCGCAAGCGACTGGAAGTCGCGCGTGCGCTGGCGACCCGCCCAAAACTGTTGCTGCTCGCCGAGGTGATGGCCGGACTGCGACCCACCGAGACCGACCGCATCGTCGCCACGTTGCGCGACCTCAACCGCGATGGTCTGACGATCCTCTTGATCGAGCACGTCATGCGTGCGGTCACCGCGCTCGCCTCGCGCATTCTGGTGCTACACCACGGCGCGGCTATCGCCGAAGGCAATCCGGAGCAGGTGCTGCGCGATCCCGCCGTCGTCGAATCCTATCTTGGCGCGGAGTCGCTGTGATGCTGACCGTGGAGAACCTCAGCGTTCACTACGGCGATGCGCAAGCCCTCGACGGCGTCTCGCTCACCGTCGATGAAGGCGCCATCGTCGCCATCGTCGGCGCCAACGGCGCCGGCAAGACCTCACTGATCCGCACCATCGCCGGGATGCATCGGCCGACCGGCGGCCGCATCGTCTTTCGCGGCACCGATATCGCTGGTTTGCCCAGCCATCGCGTTTGCGATCTCGGCATCGGACAGGTTGCAGAGGGACGGCAGATCTTCCCGTCGCTGACGGTCTCCGAAAATCTCGACATGGGCGCGATGCTGCCCCACGCGCGGCCGCACCGCGCGCAAAACCGCGACCGCGTGCTGGCGATGTTTCCGCGCCTGTCGGAGCGCATCGGTCAGGCAGCGGGCACATTGTCCGGCGGCGAGCAACAGATGCTGGCGATCGGGCGCTGCCTGATGGGCGAACCGAAACTGATCATGTTCGACGAACCGTCGCTCGGCCTCGCCCCCACCATCGTCCACGACGTGCTGAAAACCATCTGCGACCTCAATGCCGGCGGCATGACTTGTGTGCTGGTGGAGCAGAACGTCGCGGTGTCGCTGAAGATCGCAACCCGCGCTTACGTGCTGGAGAACGGCCGCGTCACGCTGTCCGGCAGCGGCGCGGACCTGCTCGCCGACGAACGGGTGCGGCAAGCCTATCTCGGCATCTAGATTCGGATGAGCTTCAGTTGACGGCAGCGTCATCCTGAGGTGCTTCGCGCGCAGCGCGGAGCCTCGAAGGATCGCCGTCACCCTTCGAGGCGCGCAAAGGGCGCGCACCTCAGGGTGACGGCTCCTAACCCATTCCACAAGATACTACAGCGCGCATCAAACGATCTGGATATCGGACGGCGGCGAGCGCAGCGTGGTCGCGAGCAGTTGCAGCGCCTGCGCCAGCTCGGCGCGATTGCGCGCGGCGCCGAGCGACACCCGCACGCCTTGCGCGGCGCCCGCTCCCACGGCAAAGGCTTCGCGCCCAACCACGGCAAGGCCGTGCCGCAACACATCGGAGAGAAATTCGGCGCCGTGCCACTGCCTCGGCAGCGCCAACCAAAGGTGATGCCCCGCCGGCCGAGCGGCGAATTGCGATCCGTGCAACATGCGCGCCGCCAGTTGCTGACGCCCGATCGCCTCGTTGCGGATGGCTTGAATGATCTGGTCGGCGACACCGGTGCGGATCCAATGTGTCAGCAGCGCCACCATCAACAACGGCGGCATCTGCATCGTCGCCTGCAAATTGTTGCGCATCACCTGCTCAGCGGCGAGATCGGGCACCAGCAGATAGGACGCGCGCAACGCCGGCGCGATGCACTTCGACATGCTCGCGGCGAAATAGGTGCGCTCCGGCACAAGATCGGCGATCGGCTGTACCGACGGTTCGAGAAAACCGTAAGCATCGTCCTCGATTAGCCACACGCCATGGTGGCGCACGATGTCCGCGATGGCGTGGCGACGTGGCGGCGGAAGCGTTGCCGTCGACGGATTGTGCAAAGTGGGAATGAGATAGATTGCCTTCGGCTGATGCTGCTTGCACGCAGCCGCGAGCGCATCCGGCAGCACGCCGTCGCGATCCATCTCGACACCGACCAGCCGCACGCCAAGCCGACTTGCGGCCGCCTTGATCCCGGGAAACGTCAGGTTCTCGGTGAGGACGACATCGCCCGGTGACGTCAGCGCCAGCAAGATATTGAACAGCGCCGCCTGCGTGCCCGGGTAGATCACCAGCCGCTCCGGGGCCACGGTCGTCAGGCGCGGCCGCAACCATTGCGCGGCCACCTCGCGCTCGTCATCGCTGCCGCCGGGGCGTGCATAGTTGAGATAGGCGCTGAAGCTCGCCTCGCTGCGGATCGCGGCAAGACCTTGCGCGATGCGCAGGTCGAGATTGGCTTCCACCGGCTGCGGCGGCACGTTCATCGAGAGGTCGATCTTGACCTGCACCGGAATGTCCGCCGCCTGCCGCGCAGTGGTCTCGGACACGAATGTCCCCTGCCCCACCCGCGCCTCGATCAGGCCGCGCCGGCGCGCTTCGCCATAGGCGCGCGTCACGGTGGTGAGATCGACGCCGAGCGCTTCGGCCAGCGCGCGATGGGTCGGGAGTTGCTGGCCCCGGTTCAGCCGACGGCTGTTGATGTCGGCGCTCAGCGCATCGACGATCCGCAGATAGATCGGCCCCTGCCATTCCGCTATTGTAGGGAGCCAATCCATGCAAATACCTACATTTCCTTTGAATGTCTGCCTACATCTCCATATTGTATGGATAGAGCTTCCCGTCAAGGGTAATCCTGAAGGACATTCGCTATGACAAACGCTGTCTCATTGGGTCGTGCGCTGTGGCGCGGTTTCACCATGAAGTGCCCGCATTGCGGCGAGGGCAGCCTGTTCGGCCGCTTCCTCAAGGTGGTGGATCATTGCGAGGTTTGCGGCGAGAGCTATGCCGCGCAGCGCGCCGACGACCTTCCGGCCTATCTGGTGATCGTCGTGGTCGGCCATGCCGTGGTGCCGGCGCTGCTGGCGGTGGAAACGGCCTATGCCCCGCCGTATTGGGTGCATGCGCTGATCTGGCTGCCGATCACGCTCATAAGTTCGCTGGCGCTGCTGCAACCGGTCAAGGGCGCGGTCGTCGGCCTGCAATGGCAGGTCGGCATGCATGGCTTCCAAGAGTCCAAGCAGCGCCGCATGGCGAACGAGCGGATGCTGGCGCAAGTCTCAACTTGAGATTCTGATTTTTGACGATGGCGGACCGCGGCAAACGGCGGCCCGCCGATCTTCGTCTCAGATCTTCTGATTGTATTCGCCGACTTCCGGATGGGTGCGCAGCACCGAGTCCATCGCCTCGAACATGTCGCGCATCCGCTGCTCCGACACCGGGCTTTCGACCACAACAACAAGTTCGGGTTTGTTGGACGACGCCCGCACCAGGCCCCAGCTTCCGTCTTCCACGGTCACGCGCACGCCGTTGACAGTGACGAGATCGCGGATCGCCTGGCCCGCGACCTTCTCGCCCTTGGCCTTCGCCGCCTCGAAATGCTTCACCACGGCGTCGACGATGCCGTACTTGGTCTCGTCGTCACAGTGCGGCGACATGGTCGGCGACGACCACGTCTTCGGCAGCGCATCCTTCAAGTCAGACATGCTCTTGCCCGGCGCGCGATCCAGCATGTCGCACACCGCAATCGCCGAGATCAGACCGTCGTCGTAGCCGCGGCCGAACGGCGGGTTGAAGAAGAAGTGACCCGACTTCTCGAAGCCCGCGAGCGCGCCCACTTCATGCGTGCGCCGCTTCATGTAGGAATGCCCGGTCTTCCAATAGGTCGCGGTTGCGCCCTGCTTCTGCAGCACTGGATCAGTCACGAACAGGCCGGTCGACTTCACGTCGACGACGAAGCGCGCATCCTTGTGAATCGCCGAGATATCACGCGCGAGCATCACGCCGACCTTGTCGGCGAAGATCTCCTCGCCGGTGTTGTCGACCACGCCGCAGCGGTCGCCGTCGCCGTCGAAGCCGAGGCCGACATCGGCCTTGTGCTCGAGCACGGCGTCGCGAATGGCATGGAGCATCTCCATGTCTTCCGGATTCGGATTGTATTTCGGGAAGGTGTGATCGAGCTCGGTGTCGAGCGGAATCACCTCGCAACCGATCGCTTCCATCACCTGCGGCGCGAAGGCGCCGGCGGTGCCGTTGCCGCAAGCGACCACGACCTTCAGCTTGCGCTTCAACTTCGCCCGCTTGGTCAGATCGGCGATGTAGAGGGCTGGGAAATTCTCGTGAAACTGATAGCTGCCGCCGACCTTGTTCTTGAAATCGGCGTTGAGCACGATTTCCTTCAGCCGGGTCATTTCGTCCGGCCCGAAGGTCAGCGGCCGGTTGGCGCCCATCTTCACGCCGGTCCAGCCGTTGTCGTTGTGCGATGCCGTGACCATGGCGACGCACGGCACATCGAGTTCGAACTGCGCGAAGTAGGCCATCGGCGTCATGCACAGGCCGATATCATGCACCTTGCAGCCCGACGCCAACAGGCCGGAGATCAGCGCGTATTTGATCGACGACGAGTAGCCGCGGAAATCGTGGCCGGTGACGATTTCCTGCTTCTGCCCCATCTCCGCGATCAGCGCGCCGAGCCCCATGCCCAGCGCCTGAATGCCCATCAGGTTGATTTCCTTGCCGAACAGCCAGCGCGCGTCGTATTCGCGAAAACCGGTCGGCTTCACCATCGGCTCGGATTCATAAGCGAGCGTATTCGGCACCAGGACGGGCTTCGGCTTGGGAAACATGCAAACGGCCTTCTGAAAAGGTGATGGACGACGAACCCCGCAGCCATAGCGAATGCACGGTGCGGAGAAAAGGCGGGAACATTGGTTAGGGGGAAATTGCGGCGGATTGGCAGCAGGGCGGCGGGCGCTATTGCTCCAGCACCATCCGGCCGCCGGCGAACTCGAACCGCTTCAATTTGCCCAGGAACGACAGGCCGAGCAGGTTCTGCGACAGCGCCTCGTCCGGCAGCACCATGGCATCGACATCGCGGACGATCAGATCGCCGATCTGAACCATCGCAAGCCGCGTCCGCGCCGCCTTGATGACACCGTTGGCGGTGGTCACCTTCGCGTTGAACTCGCTTTGCACCGGCCGCACGCCGATCCGCGCCGCCGAGCTTTCATTCATGGCAACCACCGAAGCGCCGGTATCGACCATGAATTTGATGCGTTGACCCTCGATGCGCCCTTCGGTCTGGAAGTGGCCGTGCCGATCGCGTGGCACGACGACACTGCGAACGCCGGATGCGGGCGCCGGAGATTCGGCGGCGGCCACCATCACCGACGGCGCGGATGAGGCCGTCGTGGCCGAGGCGGCCATCATGTGATCGGCAACCTGAGCCATGACCGTGCCGAGGCCGATCATCACACCCGCCAAAATCATTACGCCACGCATACATTACTCGCAGTTCGCACGCTGAACGTTACGTCGCCCGCGCGGCACACCGCGACCGGGATCATACGTATTTTGGCTAAAACCGTGAGTTTAGCGTTAACGAAGTGCTGCGTTTATGTCCCGCGCGGCTTGGCGCGCCGCGTCGGCTCCGCCGCCGCGGGGTCCTCCGGCCACGGATGGCGCGGATAACGGCCACGCAGGTCGGCACGCACTGCCGCGTAACTGCCACGCCAAAAACCCGGCAGGTCGCGCGTCACCTGCACCGGCCGATGCGCCGGCGACAGCAATTCGAGAACCAGTGGCACCTTGCCCTTCGCGACCGCCGGATGGACTTTCAGACCAAACAATTCCTGCAAACGGACAGCAATGGTCGGCCCCTGCTCGGCCTCGTAATCGATCGGCAGCATCGAGCCGGTCGGCGCTTCAAAATGGGTCGGCGCTTCCCGGTCGAGCCGCGCGCGCAGATCCCACGACAACAACGCCATCAATGCTTCCGACAGATCGCCTGCGGAGAAATCCTTTAGTGACGTCTTGTCGAATAGTGCAGATGCCAGCCAAGAGTCAGCGGCCGCCGCGAGTCCCGCATCGGAAAGGTCGGGCCAAACATCACCTTCGGCGGCACGCAAGAACATCACGCGGCCGCGCCATTGCGTCAGTGCCTTCGACCATGGCAGGCGGTCGAGTCCTGCCGCGACCAATCCCTCCGTAAAAATGCGCGCGCTGTCTTCAGAAGGCGATACCTGCAATGGTGCTTCCGCGAGTGTGATCGCGTGAAGCCGCTTGCGACGACGTCCGCGCAGCGCCAGTGTGTCTTTATCGAACCAGATCTCGTCGGCGCTTGCGATCTCGTCAGCAAAGCGCGCCTCGATCTCGGCTTGCGTGATCGGCGCCGCCAGCAGGATGCGGCCGCGCGCAGCGGTGCCGGTGAGTTCGCCGACGGCGATGTATGGCGCACGTGCCAATGCGGCGGCTTGATCCATCGCCGCACCGCGCCCGTTGGCGAGCACGAAACTGCCATTGCCACGATTCTTCGCGATGCGATCCGGGAACGCGAGCGCCAGCAACGCGCCAGTGGACGAAAGCTCCTCTCCTTCTTGAGAGAGAGAGGAAGACACCTGCCCTGCCCATCGCTTCGCCAGTTGCTTCGCGCTGGACGCGCGCTGCGAACGATCTCGGCGGAACTGATCGAGCCGCGCATCGAGATCGACGCTGTCGCCGCCCAATCCGCGCTCGGTGAGGATCGCAGCAATGTCTGCGGCTTCCTGCGCCGCACTGAGGCGCTGCGCATCGACGATCATGCGCGCCAGCCGTGGCGGCAGCGCGAGCGCGCGGAGCGCCTGGCCTTCCGTGGTGATGCGGCCGTCATCATCGAGTGCGCCGAGTTGGCGTAACAAGTCTCGCGCTTCGGATAGCGCGGGCAACGGCGGCGGGTCGAGAAAAGCCAGCGTCGACGGATCGCGCACGCCCCATTGCGCCAGGTCGAGCACCAGCGACGACAGATCGGCGGCGAGAATTTCCGGCGCGGTGTAAGCCGGCAACGACACGGTTTGCGGCTCGTTCCATAGTCGATAGCAGATGCCGGGCTCGGTACGCCCGGCGCGGCCGCGCCGCTGATCGACGGCAGCGCGCGAGGCACGCACAGTTTCCAGCCGCGTCAATCCGATATCGGGTTCGTAACGCGGCACGCGCGCGAGCCCGGAATCGACCACGATGCGCACGCCGTCGATGGTCAGCGAGGTTTCCGCAATCGATGTCGCCAGCACCACCTTGCGTCGCCCCTGCGGCGATGGCGCGATGGCACGATCCTGCACACTTGCATCGAGCGCACCGAACAGCGGCACGATATCAGTGCCTGTGTCACGCATGCGTTCTTCAAGCATCGTCTGCGTGCGACGGATTTCCGCCGCGCCCGGCAGGAATGCCAACACGGAGCCGGCGTCGGCGCGTAAAGCCGTGGCAATGGCGTCGGCCATCTGACGCTCTAGCGGGGCATCCGGCTTGCGGCCGAGATAGTGCGTCTCCACCGGATAGGCACGACCCTGGCTTTCGATCACCGGCGCATCACCGAGCAGCGCCGCGACGCGCGCGCCATCGAGTGTTGCCGACATCACCAGAATGCGAAGGTCCTCGCGCAGGCCGGTCTGCACATCGCGCGCCAGTGCGAGGCCGAGATCGGCATCGAGCGAGCGTTCGTGAAATTCGTCGAACAACACCGCCGCGATGCCGTTCAATTCCGGATCGTTCAGAATCTGTTGCGCAAAAATGCCTTCGGTGACGACCTCGATCCGGGTCGCGCGCGAGATTTTCGAGCCGAAGCGCACGCGATAGCCAACCGTTTCGCCAACGCGCTCCCCCAGCGTCTGCGCCATGCGTTCGGCGCTGGCGCGCGCCGCGATCCGACGCGGCTCCAGCATGATGATCTTGCCGTTACCGAGCCACGGCTCGTCGAGCAGCGCCAGCGGCACCCGTGTGGTTTTGCCGGCGCCGGGCGGCGCCACCAGCACCGCCGTCGGCTGGCGCGCCAGGGCCGTCGCGAGCTCATCGAGCACGGCATCGATCGGCAGAGGCGTGGGAAAGCTGCGGGGCAACGGCGATCTGGTCCGGTTAACACTAACAATGGGTTGCGTCGGCTGCCTTATAGCGGGTTCCGGAAAGGCGGCACATTCCTTGTATTGCGCAACGGGAACGAAACCCTTCGTCGGTAATGTCCGCCCTCGCGACCCCAAAAGGAACAGCGATGACCCGAAACGGCACAGCCATCTCCGCAGCAACGGCCTCCGACCGCCTCGATTGGGTCGATTACGCCAAGGGCATCTGCATCGTCATGGTGGTGATGATGCATTCGGTGCTGGGCGTCGAGGCTGCCGCCGGGCAGACCGGCTTCATGCATTATGTCGTGGAGTTCGCCCGGCCGTTCCGGATGCCGGACTTCTTCCTGATCTCCGGCTTGTTCCTGTCACGGGTGATCGACCGCGACTGGCGCACCTATCTCGACCGAAAGGTGGTGCATTTCGCGTATTTCTACGTGCTCTGGGTGACCATCCAGTTCGGCTTCAAGGCCCCGGCCTTCGCCGCCGAGATGGGCTGGACGGGCGTCGCAAAACTTTATCTGCTGTCGTTCATCGATCCGTTCGGCACGCTGTGGTTCATCTACCTGCTGCCGATTTTCTTCATCGTCACCAAGCTGACGCTGCGCGTGCCGCCGCTGGTGATCTGGCTGGCCGGCGCGGCGCTGGAGATGGCGCATGTCTCGACCGGCTGGGTCGTGATCGACGAATTCGCCATGCGCTTCATCTATTTCTACTCGGGATACCTGTTCGCCGCTCATGTGTTCCGCCTGTCGGATAATGCGCGGACCTATCCCGGCCTCGCCGTAGCCGGGCTGGCGCTGTGGGCACTCGTCAACGGTGCGCTGACCCATTACGGCCACGCCGATCTGCCGGTCGTCTCGCTGGCGCTGGGTATGGCCGGTGCCTGCGCCATCATCACTATCGGCACCTTGCTGGCGCGGCAGCACTGGCTCGATTTCATCCGCCATTTCGGCGAACACTCCATCGTCATCTATCTGGCGTTCTTCCTGCCGATGGCGACCTCGCGCACCCTGCTGATGAAAACCGGCGTGATTCACGACATCGGCACGATCTCCGCCGTCGTCACCTTCATCGGAGTCACCGGCGCCGTTGCGATCTGGTGGATCTGCCGCGGGACGCGGCTGAACTTCCTGTTCGAGCGGCCCGACGCGTTCTGGATCGCGCCGCGCAAACCCGCCGCGCGGCTGCAACCGGCGGAATAGGCAAGGGAACAGGGGATCGGTTGCCCAAACGGCTGTGAAATCGGCGGCCGAGCCCTTACATTGCGGCCATGTCGAAGAAGCCCGCGCCCGCCGCCAAGCCCGTCCCCGCCAAAGCCCTGTCGAAAGGCGATCACGTCTTTCTGGTGGATGGCTCGTCCTACATCTTCCGCGCCTATCACGCGCTGCCGCCGCTCAACCGCAAGTCCGACGGGTTGCAGGTCAACGCGGTGCTCGGCTTCTGCAACATGCTGTGGAAGCTGCTGCGTGACATGCCGCAGGACGACCGGCCGACCCACCTCGCCATCGTCTTCGACAAGTCGGAAGTCACCTTCCGCAACAAGCTCTATCCCGATTACAAGGCGCACCGGCCGCCCGCGCCCGACGACCTGATCCCGCAATTCGCGCTGATCCGCGAGGCGGTGCATGCCTTCGATCTGCCTTGTCTCGAACAGATCGGTTTCGAAGCCGACGATCTGATCGCAACCTATGTGCGGCAGGCCGACGCGCGCGGCGCGACCGCGACCATCGTGTCGTCGGACAAGGACCTGATGCAGCTCGTGACCAACCGCGTCACCATGTACGACACCATGAAGGATCGCCGCCTCGGCATCCCGGAGGTGATCGAGAAATTCGGCGTGCCGCCGGAGAAGGTGGTGGAAGTGCAGGCACTGGCCGGCGACAGCGTCGATAACGTGCCCGGCGTGCCCGGCATCGGCATCAAGACCGCCGCGCAACGCATCAACGAATACGGCGACCTCGACACCCTGCTGGCGAGCGACGGCGAGATCAAGCAGCCCAAACGACGCGAGGCGCTGATCGAAAACGCGGACAAAGCGCGCATCTCGCGGCAACTGGTATTGCTCGACGACAAGGTCGCACTCGACGTGCCGCTCGACGAGCTCGCCGTTCACGAGCCCGACGCACGCAAGCTGCTGGCGTTCCTGAAGGCGATGGAATTCTCGACGCTGACGCGTCGCGTTGCCGAGTATTCGCAGATCGACCCGTCCGACGTCGAAGCCGATTCCAATCTGAAGAGCGCCTTCGCACGCGGCACGGCGCCGGATTCGCCGCAAATACCCGCGCTCGGCGGCGAGCCGGACGCGCGCGCCAAGGGCTCGGCAGTGCTCCCGCGATCCGGCACCGGTGACCTGTTCGGCGAAGCCGCGCCCACCCCCCGAAAGGCCGTATCGAACGGTCAGGCTGACACCGAAAAATTGTCGCCGTTGGCGCTCGCCGCAAGCCGCGCCGAGGAGGCGCGCAACACGAAAGTCGATCGCAGCCGCTATCTGACCATTCGCACGCGCACGGAATTGGACCAATGGATCGCACGCGTTCGCGATACCGGCCACCTCGCGCTCGACATCGTCACCGCGACGATCGATCCGATGCAAGCTGAGTTGTGCGGCATCGCGCTGGCACTCGGGCCGAACGACGCCTGTTATATTCCGCTGGCGCACAAACAATCCGGCGACGGCTCCGGCCTGTTCGCAGCCGGTCTCGCGCCGGACCAGATGGCGACGCGCGATGTGCTCGACGCGCTGCGGCCTGTTCTCGAAAGCGCCGGCCTGCTCAAGATCGGCTTCGATACCAAGTTCGCGATGGTCCTGCTGGCGCAGCACGGCATCACCCTGCGCAACATCGAGGACACGCAACTGATTTCTTACGCGCTCGATGCTGGCCGTGGCTCGCACGAGCGCGAGGCGCTTGCGGAAGGCTGGCTCGGCCACACCGCGCTCGCCTATGGCGACCTTGTCGGCAGCGGCAAGGGCAAGCTGACCTTCGATCAGGTCGCGATCGACAAGGCCAGCGACTACGCCGCCGAGGGCGCCGACCTTAGCCTTAGACTATGGCGCGTGTTGAAGCCGCGCCTCGTCACCGAGCGCATGAATGTCGTTTATGAAACGCTGGAGCGGCCGCTGGTGCCGGTGCTGGCGAGGATGGAGCGGCGCGGCATCTCGATTGACCGGCAGGTGTTGTCGCGGCTCTCCGGCGACTTCGCCCAGACCGCAGCGCGTCTCGAATCCGAAATCCGCGAAGTCGCCGGCGAAGAGATCAATCCCGGCAGCCCGAAACAGATCGGCGACATCCTGTTCGGCAAGATGAGCTTGCCCGGCGGCAAGAAGACCAAGACCGGCGCGTGGTCCACCACCGCATCGATCCTCGACGAATTGGCCGAACAGGGCCACGCCTTTCCGCGCCTGATCCTCGACTGGCGGCAGGTGTCGAAACTGAAATCGACCTATACAGACGCGCTGCCGGAATACGTGCATCCGCAGACCCATCGCGTCCACACCACCTACGCGCTGGCGGCGACCACCACCGGCCGCCTCTCGTCCAACGAGCCGAACCTGCAAAACATTCCGGTGCGTACCGAGGACGGCCGCAAGATTCGCCGCGCCTTCGTCGCGACGCCGGGCCATAAGCTGGTGTCAGCCGATTACTCACAAATCGAATTGCGATTGCTCGCCGAGATCGCGGACATTCCGGTATTGAAGCAGGCGTTCCACGACGGCCTCGACATTCACGCCATGACCGCGTCGGAAATGTTCGGCGTGCCGGTGAAGGACATGCCGGGCGAAATTCGCCGCCGCGCCAAGGCAATCAACTTCGGCATCATCTACGGCATCTCGGCGTTCGGCCTCGCCAACCAGCTCGGCATTCCACGCGAGGAAGCCGCCGCCTACATCAAGAAATACTTCGAGCGCTTCCCCGGCATCCGCGCCTACATGGATTCAACGCGCGATTTCTGCCGCGAGCACGGCTACGTCGAGACGCTGTTCGGCCGCAAGTGTCACTATCCGGACATCAAGGCCTCGAACCCTTCAATCCGCGCCTTCAACGAACGCGCCGCAATCAACGCCCGGCTGCAAGGAACCGCCGCAGATATCATCCGCCGCGCGATGGTGCGGATGGAGGACGCGCTGGCCGAGAAGAAGCTATCGGCGCAGATGCTGCTGCAAGTGCACGACGAACTGATCTTCGAGGTGCCGGAGAAGGAAGTCGCTGCGACGCTGCCGGTGGTACAACGCGTGATGCAGGATGCGCCCTTCCCTGCGGTGCTGCTATCGGTGCCGCTGCACGTCGACGCCCGCGCTGCCGATAACTGGGACGAAGCGCATTAACGCGTTACCCCATCAGAAGCCCGTCATTGCGAGAAGCGTGAGCGACTAAAGCGGCAGTTGCGGCTCGCGATGGGCGTTGCGGCGCGCATGCGTCGCCGATGCCGACGCAGAGGAGCGGATAAAGCTCCAGCGGATATTGCCGACCTGCCGTGCATCCTGCCGGATCACGATCTGCTGGGTCCGGCGCGCGCCATCGCTGCCGGCGAGGAATACGCTGTCTTCCAGTTCGACCTTGTCGTCGGGCGTCTCGAAGGTCCACACCTCGCGATTGGGCAGCACCAGCATCACGCCATGCGCGTCACTGAGGCGGCTCGCCTTGATCGCGGGATGCAGATGGAAGCGCACCGCGTAGTCCGCATCGTGGCCGCGCACGCGCGCGCCATGCGGTGGCGCGAGCGTATCCTCGCCATCGAGCCGCAGACCATCGTTCGACAGCAGCAGCACGCGCGTATGGATCACGCCGAAACGGCCGAGGTAACCGTCATGCGAACTGGTCAGGAGCGTGCCGTCGTCGACGAATTCGCGCTCGCTCGACACATCGGTGGGACCGCTGACGATCGGCGCGCCGCGCAGCAGGCGCTTCATCGCGGTGCGTTCGACGAACTGACACGACGACGTATCATGATAGCTCACGGTGGAATGCGCCGGCGTGCCGCGGGCGTGGGCGCGCCAGGTTTCGCGGCCGTTGATCGGCATGCCGCAATTGACCACGATGCGGTTCTGGCCCGACGACAGTTCGAATGAGAGACAACCCGCGTGCGCTTCGTGACTAACATTGGCCTGCGGTGGTGGGCCACTGTCCATGATGAGCGTGGTCGCGCCGGCGTCGAGACGCTGATAGCCGGTGTGCGGCATGGTCGCCATCGGCGCGCCGTGGGTGTCGTCATAGGCGAGCAGCGTCGCCAGCAGATCAGACGGCGTGCCGCTCATGCCGTTGAACAGCGCGAAATTGCCATCGCCATGGCGGAAGAAACGCAGCATCGGCATCATGCGGTCGATCGCGTTCAGCAGCGCGGGCGGTGGCGGGATGTTCCTTGCTGCAAAGGTCTGGCGCAGCGGCAGCAGATCGGCCAGCAGTTCGATCAGCGCGTTGGGATTGCGCGAGATGTGTCCGCCATCCGGCAGGATCTGGCGCTGCAATTCCTCGGAGAGTTTGCGGCTCGCGGTCTTGATCTGGTTGGCCTGATTGGCGAGGCACAGCGCGGCGTAGCACAGCGCGATCAGCACCTGGAGCCGCGCCACGCCGTCGGGAATGTCGAGAGCTGCCGAACGCAAATTGCGAATGTCACGCGCCAGTCCACGCAGGTAGCGGCGATAGAACTTGCTGTCGGTCTCAGTCAGCACCAGCGGCGCTTGCGACAGGAGCGAGATCACGCGGCGCGACAGCACATCGGCGCGCTTTGCGAGTGGCCGCCGGCGTGGCGGATTGGAAATCCAGTCCTCCACCAGCGAGCGCGCATTGGCGCGGGTGATCGCGGTGTCGGCGGCACGCAGGTGGCGCAGCCAGCCGAAGCCGAGCAATGCGGCATCCCAATCCTCGGATGGCGGCTCAAGATCGAAGATCGAGCGGCTGTGGCAGGTGACGATCTTGCCGGCGAAGACGAAGCGCCCGGCATAGATTTCGGCGGCGCGGGTCGCGTCCGCCGTCCGCAAATCGTGCGGGGCGATGATCAGGCGATCGGTCCGACCGGGCCAGACCCGCGCCAGCGACACCGGGCCGCCGACGCGCGACATCGCCGACCGCGCGAAGCGGCCGAGAATCAATGTCGATAGGCGTCTGCGTTGTGCGATCGACACGCGGCGGTATCCTGAATGAAATCTGACTTGATGGAATTTAGCTGCGAATCCTTCTTAATCCGGAAACGCGGCCAAGGGCAGCCTTGACGGTCCGGCAGATAGAGGGCAGTAGCCTCCGGATCGCGCAACCGGAAGCTCATCAGTCTATAAAAATAAAGCAATATCAGGCTTTTACCAGCCGCGCGGCATAGAATCCGTCGAGCCCGCCAAGCGTTGGATCGGCGTGTGGCAAATGCGACGGCAGGGTTCGAACATCGCCATCCGGGGTTACCAGTTCGGGCAATCCGGCGAGTTCGGCCGGATCGACCGGTTGCCGCCGCACACCTGATTCGTCGGCCAACAGGCTTGCGACCACCTGCTCGCCCTCCTCAGGCTCCAGCGAACAGGTGCAATAGATCAGCGTGCCGCCGGGCTTGAGCAGTGCAAGCCCGCGCCGGATCAGCCGCGCCTGCTGCACCGCCAACGCCGCGATATCGGACTCCTGCTTCAGCCACGCCACATCAGGATGGCGGCGGACTGTGCCGGTCGAGGTACAGGGCGCATCGATCAACACGCCGTCGAAGGACTTCTCCGTGGTCCACTCGCAGGCATCGGCCGCGAGGCTTTCCGCCTCGAACGACAGCCGGGCGAGATTGCCGCGCAGCCGCGCGACCCGCGCCGGCGAACGATCGAGCGCCGTCACCTGCGCGCCGGCCTGAACCAGTTGTGCGGTCTTGCCACCGGGCGCGGCGCAGAGATCGACTACGCTGCGTCCGGTCAGATCGCCAAACAAGCGCACCGGCAGCGCGGCGGCGGCGTCCTGCACCCACCACTGTCCTTCGTTGAAGCCGGGAAGCATCGTCACCGAACCGTGCAGCGGCGTGCGCACGGTGCCGGTCGGTAGCACCTCGCCATGAAGACGCGTTGCCCAATGCGCGGGATCGGATTTCACCGTCAGATCAAGCGGCGGTTCGTGTCCGATCGCCACCGCAATATCTTTCGCCGCAGTCTCGCCGTAGTGCGCGCTCCAGCGCGCCAGCAACCATGGCGGCACGTCGAGCGCCTGATCCTTCACTTCGTCGAGCAGCGACTGTCCTTCACGCGCGCAGCGACGCAACACGGCATTGACAAGACCGGCATACTTCGCCGCGCGGCGATCCGCCTGCACCAAACGCACCGAGAGATCGACTGCCGCATGATCCGGCACATCCATCCAGAGAATCTGCGCAGCACCGATCAGCAGCGCACTTTGCGCGCGCGGCGCATCGGTTGGCACACCGCGATCGAGCAAACGCGACAGGACGTGGCCGAGTGTGCCGAGACGACGCAGGATCGTCGCCACCAATCGGCGCATCAAGGCGCGATCGCGATCCGCCAACGCCTTCAAACCGTGATGCGCGGCAGGACCGTCAAGCTGCTCGTCAAGCGTGCGGCGCTTGTGCAGGACACCGTCGAGAATATCGGCGGCAATGCGACGCGCGGTCAGTCCGGGCACCTCGGCGGGTGGTGCGTATCTCGAAAGCGGCATGGGCGGGAAGTATCGCTAGTGATGGTGGGACAATGATTGATCGGCGCATTCGCGACCGTGCGATGCATTTTCGTGGCATGGGAATATGCCAATTGTAAGAATCCGAATTATATACACAGCGATGATCGCGCCTTGTTGAAGGTGCTGCGATCACGCGCCAGATCACCGAGACCGCAAGGGAATTCGCGTCATGCAAGAGACACCGGCCCCCGCCGCAAACACCGACGCTCCCCGCAAGCCGCTCTCCGATGCCGCGAAGCGCGCGCTGGCCGAAGCGGAAGCCCGCCGTGCGGCGGCAGCCGCGAATGCGAAACCTGCTGCGCCGGAGATCAACGGCCCCAAAGGTCCGGAGCCGACCCGCTTCGGCGATTGGGAAGTCAAAGGCATCGCCTCGGATTTTTAAGACCTTGCGGTCGATCATACCGGCTTGATCGGAGCTCGCACCCGAAACCAACCACAGGTTGCGGCTTGCAGGTCGGACCGACTCAGGTTAATCTAGGAATATGTACCCAACACGAAGAATATATCCATTTCGCTCACGACCCGGCCGCGGCGGCTGGGCGTTGGTGTTGCCATGGATCTTCGTGATCGGCGTCGCCGCCGGCACCATGCTGTCGGGGGTGCGGCACTGGCGCGGTGACAACCCTTTCTCGAAACCGTCGATCGAAACTCCCGTCGATCGCGACACCCAGATGGTGTTATCCCATGCCGGAAGTGCCGGCGGCCGCCACGCCGTCGATGTGCTGCGGACCATCGACGGCGATACTTTCGAGGCGCGGGTGCATCTGTGGCCCGGTCTCGACATGGTGACGCGGGTGCGGCTGCGCGGCATCGATGCGCCGGAACTGAAAGCCGCCTGCGCCGAAGAGTGGCGGATGGCGCAGGCCGCAAGCGGCGCACTGCGCAAGCTGTTGGCCGAGGACGAGGTGACGATCTTCAACATCGGCCCCGACAAGTATAACGGCCGGGTGGTGGCAGATGCAGCGACGCGCCAGACACCGAACGTATCGGACGCCTTGCTGGCGGCCGGACAGGTCCGCCGTTACAACGGCGGCCATCGCGGCGGCTGGTGCTGATTGCGTGGCTAAGCGGGACGCGACTTAGCGCGTCACCACCACCGGCGTCCCCACCGAAACCCGCTGATAAAGGTCGGTGATATCCTCATTGAACATGCGGACGCAGCCGTAGGAGACGAAGCCGCCGACCGAGCCGGGCCGGTTGGTGCCGTGAATGGCGTATTCGCCGCCGGCCAGCGTCATCGCTGCGACGCCCATCGGGTTGGACGGCGAACCGCCGGGAATGACGTCGGGAATGCGGGGGTTGTCGCGTTTCACTTCGGCGGGCGGCGACCACGCCGGATGCTGGTACTTGCCACTGATATGTGTTGCGCCGGCCCAGCGCTTGCCCGCCTTGCCGACGCCGACCGGATAGCGCACGGCATGCCCCTGATCGAGCACCAGATAAAGCCGCCGCTCGTTGGTCTTCACAACGATGGTGCCGGGCGAATAGGCCCCACGAAACGCCACCAGATCCGGCCGCGCCTGCGCCGGTACGCTGGCCAACGACATCGCACCCACCATGGCGGCACACGCCACCGCAACCTTGATCGTCATCGATCGCTCCGCAAACAATTTTCCCGATCCGCGGCACGGCGACACCGCCGTCATGGATCGCTTCAATTCAATTTATCCGGCGGCGCTGACCAAACGGTTGCCGCCCGCACCACCGCTGGGCGACGCGGGCGCATCAAAAGAAAATCTCGCCGGTAAAGTAAATGTCTGGAAAACAACACCACGCTGAAAAGCAAAATGTCAGAGGTTGGAACCTCTGACATTTGCGTGAGTGCTGTGATTGCAGGGGCTCTGGCGCCCCTACGCCTTCTTGTTCTGGCGGTTATCGACCAGATCGGTCACCACCGTCGGATCAGCCAAGGTCGTGGTGTCGCCGAGGCTGCTCGGTTCGTCCTCGGCGATCTTTCGCAGAATGCGGCGCATGATCTTGCCGGAGCGCGTCTTGGGCAGGCCGGGCGCGAACTGGATTAGATCCGGCGACGCGATCGGGCCGATGTCCTTGCGGACCCACGCCACCAGATCCTTGCGCAACTGCTCGCTCGGCTCGACACCGGCCATCAGCGTCACATAAGCGTAGATGCCCTGGCCCTTGATGTCGTGCGGATAGCCAACCACGGCGGCTTCCGACACCGCGTCGTGCGCGACCAGCGAGCTTTCGACCTCGGCGGTACCCATGCGATGGCCGGAGACGTTGATGACATCGTCGACGCGGCCGGTGATCCAGTAATAGCCGTCGGCGTCGCGGCGGCAGCCATCGCCGGAGAAGTACATGCCCTTGTAGGTCGAGAAGTAGGTCTGCTCGAAGCGGGCATGATCGCCGTAGAC
>JAFKKL010000076.1:0-1045 GCA_017305595.1 Hyphomicrobiales bacterium | reverse complement strand
GCTTGGTCGCGCGCGGCAGAGGCGCAATCAACGTGCCGCCGGTTTCGGTCTGCCACCAGGTATCGATGATCGGGCAGCGGTCGTCGCCGACGACGCGGTGATACCACTCCCACGCTTCCGGATTGATCGGCTCGCCGACCGATCCCAGCAGCCGCAGCGACTTGCGCGAGGTCTTCTTCACCGGGCCGTCGCCCGCCTGCATCAGCGAGCGGATGGCGGTCGGCGCGGTGTAGAAGATGTTGACCTGATGCTTGTCGACCACCTGCCAGAACCGCGAGATATCCGGATAGGTCGGAATGCCTTCGAACATCAGCGTGGTGGCGCCGTTCGCGAGCGGGCCATAGATGATGTAGCTGTGGCCGGTCACCCAGCCGATGTCGGCGGTGCACCAGTAGATGTCGCCGTCGTGATAATCGAAGGTGTACTTGTGCGTCAGCGAGACGTGCAGCAGATAGCCGGCGGTGGTGTGCAGCACGCCCTTCGGCTGGCCGGTGGAGCCCGACGTATAGAGCAGGAACAGCGGATCCTCGGCGTTCATCGGCTCGCACGGACAATCGGCGCTGACCGACTTCACCGCTTCATCGTAATAGACGTCGCGGCCAGCCTGCATGCTGACCTTGCCGCCGGTGTGACGGACCACGATCATGGTCTTGACGCCGCCGGCCTTGTTGGCGGCCGCGTCGGCGTTGTCCTTCAGCGCCACCTTCTTGCTGCCGCGCAGGCCCTCATCAGCGGTGATGACGATGGTGGATGCCGCGTCCTTGATGCGGCCGGCCAGCGAATCCGGCGAGAAGCCGCCGAACACCACTGAATGCGGCGCGCCGATGCGGGCGCAGGCGAGGATCGCATAGGCCGCCTCCAGGATCATCGGCAGATAGATGGTGACGCGGTCGCCCTTCTTGACGCCGTGCGCCTTGAGCACGTTGGCGAACTTGCAGACTTCCTGATGCAGTTGCTTGTAGGTGACCTTCTTGCTGACGCCGGGATCGTCGCCTTCAAAAATGATCGCGACCTGATCGCCGCGCTTCTCAAGGTGCCTGTCGAT
>JAFKKL010000075.1 GCA_017305595.1 Hyphomicrobiales bacterium | reverse complement strand
GTCGATCCACGGGGTTACGAGCAGGCGATGATGGTGTCATCGCCCAGACGTCGCCGCGATGAGATCGGTGAGGAGGGGTCGGCTCGGATCGGGGCGCGCGGTCGGAACTCGCGACCTGATCGTGTCGCGCGTTCAGGCGCAGAAGGCTGAACGGCGCTGGTCCGGTCCGGGATCGTGCATTGCAGCACAGATATATGAAATATGGATCATATTCTAACTTATGAAGTGCTCTTCAATATTCGCTATTGAAGCACTTCCTGCGAATATGAAATGCTGGTGTCCAGGCCCATATATGATCTTCATTTCATAACAGGCACCATCGATGCAAATTGAAATCGAGACTATCTGGCGCTTTCATAAGGAGGGCAGCCCGCAGACAGCCGTGGTGATGCTGGGCGTCCTCAACGAGGTGCGGAAGACCGGCAAGCTCACCAGTGCTGCGAGTTACGCTCGGTTGTCCTATCGGCACGTCTGGAGCCTGATCGAACAGTGGTCGGATTTTTTTGGCGTGCCGCTGGTGGAGACTCATCGCGGCAAGGGCACCACGCTCACCAGCTTCGGTGAAAAATTGGTGTGGGCCGGACAGCGATTGCAGGCGCGGCTCGGGCCGCAGCTTGAAAATCTCGCGCAGGAGCTTGCGACCGAGATCAAGCCGTTCCTGCACAGCGGCCCGTCGGTGATCCGCGTGCACGCCAGCCATGGTTTTGCCGTTCCGAAGTTGCGTGAGCTACTCGATCGCACTCCGGGCATCGGCATCGATCTGCGCTACGTCAGCAATCAGAACTCGCTGGTATCGCTGGCACAGGGAGCTTGCGATCTGTCGGGCGTGCATCTGCCGCGCGGCGTGTTGCGGCAGCAAAGCATCGACGCCTGCAAGGAGTGGCTCGATCCGCGCGAATACCGCGTGATCAATTTCGTTACGCGTGAACTCGGACTGATGGTCAAACCCGGCAATCCATTGAGCGTGAACTCGCTTCAGGATCTGGTCGAACGCAAGGTTCGATTCGTCAATCGCGATCCGGATTCGGGAACGCGTCTCCTCTTCAATCAACTGCTGGCGCTGCACAAGATCGACGAGGCAGCGATCAACGGCGCGCAGCGCATGGAGTTCACTCACGCCGCCGTCGCCGCCTATGTCGCGAGCGATATGGCCGACGCCAGCTTCGGCGTCGAGGCGGCTGCGCGCCAGTTCGGACTCGATTTCATTCGGCTGCTGACGGAGGACTACTTCTTCGTTTGCCGTCGCGCGTTCCTTGAGACTGAGCCGATGCAGCGCGTGCTCGAAATCATGAAGGGCCGCGAATTTCACGATGCGGTCGCAACCCTGCCGGGCTATATCGCCGCCAATACCGGTACGGTCAGCACCGTGCCGCGTTTCCTCGACAGTGTCGAAGCGAAGGCGGTTGCCTCCTAGCCGTTGTGGTGGATGTTTCCCGCTGAGGGATTGCGCCAATACGGGCGATGCCCGCGGTTAGCCGCGGGCATCGTCATGTTTGGTGGTCGCTGTGTGCCTGAAAGTTTACTGAAACAGCTTCATCGCATTGGTGAGAGTTTGCAGCACGCCCCAGATAAGAGGAATACCGACGAACCCCCACGCGAGAATCAGCTTCAACGTGGTTGAACTGTCCTGAGTCGTATTTGACATGTTTTCTCTCCTCTCAAGCCTTGGCGGCCGCAGCGGCTGCCGCCGCAGCGCTTCCAGCTTCAGTGCTGTCCTTCATGTGGAAGCGTGCATCCACGGCCTTGACCAGCAGATTGCAGATGAAGCCGATCACCAGCAGGCCCGCCATGATATACATGGTGTTGTTGTAAGCCTGAGCCTTCGGCACGCCGTGAGTGATATTGTACTCACGAAGATAGTTGACGATGACCGGACCGAAGATACCCGCCGCTGACCAGGCGGTGAGCAAGAGGCCGTGGATCGCGCCGACGTAGCGCACGCCGAACATGTCCTTGAGATAGGCCGGCACAGTCGAGAAGCCGCCGCCATACATGCTGATGATGATCAGGAAGCAGATGACGAACAATGCCACGTTACCGGTCGATCCGGCATGAGGCACAGTGCAGTACAGGATAAAGCCCAGCACCATGAACACGAAGTAGGTGTTTCGACGACCGATGTAGTCCGACGTCGTCGCCCAGGCGAAGCGGCCGCCCATGTTGAACAGACTCATCAGCCCGACAAAGCCGGCGGCTGCTATCGGAGTAATATGACCCGGGAACATTTCCTGACTCATTGCGGAGGCCTGTCCGAGCACGCCGATGCCGGCGGTCACGTTAAGGCACAGCACCCACCAGATCAGCCAGAACTGTGGGGTCTTGAGCGCGTCATAGACAAAGACGTCGTTCTTGCTAATGAGTTTCTTCGTCTGCGCCGGCGCCACGTACCCGGCCGGAGCCCAGCCCGCAGGCGGAACGCGAACGAGGATCGAGCCGACCAACATGAAGAACAGGTAGACGACGCCGAGGACGATGAACGTCTCCATCACCCCGATGTGGGTCGGTGTCGAGAACTTGCTCATGAGCCAGACCGAGAGCGGCGAAGCAATGAAGGCACCGCCGCCGAAGCCCATGATCGCCATGCCGGTGGCCATGCCTGGCCGATCCGGAAACCATTTGATCAGCGTCGAGACCGGCGAAATGTAGCCGATTCCCAGCGCGATGCCGCCCAGCACGCCGTAGCCCAGATAGATCAGCCATAGATTGTGAATCTGAACGCCGATAGCGGAGATGAAGAAGCCTCCCGCCCAGCACAAGGCGGCAGCGAACATGGCCTTGCGCGGGCCGCCTTCCTCGACCCACCGGCCGAACAGGGCGGATGACACGCCGAGAAAAAAGATTGCCAGCGAGAAAATCCAGCCGAGCTGGGTGAGCTTCCAGTCTTCCGGCGCCGATTGCGAAATGCCGATCAGCTTGGTCATCGGCAGGTTGAATACGCTGAAAGCATAGGCCTGTCCGATGCACAGATGCACGCACAGCGCCGCCGGCGGCACCAGCCAGCGCGAGAAGCCGGGCTTAGCAATCGAGTGGGAGCGATCGAGAAACGGGATCAGCGATCGCTTGTAGGTCGTCGGTTCCGTGAATGCCATCAGGTCTCCTCCCCAGTTTGTTTTTCGTCGCGACAGTTATTGATTGGACTGGTCTTTCGTCACGAGCAGTTGCACTGCTTCGCGTATCGGCGGATCAAACCCCGTTCCGCCGCTTTTCAGGTAAGCTGTGATCTGGTTGCGCATCCGGGGATCCCAGAATTTCCGCAGATGATTGGCGACCGCCTCCGGCACGTTGATCTTGGGCTGGGTGGCGAAGAACGTCCCGATCTGGTTCGCCATGGCGACCAGTTTGTCGGGGGCGTTTGACGAGTGTCCCATCCGTTACGGTTCCGATGTTGCGAAAATGGTTTCCTGCAAGCAGCTATTCTGCCGCTTCGCTGGTTGCGATACGGCGGCTCTGTTTGGAGAATGCGCTGTAGTCTTCCTGCCAGTCGGTTCGGCCATTGGACGGCGACACCTGCACCGCCGTGCACTTGTATTCGGGGCAGTTGGTCGCCCAGTCCGAATAGTCGGTGGTCACCACGTTGGCTTGCGTGTCGGGATGATGGAACGTGGTGTAGACCACGCCCGGCGCGACACGATCGGTGATCTGCGCGCGTAGCGTGGTTTCACCGGCGCGGCTCGCCAGTTTGACCCATGATCCGTCAGCGATGCCGCGTTCTTCGGCGTCGTGCGGATGGATTTCCAGCAGGTCCTCGTCGTGCCACACGACATTTTCGGTGCGCCGTGTCTGCGCGCCGACGTTGTATTGCGACAGGATGCGGCCGGTGGTGAGCAGCAGCGGATAGCGCGGGCCAACCCGTTCGGCGGTCGGCAGATACTCGGTGATGACGAAGTTGCCCTTGCCGCGGACGAAGCTGCCGATATGCATCACCGGCGTGCCGGTCGGCGCCTTCTCATTGCATGGCCACTGGATCGAGCCGAGCTCTTCCAGTTTCTCGAACGATACGCCGGCGAAGGTCGGCGTCAGCCGCGCGATCTCGTCCATGATCTCGGACGGATGGTTGTAGTGCATCGGATAGCCCAGCGCGTTCGAGAGCGCACAGGTGATTTCCCAATCCGCCATGCCGTTCTTCGGCTCCATCACCTTGCGTACCAGCTGGATGCGGCGCTCGGCGTTGATGAAGGTGCCGTCCTTTTCGAGGAAGGTCGAACCTGGCAGGAAGACGTGGGCGTAATTGGCGGTCTCGTTCAGGAACAGATCCTGCATCACCACACATTCCATCGCCTGCAAGCCAGCGGCAACGTGCTGCACGTCGGGATCGGACTGCATGATGTCCTCGCCTTGGACGTAGAGTCCCTTGAACGAGCCGTCGACCGCCGAATCCAGCATGTTGTTGATGCGCAGACCCGGCTCCTTCTCCAGCGGAACACCCCAGTCCTTGACGAACAGTTCGCGCACGGCGTCGTTGCCGACGTGGCGATAGCCGGAGAATTCGTGCGGGAAAGAGCCCATGTCGCATGAGCCTTGCACGTTGTTCTGGCCGCGTAGCGGATTGACGCCGACGCCGGGCTTGCCGATGTTGCCGGTCGCCATCGCCAGATTGGCGATCGCCATTACCGCCGTGGAGCCCTGGCTGTGTTCGGTGACGCCGAGGCCGTAATAGATCGCACCGTTGCCGCCGGTCGCGTAGAGCCGTGCCGCGCCGCGAATATCGGCGGCCGGTACGCCGATCGCCTCGGCCAGCGCCTCGGGGCTGTTGCGCGGCTCGGCGACGAACGCCGCCCAGTCCTGGAACGCATCCCAGTCGCAGCGCGTGCGGATGAATTCCTCGTCGCAGAGTCCTTCGGTGACGATAACATGTGCAAGCGCGGTGAGGATCGCGACATTGGTACCGGGCAGGGTAGGCAGGTGAAACGACGCCTCGATATGCGGCGTGCGAACGAGTTGTGTCTTACGTGGATCGATGACGATGATCTTCGCGCCCTGACGCAGCCGTTGCTTCATGCGTGAGGCAAACACCGGATGCGCGTCGCTCGGATTGGCGCCGACCAGCAACATGACGTCGGTCTGTTCGACCGAGTCGAAATCCTGCGTACCGGCCGAGGTGCCGAAGGTCAGGCCGAGGCCATAGCCGGTGGGTGAGTGGCAGACACGTGCACAAGTATCGACGTTGTTGTTGCCGAAGCCGGCGCGGACCAGCTTCTGTACCAGAAAGGTTTCCTCGTCGGTGCAGCGCGACGAGGTGAGGCCGCCGATGGCGCCGACGCCATATTTCGCCTGTATGCGTTTGAATTCCGACGCCGTGTAGGCGATCGCTTCCTCCCAGCTCACTTCCTGCCACGGATCGCTGGTGGACTTGCGGATCATCGGGTTGAGGATGCGTTCCTTGTGGTTGGCATAGCCCCAGGCGAAGCGGCCCTTGACGCAGGAATGGCCGTGATTGGCCGCGCCGCCTTTGTAGGGCACCATGCGTACCAATTGGTCGCCCTTCATTTCGGCCTTGAAAGAACAGCCGACGCCGCAATAGGCGCAGGTGGTGATCACGGAGCGGTCGGGCTTGCCTTGTTCGACGACCGCCTTTTCGATCAGCGAGCCGGTCGGGCAGGCCTGTACGCAGGCGCCGCAGGAGACGCAATCGGATTCGAGGAAGGATTGATCGGAACCGGCTGCCATCACCGAGTCGAAGCCTCGTCCGGTGATGGTCAGCGCAAAGGTGCCCTGCACATCGTTGCAGGCGCGCACACAGCGCGAACAGACGATGCATTTCTCCGGGTCGTACATGAAGTACGGATTGGAGACGTCGAGCCCGGTGTTGCGGTGGCGCGTGCTGTCGAAGCCGTAACGGTTTTCTGTCAGGCCCACCTGCGCGGCGACGTCTAGCAGTTCGACGTCATCCTGCTGGCAAGGATCAAGCGAGGCGACGGGATGATCGGAAACGTAAAGCTCCATCACGCCCTTGCGCAGCCGGTCGAGCCGCTCCGACGTGGTCGCAACCACGAGCCCCTCGGCGACCGGCGTGGTGCAGGACGCCGGTGTGCCCGCGCGGCCTTCGATCTCGATCAGGCAAAGCCGGCAGGAACCGAATGCGTCGAGCATGTCGGTGGCGCACAGTTTTGGAATTTCGACACCGGCGTCCATCGCCGCGCGCATGATCGAAGTGCCGGCAGGTACGCTGACGCTGCGTCCGTCGATGGTCAGGGTCACCATCTCCGTCGAGAGGGAGCGGGGCGTGCCGTAGTCGATCTCGTTGACCAGCGACATGATCGTTTCCTTATTCCGCGGCCTGTCGACTCGGCGGCGTGATGCCGAAGTCTTCAGGGAAATGCGTGATGGCGCTCATCACCGGATAGGGCGTGAAGCCGCCGAGTGCGCACAGCGAGCCGAATTTCAGCGTGTTGCAGAGGTCTTTCAGCAGTTCGATGTTGGCGAGGCGACCGTCATCCTTGATGATGCGGTCGATCACCTCGACGCCGCGTGTCGAGCCGACCCGGCAGGGTGTGCACTTGCCGCAGGATTCGACGGCGCAGAACTCCATCGCGAAACGTGCCTGCTTCGCCATATCGACGGTGTCGTCGAACACCACGATGCCGCCATGGCCGATCAGCCCGTCGCGCGCGGTGAACGCCTCATAGTCGAACGGCGTATCGAACAGTTCGCGCGGAAAATATGCCCCGAGTGGGCCGCCGACCTGCACCGCCCGCACGGGTCGTCCGCTCAGAGTGCCGCCGCCGATGTTGTCCACCAGTTCGCCGAGCGTGATGCCGAAGGCGATCTCGAACAGTCCGCTGTGCTTGATGTTGCCGGCCAACTGAATCGGCATGGTACCGCGTGAACGTCCCATGCCGAAATCGCGATAGAATTCCGCGCCTTTGTCGAGAATGATCGGCACGGTTGCGAGCGACAGGACGTTGTTGATCACGGTCGGGCAACCGAACAGGCCTTTGTGTGCGGGCAGCGGCGGCTTGGCGCGCACCGTGCCCCGTTTGCCTTCGAGACTGTCGAGCAAGGCGGTTTCCTCGCCGCAGACATAGGCGCCGGCACCGACCCGGACATCAAGGTCGAAATGATGCGAGGAGCCGACCACGTTGCGGCCGAGTTTGTTGCCTCGCCGCGCGGCGAGGATCGCGGCATTGAGCGTCGCGATGGCATGCGGATATTCGGAGCGGACGTAGATGTAGCCCTGCGTCGCGCCGGTTGCGATACCGGCGATGGTCATGCCTTCGATCAGGACGAACGGATCGCCTTCCATGATCATGCGGTCGGCGAAAGTGCCGCTGTCGCCTTCGTCGGCGTTGCAGACGATGTATTTCTGCGCGGCGTCGGTTTTCGCCACCGTGTCCCATTTGATTCCGGTCGGGAATCCCGCGCCGCCGCGCCCGCGCAGGCCCGATGTCGTCACCGTAGTGATGGTCGCGGCCGCACCGATCTCAAGCGCGCGCGTGAGGCCTTTGTAACCGTCGTGGGCGACGTAATCGTCAAGCGAGCGCGGATCGACGATGCCGCAGCGAGCGAAGGTGAGGCGGCTTTGCCGCTTCAGGAATGGCAGGTCGTCGACGATGCCAATGCAGAGCGGGTGTGCGCTGCCGTTGAGTGCGGCCACCAGGATGGCCTCGACGTCGGATACGCTGACGGGACCGTAGCCAACGCGTCCTCTGGATGTCGCCACTTCAAGCAGCGGTTCCAGCCAATGCAGACCGCGCGATCCGGTGCGCGTGATCGTGATATCGACACCACGCCGTACGGCGGCGGCTTGCAGCGCCGTCGCGACGCTATCGGCATCGAGCGCGACAGCGGCGGCATCCGCGGGAATGTAGACTTGCAGGCTCATCGCTCCACCTCGGCAAGCAAGGCGTCGAGCTTGCGCTCGTCGAGCCGACCGACGATGCGGTCATCGAGCATTGCTGACGGCGCCACGGTACACAGGCCAAGGCAATAAACCGGTTCGAGACAGACGCGATGGTCCGCGGAGGATTCGCCCATGCCGATGCCGAGGCGGGCGGTGGCACGCTCAGCCAATCGATCCGCGCCCATGGCCTGGCAGGCTTCGGCGCGGCATAGTTTCAGTTGGTGGGCAGGCGGCGGCGTGGTGCGGAAATCGGCATAGAACGTCACGACGCCGTGAACCTCCGCCCGCGAGATGTTTAGCGCCTCGGCGATCACGGGTTCCGCATCGGGAGCGATGTAACCAAACGTCTCCTGGAGTTCGTGCAGCACTGGAAGCAATGCACCGGGCTTCGCTTTCAACGCATTGATGACGTTGCGCGCAGCCGTCTCATCCCAAGCAAGGTAACCGTTCAAGACGTTTCCCCGTCCCTATGACTTCTTGGTTCCACCGAAGCGATTGCGTCGCATCGGTCGATCGGCGCGTTGATTCCTTGTCATGCTCGTCTGCTGAGCGGACGGATCAAATACGCCGACGTTTTATTCGCGTTCTAAATACTGATCCTGTCAATATGAACGCAATTTCCAATGAACGTGTGAGCGGGGGAGGTGTTCCTCGCTGGCGGGGACGCAGGCGTTTGGCGACGGCGCTATTTGAGCTCCAAGATGATCAAGATGATCAAGCCACAGCAGGCTGGGCGGTTGTCGGATGTAAGGGAACAGCAGCGCTTTAGCGGGATCGTCCAATGCTGCGTTTGCGGCCGCGTGTCGTTGTGGACATCGGTTCGTTATCACCTGGGTGTAGTGTTCTTTCGATATGCGAGGCGAGTTTAATCGCCTGATCGCCGTCGGTGGCGAGACGGTTGAGCAGTTGCAGCAACTGCTTGAACTCGTCGCGCGAAAGCGTTTTGAACAGCGCGTCGTTAACCGGACGCTGGAACGCCGCTAGCCGCGTCAATCGTTCAATGCCGGCCGGCGTCACCGCGAGTTGGACGCGACGGCGATCGCCTGCATGCGTGGTCTTCTCGATCAGTCCGTCTGATACCAACTTGTTGACTTCGATGGTGACAAACGCACCGCTAAGATACAGGCGCTCGGCAAGCTGGTTGATTCCCAACGGCTCGTCCTGTCGCGAATGCATCACGGCGATCAGGATCAGATACTGCGTCGTCGAGAGGTCGGCATAGCCGGCGAATTTCGCTCGCGCGGCATCGAGGCTGCGCCCAAACGCGAAGTAAGCGTACAGCAATTCCCGGAAAGTCTGATCGCCGCTGTCATCCAGGAGTTCGGGGCGCGATGTCGTCAGCAACGGGGAATCCACTGTAAGTCCCTCATTTTTCTCGAATTTTACAACCTACCATGAGTCGCGTCGACGTCCGCGAAACATAATTTCTCTAACTCGTCGTTGACACTACGCAAATTAGCTTTACAACAAAGCTATTCTAGAAAGATAATCCAACGATCGGGAACGTCAACGGCGTCATTCATGCAGGATCGCGAATTCAGGCGCTCACTTGGAGAATTTGCCACCGGCGTTGCAGTGGTCACGGCGCGCGGCAAAGGCGGCGATCTTGTCGGCATGACGATGAGTTCGTTCAATTCCGTTTCCGTCGATCCGCCTCTCGTTTTGTTCAGTGTCGATCGCAAGGCCCTCAGCCTGCCCGCAATGCTCGAAGCCAAGGGGTTTGCCATCAACGTGCTGGCTCGCGAGCAGGAAGGCATCTCGAATAGATTCGCCCGTGCGCTGTCGAACAAATGGGATCAGGTGAAAACCACGGTGGGGCACGCCGAGGCGCCGCTGATCTCCGGGGCGCTCGCCCACTTCGAGTGCGAGCCTTACGCCAATTATGACGGCGGCGATCACGTGATCTTCGTGGTGCGTGTCGTTCGCCACGCCACCCATCCGAACACGCCGATGCCGCTGATTTTCTTCCGTGGCCGCTATCGCGATCTGGTCGATGAGACCGAGCGCGAACCCGAGTGGCCGCTTCCTATCCACTACTGACCGAAATCCGGACATTCAACTTTCACGCTGGAGAACACCCGATGCGATCTGCCAAGCAATACCTGTCGAGCTTGAACGATGGCCGTTCCATCTACATCAACGGCGACGTCGTGCATGATGTCACTAAGCATCACGCATTTCGTAATGTGGCGACGTCGATGTCGTCGCTGTTCGATTTCGCCAGCGCGCCGGACAATCGCGAACTGATGACGTTCGAATACGGCGGTGGTCGCGCCAATCGTATATGGCAGTTGCCGGCTTCCTATGCCGAACTGGTTCAGCGCCGCAAGGCGCTGGAGGCCTGGGCTTCGCTCCATGCCGGCTTTATGGGCCGTGCGCCGGATCACGTCGCATCCTGCATCGCCGGCATGTATATGGGCCTCGACGTGTTCAGTGCCTATGATCCGAAGCGCGCCGACGCGTTAGCCTCTTACTACCGCTACGCGCGCGATAACGATCTCTATCTCACTTACGTCATCATCAATCCGCAGGCGGATCGCTCCAAGGGCGCCGCCGAGCAGGCCGATCCGTTCCTGACCGCCGGCGTGGTCGATCAGGATGCAGAGGGCATCACGGTGCGCGGCGCCAAGATGCTGGCAACCGGCGGCGTCGTTGCCGACGAGGTATTCGTCACCACCATCCAACCGATGCGCCCCGGTGAGGAACGCTATGCGATGTCCTTCGCGATCCCGATGAACACGAAGGGTCTGAAGATGCTGTCGCGCAAGTCCTACGAGGACGCGGCGGTGTCGGTGTTCGACAATCCGCTGTCGAGCCGCTTCGACGAGAATGACTCGGTGCTTTACTTCGACGACGTGAAGGTGCCGTGGGATCGCGTCTTCATCGAAGGCAATGTGGAGATGTGCCAGAAGCAGTTCCATGCGACGCCCTGCCATGTCTACCAGAATTATCAGGCGATGGTGCGTCTCAGCGTGAAGCTGAAGTTCCTGACCGGACTTGCGCATCGTACTGCCGAAATGAACGGCGTCACCCAGTTCCCGCAGGTGCGCGAGATGCTGGGGCAGCTCGCTGCCGAAACCGGAATGGTGGATGCGCTGGTCGCGGCGATGGAAGCAAAAGGCTCGCAGGTCGGCCCTTACTTCATTCCGCACCGGCATACGCTTTATGCGGCACAGGTGCTGACACAGCAGCTTTATGGGCACGTCCTTTCGACGCTGCGTGAACTCGCCGGCGGCGGCATGATCATGCTGCCGTCCTCGATCGCCGATTTCGGTAATCCGGAGATCGCGGAGCTGATCGGCAAGACCCAGCAGTCGCCGAAGGCAAACTCCCACGATCGCGTGAAATTCTACAAGTTGGCTTGGGATGCTGTCGGCTCCGAATTCGGTTCGCGTCACCAGCAGTACGAGATGTTCTACGCCGGCGCGACCTTCGTGACCAAGGGCCACTCCTACCGCACCTATGACTGGGCCGGATCCGATGCGCTGGTTCAACGCATGCTCGACTCGTACGACCTGGATGGCATCTCCGCCGTGCCGGGCAAGGCCGCCTGATTTTCAAATTCAAGGAGCAAACCGATGGCTGTGAACAAGAAGCACGATGAGTTCCATACGCTCGACATGAACAGCGGCTGGGAAACCCCTGCGGGCTATCCGGCCGGCATCCAGCAGAAGATCCTGTCGGGCGCGCTCGACGAGCAGAATCGTCGTGGCACCCGCACGCGGCTGCTGCGCTTCGCGCCCGGTGTCTATACGACAGCACCATTTTCCCACGAGTATTGGGAGGAAGTGTATCTCGTCTCCGGCGATCTAATCGTCGGCAACGACGCCAACGGCGAGGGCGGCAAGAGTTTTCCGCCGAACACCTATGCCTGCCGTCCGCCGCACGCGCCGCATGGCCCGTTCAAGTCGGTCAACGGCTGCATGCTCATGGAGATTCACTATTTCGATCCGGTGTAATCACCGGATCGATCAACGCGACCTTCCAAAAACAATCGAAATGACTTCGAGAGGGGAAATGTGATGAAGTTCAAAACGGCTCTATCTGCGTTCGCGCTCGTGGGTTGCCTCGGCGCGGCGATGCCTGCTTTCGCTCAGGACAAGCCTGCGTCGCTCGGTCTTGGTATTTTCACCTTCACGTCGGGACCCGCAGCGGCTTACGGCATGCCGGGCAAGAACGCGGCTGACCTGATGATCGATCAGATCAACGCGGCGGGCGGCATCGGTGGCGTCAAGATTGCGCCGACCTATGTCGACGAAGCGCAGGGTGCGCAGGGCGTCATCACTGAATATCGTCGTCTCGCTGCCGAGCCGAAGAACCAGGTGATGCTGGCAGCGCTGTCGAGTGCGAACTGTCTGGCGCTGGCGCCGATCGCTGAACAGCTAGAAGTGCCGACCGTCGGATGGAACTGCGATACCCATCAGCTTTTGCAGGACGGCAAGAGCAAGTATGTGTTCCGCCCCAACGGCAATACCGTTCCTGAATTCGTCGCCTATGCGGTGTATCTGCTGGCGAAGAAGCCGGACGTGAAGACGGTCGCCATCATCAATCCGGATTATGCGTTCGGTCATGATGCCGCGAAGATCTTCAAGGCCGCGCTGCATGCCCTGAAGCCGGATATTCAGATCGTTGCTGAACTGTTCCCGAAGCTCGGCTCACCGAACTATCAGACCGAGATTTCGCGCCTGACCACGGCGCGGCCCGATGTCGTGTTCTCCAATCTGTGGGGTGCCGACCTTGAGAATTTCGTGCGGCAGGCGCAGCCGCGCGGCCTGTTCACCTCGAGCCAGGTGATCCTCGCCCTCGGCGAAACCGTGCTTCAGCGTGTGTCGCTGCCTGACGGCGTCATCGTCGGCGTGCTCGGCGACGGTTGGTGGATGTCCCCGGATGCCGCAGCTAACCCGGAAACCAAGAAGTTCGCGGAAGCCTATAAGGCGAAATTCGGCGAATATCCGGTATTTCCGTCGATCAAGATGGCTAACACCATTCTCTATGTGAAGGCCGCCTACGAGAGCGCGATGAAGAAGAACGGCGGCAAGTGGCCGAGCCGCGCAGAGCTTGCCGAAGCCATGAAGGGCAGCACCGTGACGACGCTGACCGGCAAGAGCGTGACTCGCGCCGACAATGATGGCCTTGTCGATCAGATCGTCGGCGTCACCGTAAAGTCGCCGACGCAGAGCTTCCCGGTGATCGGCGACATGGTCCGCTACAAGGGCGACGCTCTGATGCCGAAAGAAGGGCAAGATCCGATTGCCTGGATCTCGACGCTCAAGCCGGAGTTTGCGGCGTCGCTGCCGAAGCCCGGCAGCTACAAGTAAGCCCGACAGGCTGAAAACCACAGGCCCGCGCGCCTCCCACAGAAACTCTGTGGGAGGCGTTGCTGGCGGGGGAACGGACGATGAATGCCATCATTCCGCTGGTGCTCGATACGCTGTCCAGCGCCGCGTTGATTTTCTTTGCGGCGGTGGGATTGACGCTGGTTTTCAATGTGTTGCGCGTGTTGAACGTCGCGCATGGCAGCTTCTATTCAATCGGTGCCTATGTAGCGGCGTCGATCTGCGCCTTCATCGTCAGTCGGCATCTGAATCCATACCTGTCCTTCGTTGCGCTGTTGTTCAGCGCGGCGCTGGTGGCAGTGGTGCTTGGCCCGCTGATCGAAAGCACACTGATCCGCTGGACCTATGGCAAGTCCGAAGCGGTTCAGATTCTGATCACGTTCGGTCTGTTCCTGATCCTTGAAGACCTGCAACGCATGGTCTTCGGAGTGCAGTCGTTTTACGAAGATACGCCGATGCGCCTGATGGGCAGTTCCAGTATCGGCGGCGTGGTCTATCTCAACTATCAGATGTTTCTGGTCGCGATGGCCGTCATTGTCGTGTTCGGCTTGCGACTCTTGATCAAACACAGCCGGCTCGGACGGCTTGTCACCGCCGTCGTCGCGGATCGCGAGATGGCACAATCCATCGGCGTCGACACCAACAAGATTTTCATTTTTGCTTTTTCGCTCGGTGTATTCCTGGCAGCGCTCGGTGGCGCACTGGCTGTACCGACGTCGGGCGTGGCGCCGGGCCTCGGCGCGGATACGATGGTGCTGGCCTTTGCAGTCGCGGCTATCGGCGGACTGGGGCAGATCGAGGGGGCTGCGCTCGCCGCCCTGATTGTCGCGCTTGCGCGTGTGCTGGCGATCTACTTCGTGCCGTCGCTCGACGCCGTTGCGCCCTATGCGGCGATGCTGATCGTCCTGCTGGTGCGCCCCTACGGCCTGTTCGGCGCTATCACGACGCGGAGGATCTGATGCGGGCGATACTTCTCATTGTTGCGATCCTCGCCATCGTCGCGGCCCCGATGGCCGCGCCGTGGCTGCAATTCGTGCTGACCATGGCCGTTGCGAAGGGCTTGGCCGCGCTCGGCGTCGCAGTGCTGCTTCGCGCCGGCATGATTTCAATCGGGCACGCGATGTTTGTTGCGGCAAGTGCCTATGGCGTCGCGTTTCTCGCGCGCGCCGGCATCGCCGATTTCGGTCTGCTGCTGGTGCTCTCGGTTGTGATCACTGGGCTCGCGGGTGCGGTGGTCGGCGCGTTTCTCATTCGTTATCGCGCGATCTTCTTCGCGATGCTCAATCTCGCGGTGTCGATGGTGTTCTACGCGCTGTTCGCCAAACTCTATGGCGTCACCGGCGGCACCGACGGCATGACCATTCCCGTTCCTACCGTATTTGGAATTGTGCTCAGCGAGCCGACCTTCAAGGCCGTGCTATTCTACGGCAGCGTCGCGCTGATGGTGGTGGTTGGGCTTGCGGTCCATCGCTATCTCGACAGTCCGCTCGGCCACGCGTTGTCGGCGGTCCATACCAATGAGGTACGTCTCGAGTATCTCGGTGTACCGGTGTGGGCCGTGTTGCTCGTCGCTTATGTCGTGTCGGCGGTACTGGCTGGGCTAGGTGGTGCGATTGCGGGATTTGCCATCGGGCGCGTTGTGCCGGACTTCGCGTTCTGGACTGCGTCGGGGCATCTCGTTCTTGTCGCGGTACTCGGCGGGATCGGCGGCGTGCCGGGCGCTTTCATCGGCGCATTCTTCCTTGAACTGCTTCACACCGAGGCGGCGGCCTTCACCGATGCGTGGAATCTGATCGTCGGCGCGGCGCTGATTGGCGTCATCATGTTCCTGCCGAAGGGCTTGTACGGCCTTCTCACCCGCAGCGAGGTCTCGGCGAAATGAGTGCATCCATCCTGCAGGTGAGGGATCTCCACGTCGAATTCAACGGCGTGAAGGCGGCCGACGGTGTTAGCCTCGACATCAATGAAGGCGAGTTTCTCGCCGTGATCGGCCCGAACGGGTCGGGCAAGACCACCTTGCTCAATTTGTGTACGGGTTACGTGCGGCCGAAGTCGGGCAGCATTCATCTCGATGGCCGCGCCATCACCGGCTTGACCCCGCGCGCGATCACCCGCCGTGGCGTCGCGCGCGCCTTCCAGATCCCGCAGCTCTTCTCCGATCAGAGCGTGCTCGACAACATGATGTTGGCGCTTGCGGCCAAGGACGGTCTTTGGACCATGGTGCGTCCGCTGGCAGAGCCCGCCCGGCGCGAGGAGGCGACCGCGCTGCTCGATCTGGTCGGTCTGCGCGACGACAAGAACCGCGTCAGCCGCACTTTGCCCGAAGGCCATCGCAAGCTGCTTGATATCGCGGTGGCGCTGGCGCTAAAGCCTCGCTTGCTGCTGCTGGACGAGCCGACCAGCGGCGTCAGCACGCTGGAGCGCTTCTCGCTGATGGAAGCGCTGATGAGCGCGCTGCGGACCCGTAACATCACCGCGCTGTTCGTCGAACATGACATGGATGTGGTGGCGCGCTACGCCAATCGCGTGCTGGTCTGGAATGCTGGAACCGTCATGGCGCAGGGTCATCCCGATGAGGTATTCAAGGACGAGCGCGTCCTGAAGAATGTCGTAGGTGTCGCATGACGCTCGTTCTCGACAAGGTCCAAGTCTCGATCGAAGGCGTCCGCGTGCTGCGCGGCGTGAGTTGCGAAATCATCGAACGCAAGACCACGATCCTGATCGGCCGCAACGGCGCCGGAAAAACCACGACGCTGCGGGCGATCATGGGGCTGCTTGCCGTTGACGGTGGCGATATCCGGCTCGATCGCGACGACCTTCGCAAGCATCCGGCGCATTTCCGGGCGCGGGCGGGCATCGGCTATGCGCCCGAAGATCGTCGGCTGGTTCCGGAGATGACCATTGAGGAAAATATCCGGCTACCGGGCCTCGCCCTCAATCTCGGCAAGGGTGAGTTGAACGGCCGGCTTGAGGAGATCTACACCTTCCTTCCGCAGTTGCGCGATCTGCGCAAGCGGCCGGGCGGTGGTGTCTCTGGCGGCCAGGGCAAGATGGTCGCCCTTGGTCGCGCTCTGATGGTCGCGCGCAAGGTGCTGCTGCTCGACGAACCGTTCCAGGGGCTTGCGCCGGCGCTGGCGCTGGATTATGCGCGCACACTGGGCGAGTTGCGCAAGCATCGCCCCGAATTGGCGCTGCTCATCACCGAATCCACGCCCGCGCTGCTCGATGCGATTGCCGACCGCACTTTGCAGATCGAGCGCGGTGAAATTTCAGAACAAGCAGGATCACCGAGGACCGAAGATGTTGCAGTTTGATCGTATCACAAAGAATGGGACCGACCGGATCGGATTTTCGATCGATACGTTGGTGATCGCCGGGTGGGCGGGGCGTGACGTCGCGGCGATCGAGCATCATATCGAGGAATTGGCCGCCATTGGTGTGCCGCGGCCTTCGACCACGCCGCTCTACTATCGTGTCGCGGCGCAGACGTTGACCCAGGCCGACAAGCTTGTCGTGCTCGGGCCCGATAGTTCGGGCGAAGTCGAGCCGGTGGTGATCGCGCTGGCGGACGGCTTGTGGATCGGGATCGGCTCCGATCATACCGATCGCAAAGCGGAAACTTTCGGTATCGCGTTGTCGAAGCAGCTTTGCGGCAAGCCGGTTGGGCGGCAGCTCTGGTCGTACGCTGAGATTGAAGGCCATTGGGACGATCTGGTGCTGCGCTCCTGGGCCAACATCGATGGCCAACGCGTACTTTATCAGGAGAGCGCGGTGTCGAGCCTGCGTACGCCGCGCGATCTGATCCGCAAATATGCCAACGCCGATACGTTGCCGGCCGGCACGCTGATGTTTTGCGGCACGCCCGGTGCCATCGGCGGCATCCGCTTCGCCGCGCGCTTCGAGATGGAGTTGCACGATCCGGTGCTTAAGCGCTCACTGACGCACGGCTACGACATCGATGTGCTTCCTGTGGTGTCTTGACGCTCGCGACTATCATGCCTGCCTGAAACCGCTATAAGACAATGGGTGCGATGTGACAGCCGTCGCTCCCATTGGCGTGATTTGCGGATCGGGAGCGAATGAAAATGGCGGTGGTTTCGGCGGGGCAACCCAAAATTTTGCTCGTCTCGCTGGGCGGAACGATCACGATGACATCGGGTGCGGGTCCCGGCATCGTGCCGACATTGACCGGAGCGGACCTCGTGCGCGCCGTGCCTGCGCTGGCGGAGGTGGCGGAGGTCGAGGCGATTTCACCGTTCCGTCTGCCCGGACCGTCGCTCACCTTCGCGCATCTGCGTGAGGTCGCACGGCTTCTGAATGAGAGACTGGCTGGTGATATCGCTGGCGCGATCGTGGTTCAGGGCACCGACACCATCGAAGAAACGGCATTCGTGCTCGATTGCCTCGTCGGCGGCGACAAGCCAGTGATCGTCACCGGCGCGATGCGCGGCGCGGAAGCCCCGGGGGCGGATGGACCGGCCAATCTTCTCGCCAGTGCCGTCGTCGCCACATCGCTCGCGGCGCGCGGACTCGGAACGCTGGTGGTTTTGAACGAGACCATTCACGCCGCGCGCTTTGTGCAGAAGGCGAGTACGTTTTTGCCTTCGACATTCGCGTCGCTTTCTGGCGGGCCGCTTGGCGACGTCATCGAAGGCGCGGCGCGGATCAACCTGCGGGTCACGCGCAGCAGCGTTATCGCGGGCGGCGACGCCGGAACGGATCAGCCGGTCGCGCTGATCACGGCGACTCTCGGCGACGACGGCCGGATGCTCGCGGGTTTGCCGGCACTCGGCTATCGCGGGCTCGTCATCGAGGCGATGGGCGTCGGCCACGTTCCTGCCGCGATGGTCGACGCGCTCGCAAGCCTCGCGGAAATCTTCCCCGTCGTCCTCAGCTCACGCGTCGCCTCGGGGCCGGTGTTCGCCAAGACCTACGGCTTTCCCGGTTCGGAAACCGATCTGCTCGGGCGGGGCCTCATTCCGGCTGGCGCGCTGGGTGGTCTGAAGGCCCGGTTGCTGCTGTCGCTGCTTCTCGGCACGGGATTGCAAGGCCAACCGCTGCGTGACGCTTTTCTGCGGGTGGCGCTGCCATCGGCCTAAGTTTGCCGGGCACAATATCTCGCAACGCGAGATGTGTAGCAAAATCGCGCGGCCCTTAGACGAAAATAATGCTTCAAATCGAAAAGTCTTTGCGCATAATCGAGGTAACATGATCTGAACAACAAGCATCAAGGGATGCTGATCCGAAGGGGGAGGTTGCGAAATGGCAGGTTTACTGCGTCGAGATATGCTGGGTGTCGCACTGACGGTCGCGGCAATCATGCTTCCGGTTGCCGGAGTGCAGGCTGCCGATCCGAACAAGGTCGGCG
>JAFKKL010000392.1:642-3413 GCA_017305595.1 Hyphomicrobiales bacterium | reverse complement strand
TCGCCGGCTTCCAGCGTTGGAGCGACTTCATCGGGGCAGGCGGAGATCTGCCGCAGGTCGAGGTCGCACCGCAAGACCCGGGTGTCATCATCTATACCGGCGGTACGACGGGCCGGCCCAAAGGCGTGGTGATGCCGCACTTTGCGTTCCTTGCCGCTGGCTACCGGTTTCGCGACGCCTTTGATGTGACGGCCGACGATCATCAGTATTCCGTGCTGCCGCTGTTTCATGTCGGCGGCACCATGCTTGGCATCATGGGGCCGCTGGTAACCGACATTCCAACCACGCTGGAGCGGCGGTTCAGTGCCACGCGCTTCTGGTCACGGGCCAGGTCGAGGGGCGCGACGTTGATCGATCCGGTCGGCACCATGGTGACGGTGTTGTCGCAGCAGCCGGAGAATGCGGCGGATCGCGATCATCGCGTTCGTGCTTCGGTGGGCGTCACCGGACAGGTTCCGCCCGATGTGGCGTCGACGTTTTCCCGCAGGTTCGGCGTGACAATGGTGAACCTCTATTCGTTGACGGAGGCGGGCGGGGTGCTGATTGCCTACACCAAGCCCAGCAGCGCACGGCCTGACGCGCACGGGGAGCCGGGGCGCTGGGCGGATTTCCGGGTTGTCGACGGATTCGATCAGGAGAAGCCGCACGGCGAGGTGGGGGAGATCCTGCTGCGTCCCAGGCTGCCTTACACGTTCATGCTCCGTTATCACAACGATCCGCAACGGACCCTCGAGTGCTGGTCAAACCTCTGGCTTCATACCGGAGACCTTGGCCGGGTGGATGAAGAGGGATTCCTGCATTTCGTCGGGCGACAGGCACACTGGCTTCGATGCCGGGGTGAAAATGTTTCGGCTTACGAGGTCGAAGCGATCGTGGGTCAATGCCCGGGTGTCGCCGAGGCAGCAGTCGTCGGTGTCCCCGCTGAGCTTGGCGAGGAAGAGGTCAAGGTTTTCATCGTCAAGGCGAAAGCAGGCAACGTCACGGCGGAAACAGTTGTGACGTGGTGTTCGGCGCGGCTCGCGCGTTTCAAGGTGCCGCGATACGTCGAGTTCGTGGACGCGTTGCCGCGCTCGTCGGCAAAGCAGGAAATCGAACGTCACAAATTGCGTGCCCTGCCGAACGACAAGGCGTGGGATGCCCGCAATCGACCGTCTCAGGTGTAGTGCCGGGGTAAAATTGATGTCGCTGTTCTATGAAGATTTCGAAGTCGGGCAGGTTTTCGACAGTCCCGGACGCACGGTGACGGACACCGATCTGTCGATGTTTTGCATGCTGTCGGGCGACTGGCATCCGCTGCATTCGGATGAGGAATACGCCAAGACGACGCAGTTCGGACGGCGTGTCGTCGGCGGCGTGTTCGGTGTCGCGCTGGTAACGGGGGCGATGAGCCGATGGGGAATTTTTGAGGAATCGGTGATTGCCATGTTGTCGATCGATGGCTGGCGTTTTGCGGGACCGATTTACGTCGGGGATACGCTCAGAGTGCGCATGACGATCACGGGCAAGCGGCTGACCAAAAGCGGATCGACCGGCATCATCGATCGTGAGTTTGAGATTCGAAATCAACGCAACGAACTCGTCCAGAGCGGTCGTTCGGATGCGCTGATCAAGCTGCGATCCGATAACACCTGATTCAATCCTAAAGTAACAGCAAAGGAAATGGCGGTGAGCTACATCAAGTCGTTGTACGTGAGCGCGTTGATGGCGCTCATGATGTCGCCGGCGGTCGGCGCGGATAATGGGCCGATCAAGATCGGGATACTCAACGATCAATCCGGTCCCTACGTCGCGATCGACGGTCCAACCTCGGTTGATGCCGCGCGTATGGCGGTCGAGGATTTCGGCGGCACCTTACTCGGACGCAAGATCGAGGTGGTATCCGCGGATCACCAGAACAAGGCGGATATCGGCGCAACCATTGCCCGCAAATGGCTCGACGTCGACGGTGTGACCGCGATCGTCGATGTTGCGGTGTCGTCGGTTGCGTTTGCCGTGCAGGAGCTTGCACGCGAGCGCAACAAGATCGTGATCTATTCGGGAGCTGGAAGCTCCGATCTCACCGGCAAGGCATGTTCGCCGACGAGTGTGCACTGGACCTACGATACGTATGCGCTCACGGTCGGCACCAGCAAGGCGCTGGTGAAGAACGGCGGCGATAGCTGGTTTTTCATCTCATCGGATAACGCGTTTGGCAAAGCCCTGACGCGCGATTCCTCCAAGGCCGTTCAGGCCACCGGCGGCAAGGTGCTGGGCGAAGTCTTGCATCCGGCGAATTCATCCGATTTCGCCAGCTATATTCTCCAAGCGCAAACCTCGGGCGCCAAGGTGGTCGCGCTTGCCAATGCGGGCGAGGATACCAAGAATGCGGTGAAGGCGGGCCGGGAGTTCGGCCTCACCGCGAAACAGCAGATGGTCGGCCTCCTGACGCTGCTTCCGGACGTCCATGGCCTCGGGCTCGATACGGCCCAAGGATTGCTTGTCACGGAATCGTTCTATTGGGACATGAATGATGAGACGCGGGCTTGGTCGAAACGCTTCTTCGAGCGTAACAAGGTCATGCCGCACATGGTGCCGGCGGGTGTTTACGGCACCGTTATGCACTACCTCAAGGCCATAAAGACTGCGGGGACGACGGATTCTGCGGCTGTCATGAAGGCAATGAAGGATACTCCGATCAACGACTTCATGACCAAGAACGGACGTATTCGCGAAGATGGCCGCGTGCTCCGCGATTTCTATGTTTTCCGGGTCAAAAGCCCGAAGGAGTCCAA
>JAFKKL010000392.1:0-589 GCA_017305595.1 Hyphomicrobiales bacterium | reverse complement strand
ATCGACGAAACATTCTTCGTATCGCTTCAATAAGCGGTACGAAGAATCGCCATGACATCGTCAGCCGATTGGATCGGTCGCAAATTGGCTTTGACGAAGGCGTTGCCAAGTCCGGTTTCCGCGACGCGCGGCAGTGTCTTCTCGTCGACGCCAAGTTGTGACAGTCGCGTCGGTAGGCCGAGCGACGCGATGAATTGGCGGACGGCTTCGGCAGCGGATGCTCCGCTGTTACCGAAGACGGACGCAAGTTCTGCCTGCTGAGGTGCCGATACAGGGGCGTTGAACGCGAGGACGGCCGGCAGCAATACGCAGGACGTCATGCCGTGCGGGACACCCGCAACAGCTCCGAGTTGATGGCCGAGGCCATGACTGGCGCCATAACGAACCCGTCCGATGCTGGTGCCTGCGAGCCAGACACCGAGCTGGCAGCGGTGACGGGCATCGATGCTGGAGGGATTGGCGTGTGTGGCGCTCAGTCCTTCGCGCAACAGCGAAAGTCCTCGAAAGGCGAGCGCATCCGTGAACGGATTGGCATCTCGCGACAAGACGGTTTCGATTCCGTGATCGACAGAACGAATGCCGGTGGACA
>JAFKKL010000074.1 GCA_017305595.1 Hyphomicrobiales bacterium | reverse complement strand
GACGTCGTCGCGCTCGGCGAGCCACGCCACGACTGGATCCGGTCTGAAGCGGAAGCAATCTACAACCTGCCATTTTCGGACCTGATTTTTCAGGCCCAGAACGTGCATCGCGCCCATTTCGATCCCAACCACATCGAAACGGCGAGTCTTCTCAGCATCAAGACCGGCGGCTGTCCGGAAGATTGCGGCTACTGCTCGCAGAGCGCGCACTACGACACCGACGTGAAGGCCACCAAACTGATGGATCATCAAGCGGTGCTGGACACCGCGCGCCGCGCCAAGGAGAACGGCGCCAGCCGCTTCTGCATGGCGGCAGCCTGGCGCAACCCGAAGGACAAGGACCTCGACCGCGTCTGCGACATGGTCAGCGCCGTCAAGGACCTCGGCATGGAGACCTGTGCCACGCTCGGAATGCTGGCACCCAACCAGGCACAGCGGCTGCGCGACGCCGGGCTCGATTTCTACAATCATAACGTCGACACCTCCCCCGAGTTCTACGGGCACATCATCACCACGCGCACGATGCAGGATCGCATCGATACGCTGGCGCACGCCCGCGACGCCGGACTGAAGATCTGCTGCGGCGGCATCATCGGCATGGGCGAACAGGTCGACGACCGTATCGGCATGCTGATCCTGTTGGCCAACCTGCCGAGCCATCCGGAGAGCGTGCCGATCAACATGTGGAACAAGGTCAAGGGCGTGCCGGTCAATGACACCGCTGACCGCCCCGACCCAATCGCGCTGGTGCGGATGATCGCCTTGGCGCGGATCATGATGCCGAAGAGCGTGGTGCGGCTCTCGGCCGGCCGCCAATATATGACCGACGAATTGCAAGCACTGTGCTTCGTCGCCGGCGCGAGTTCGATCTTCATCGGTGACGTGCTGTTGACCACCAAGAACCCGCAGACCGTCCGCGACGCCGAATTGCTGGATCGGCTCGGCATCCGTTCGAGACTCGACGACGTCCGCACCGCGGTCGTGCCGTCGCAGGCCGCCGAGTAACAGCCGTCGCAGGCGGTACATCTTCACCGCCTTGCCCACTTCCGGCGCCAGGTCCAGACCCGCGAATGCGGGTCTGGACCGTGGTTTTTCGGCTGGCGCCCTGCCGATTGTTTGGCTAAGCCGAACGAATGAAACCACAAGCGCCCCCCATGAAATCCAGAGAACCCGCCTTCCAGAGTCTGGCAGAGACCCTGCGCTATCCGTGGGAAACGCCGCCGGGCCCCAATGAGGTTATCGAACTCAGGCCGGGTGTTCTTTGGCTTCGCCAGAAGCTGCCGTTCCAACTCAACCATGTGAACATCTATCTGCTCGCCGACGGTGATGGCTGGGCGATGATCGATTCCGGCTTCGGCAACGAGGAAACCATCGCAGCGTGGACGGCGCTGTTCGAAGGGCCGCTGAAGAACTTCAACATCACGCGGCTGATCGTCACCCACTCGCATCCCGATCACGTCGGACTCGCGGGCTGGATCGTCGAGCGCTTCAACTGTCCGCTGGTGATGTCGCAGGTCGAGTACCTACAATCGGTCTATCACCAAAACCGCGGCACCGAGGAACGCAAGGAAGCGCAGCGGCTTTTCTTCCGCCGCCACGGCATGGACGAAAGCCTTACCGACAAACTGCTCGGCCGCGGCCAGGATTATCTCAAGCGGGTTTCGACCTTGCCCGCCTCGTATCGCCGCATCTCGCATGGCGACGAGATTTCGATCGGCACCCGGCGCTTCAAGGTCATCACCGGTGGTGGTCACGCGCTCGATCAGGTGATGCTGTATTGCGCCGCCGACAAGCTGTTCCTGTCGGCGGATCAGGTGCTGAGCAAGATTTCACCCAACGTTAGCGTGTGGGCGGTTGAGCCCGACCAGAACTCGCTCGGCGAATATCTGGCCTCGCTCGCCAGCCTGACCACTACCCTGCCCTACGACGCGCTGGTGCTGCCCGGGCATGGCGTGCCGTTCTTCGGCCTGAAGACCCGCATCAAGCAACTCGCCGACCATCACGAAGAGCGTTGCGGGATGATCGCCGCCGCCTGCCGCGAGTCGCCGAAGACATCTGCGGAACTGGTGCCGGTGGTGTTTTACAAATATCCGCTCGATGCCCATCAGACCGGATTTGCTGCGGGCGAGTTGATCGCACACGTCAATTACATGCTCAACGAAGGACGGCTAGTGGTCGAACCGCATACCGACGGCATCCTGCGGTTTCGGGCCACCTGAACGACTATCGTGCCTCAACGCCAGCTGACGTTGCGCTAGCGCAAACTCGAGACTGCGCCTGCGGCAGAGCCGCCGCGCGGTCTCTTAGACCTTATTTCGGCTCGACAGCGATCCTGGAAAAGCTCTAAGAAGAGCTGTGCCAAGGCGTGGCCCAGTCTTGTCGAGTTCGGATTTTGCGATGAATTACAATCAGTTCTTCAGCGACGCCGTCAATCGTCTCCATGATGAACGGCGTTACCGCGTGTTCGCCGACCTGGAACGTATCGCAGGCCGCTTCCCCCACGCCACCTGGCACTCACCGAACGGCGAGCGCCCCGTGGTGATGTGGTGCTCCAACGACTATCTCGGCATGGGCCAGCATCCGAAAGTCGTCGGCGCTATGGTGGAGACCGCCACCCGGGTCGGCACCGGCGCCGGCGGCACCCGCAACATCGCCGGCAATCATCATCCGCTCGTCGGCCTTGAGCGCGAACTCGCCGATCTGCACGGCAAGGAAGCCGCGCTGCTGTTCACCTCCGGCTACGTGTCGAACCAGACCGGCATTTCGACCCTCGCCAAGTTGATCCCCGACTGCTTGATCCTCTCCGATGCGCTCAACCACAACTCGATGATCGAGGGTATCCGCCAATCCGGTTGCGAACGTCAGGTGTTTCGCCACAACGACGTGGCGCATCTTGAGGAATTGCTGATCGCGGCGGGCCCGCAACGCAACAAGCTGATCGTCTGCGAAAGTCTCTATTCGATGGACGGCGACATCGCACCGCTGGCGAAGATTTGCGATCTCGCGGAACGCTACGGCGCGATGACCTACGTGGATGAAGTCCATGCCGTCGGCATGTACGGCCCGCGCGGCGGCGGCATCGCCGAGCGCGACGGCGTCATGCATCGCATCGACGTGCTGGAAGGCACGCTGGCGAAAGCCTTCGGCTGCCTCGGCGGCTACATCGCCGCAAAGGCGGAGATCATCGACGCGGTACGCTCCTACGCACCGGGCTTCATTTTCACCACTTCGCTGCCTCCCGCCGTTTGCGCGGCGGCGACAGCGGCGATCCGGCACTTGAAGTCGTCGAGTTGGGAGCGCGAACGGCATCAGGAGCGCGCCGCGCGCACCAAGGCCGTTCTCAATGCAGCCGGCCTTCCGGTGATGTCGAGCACGACGCACATCGTGCCGTTGTTCGTCGGCAATCCCGAACGCTGCAAGCAGGCTTGCGATCTCCTGCTTCGAGAGCACGGCATCTACATTCAGCCGATCAACTATCCGACCGTCGCCAAGGGCACCGAGCGGCTGCGCATCACGCCATCGCCGTATCACGACGACGTGCTGATCGATCAACTCGCCGAAGCGCTGGTGCAGGTCTGGCAGCGGCTCGACCTGCCGCTGCACGCGGCACCGTTGGCCGCAGAATAACTTAGCGGCTTCGTTTCGCTATAGCGTTTCTTGTTTTGACGGGAATGTCGTTGCCGGGCTTGACCCGGCAATCCATCATTTCAAAAGATGGATGCGCGGATCAAGTCCGCGCATGACGATAAATGATTCCATCAAAAGCCTCTAAGCCGATGCCGCTGATAGCAACGCGGTCGGCCGCCTGCCGGTTTCTTCCGACATGACAATGCGCATCAGGTCGGCGGCGTTCTTCGCGCCGAGTTTGTCCATGATCCGCGCGCGGTGAACTTCCACGGTACGCGGACTGATCCCCAATCGCCGGCCCGCCTCCTTGTTCGAAGCGCCTTCCGCCACCTGCTGCAGGACGTCGCGTTCGCGACCGGTGAGCCGATGCCGCCCGGCAAAATCCGCCAGTCCCTCGATATGTTCTTCCCTGGTTCGGCGATAGGCCGCCACCGCCTCGCGCACCCGATCGGCCATCGCGCTCGCCGCAAACGGCTTTTGCAGGAAATCGGTGGCGCCGAACTTCATCGCCGCGACGACGGTGGCAATATCGCCGTGCCCGGACATCACCACCACCGGCGGCGGCGTCCGCTCAGTCGCCATTTCGCGCAAGACCTGCAGGCCGGATTCGTCCGGCAAGTTGACGTCGAGGATCACGCAAGTCGGCTGTCCCTGGCGAAAGGCTTCCAGAAACGAGCCGGCGTCGCCGAAAGTCCGCGGCGCAAACCCCTCGATCCGCAGCAGCAAGCTCAAGGCATCACGCACCGAGGGATCATCATCGACAATGAAGACAGCAGCGGCGTCGGCTTGGAGCTGTGCGGCCATCGCAACCTTCCGGGTAGAATTGTGGAATGTAATACAACTTATACGTGTGTAACCTGATTCGTCCGCATTGACAATTGCAATGCGACGCGATGCGCCCTACGCGGAATGGCGCTACAGTTCAGCGGGTCACCCGCACGCCCGAGAGCGCGGGACCGAGGGAGAATCCGGTTGGCGATGAGGCACGCGTGATGCTGCACGATTGGGGCGTGATCGCCGCCGCGTTCTGCTACATCGGCTTTCTGTTCCTGGTCGCCTATTACGGCGATCGGCCATCGCGCCGTCGCCGCCGCAGCGGCGCCGGCCTGATCTATCCGCTATCGCTGGCGATCTACTGCACGTCGTGGACGTTCTTCGGATCGGTCGGCTTTGCGACGCGCAACAGTGTCGATTTCCTTGCGATCTACATCGGGCCAATCATCCTGATCGCGTTCTGCACGCCGCTGTTGCGGCGTGTGATCGAGCTGGCGAAATCGCAGAACATCACCTCCACCGCCGACTTCATCGCGGCGCGCTATGGCAAGAGCCAGGCGGTGGCGGCAACCGTCGCCATCATCGCCATCATCGGCTCGGTCCCCTACATCGCCTTGCAGTTGAAAGCCGTGGGCTCGTCGCTCGAAACCATCATGGGCGAAGACCACGCCATCACCAGCGTGCCGATCGTCGGCGATATCGCATTGCTGGTGATGCTGGCGATGGCGACGTTCGCCGTGCTGTTCGGCACCCGGCAATCCGACGCCACCGAACACCAGCACGGCCTGATGCTGGCGGTCGCGACCGAGTCCATCGTCAAGCTGGTCGCCTTCATCGCCGCCGGCGCTTTCGTCACGTTCTGGATGTTCGGCCCGATCGAACTGTTCGAGCGCGCGATGAAGACGCCGGAAGCCGTACGGGCCATGAGCTACACGCCGTCGATCGGCAACTTCCTGACGATGGTGCTGTTGTCGTTCTTCGCCATTATGTTCCTGCCGCGCCAATTTCACGTTAGCGTCGTCGAGAACTCAAACCCCGAAGAAGTCGATCGCGCGCGTTGGCTGTTTCCGCTCTACCTCATCGCGATCAACCTGTTCGTGATCCCCATCGCGCTCGCCGGCCTGGTGTCGTTCCCGTTCGGCCTGGTCGACAGCGACATGTTTGTGCTGGCGCTGCCGGTTGAGGGCAAGGCGCCGCTGCTCGCGATTATCGTCTTCATCGGCGGGTTGTCAGCCGCGACCGCGATGGTGATCGTGGAATGCGTGGCGCTGGCGATCATGGTGTCCAACGATCTCCTTATCCCGCTGATCCTGCCGCGCAACCCGCACATCGCCAACAAGGACTTCGGGCGGCTGGTGCTGAAGATCCGTCGCGTTGCGATCTTCGCCATCATGATCATGGCGTATCTCTACTTCCGCGCGCTGGGCACAGCGCAACTGGCGGCGATCGGCCTGTTGTCGTTCGCCGCAATCGCGCAACTGGCGCCCTCGTTCCTTGGTGGCCTGATATGGCGGCGCGGCACGGCTCGCGGCGCCATGGGCGGAATGCTGGTCGGCTTCGCGGTGTGGAGCTATACGCTATTCCTGCCGAGTTTCATCGACGGCAGCACCGTCGGCATGCTGTTCATCCAGCACGGTCCATTCGGCATCGAAGCGCTTCGCCCGCAAGCGCTGTTCGGCGCCGAACTGCCGCCGCTGATGCACGGTGTGTTGTGGAGCCTTTCGCTCAACATTCTGGCCTATGTCGCATTCTCATTGATGCGCCAGCCGTCATCGATCGAGCGGCTGCAAGCTGATCTATTCGTGCCGAGCGAGCTTGCGCCGATGGCGCCGACCTTCCGGCGCTGGCGCAGCACAGTGACGGTGCAGGATATCCACGGCACGGTGGCGCAATATCTCGGCCCCGAACGCGCGCGACAATCCTTCGAGACCTTCGCCGCGAGCCGCCGCATCAGCCTCGAACCGTCGGCACCCGCTGAATTCGAGTTGCTGCAACACGCCGAACATTTGATCGCATCGTCGATCGGCGCGGCCTCATCACGGCTGGTACTGTCGCTGCTGCTGCGAAAGCGGACGCTCTCGGCCAAGGCAGCATTGAAGCTACTCGACGACTCTCACGCCGCGCTGCACTTCAATCGCGAAATTCTTCAGACCGCACTCAACCATGTGCGGCAGGGCATCGCCGTATTCGATCCGGACCTGCAACTGATCTGCTCCAATCATCAGTTCGGCGAAATCCTCGGCCTGCCGTCGCATATCGTCCAGATCGGCATTCCGTTACGGGAGATTCTAGATTTCCTCGGCGCAACCAGCACTGCTGCGTCTGATCGCCAGACCTTTACCGAAGTGCGGCTTGCCACATGGACCAAGGAAGGCGAGCCCTATCTCGAGCACTTGCCGAACCGCCAGATGGTGATCGAGGTTCGCGCAAATCGGATGCCGGATGCCGGCCTGGTAATCACCTTCTCCGATGTCACGCCCAGCTTCGAAGCCGCCGAGGCATTGGAGCGCGCCAATGCCTCGCTGGAGCGGCGCGTCCGCGCGCGCACCGAGGAACTGACGCGGCTCAATTCCGAACTGGCGCAGGCCAAGAGCGTCGCCGAAGACGCCAACCTGTCGAAGACGCGATTCCTCGCCGCCGCCAGCCACGACATTCTGCAACCGCTCAACGCCGCGCGCCTTTACGTAACCAGTCTGGTCGAACGCCAAAGCGGCGGCGAAGATGCCCGGCTGGTGGAGAACATCGACGATTCACTCGAAGCCATCGAGGAAATCCTCGGCGCGCTCCTGGACATCTCCCGGCTCGATGCCGGCGCAATGACGCCGTCGATCGGTAGCTTCCGGATCGGCGACCTGATGCGCTCTCTGGAAATCGAGTTCACGCCGATCGCGCGCGCCAAGGGCATCAACCTGACCTTCGTGTCGTGCTCGCTGCCGGTGGAATCGGACCGCCTGATGCTGCGGCGGCTATTGCAAAACCTGATTTCCAACGCGATCAAGTACACCCTGCAAGGCCGCGTGCTGGTCGGCTGCCGGCGGCGCGGGCAATCGCTGCAAATCGTCATCCACGATACCGGCGTCGGCGTCCCGGCGGTCAAGCGCAGCGAGATATTCAAGGAGTTTCACCGCCTCGAACAGGGCGCGCGGATCGCGCGCGGTCTCGGGCTTGGGCTGTCGATCGTCGAGCGCCTGGCGCGGATGCTCAATCACGGCATCGCGCTCGACGCCAACAGTGCGGGCGGCACCGTTTTCGCCGTGACAGTACCGATCGCTCAGGTGGTAACAACCCACACACCGGTAGTCACCAGCAGCACGCCGGTGGCGCGAAGCTCGATGAGCGGCGCACTGATCGTCTGCATCGAAAACGACCTCGCCATTCTCGACGGCATGAAAACCTTGCTGACCGCATGGGATGCCGACGTGCTGGTCGCCGCCGATCCGGAAACGGCGATCGAAGCGATCGCTTCGCGCGGCGACAAGATCACCGGCCTTCTGGTCGACTATCACCTCGACCGCGGAAATGGCATCGCCGCCATCCGCGAGATTCGCCGCAGGTACGGCCGCAACATTCCGGCGATCCTGATCACTGCCGACCGCAGCCCACATGTCCGCACCGCTGCGTCCCAGGAGAAAATCGCCGTCCTCAACAAGCCGGTGAAGCCCGCCTCACTCAGGGCGCTGCTTGGACAATGGCGCACACAGCAGATGGCGGCCGCGGAGTAACCGCTTGCAGAAATCTGCAGCAATCGGGATAAGCGTCAGCGCGACGCGACGTCGCCCGTGCGCCACTGCCCGCCGGAAATCTTGGCGGCGGCGATCACCGCCTGGGTGCGGCTTTCGACGCCGAGTTTTTGCAGGATGGCCGAAACGTGCGCCTTGATAGTCGCTTCGGAAACGCCAAGCTCGTAGGCGATCTGCTTGTTGAGCAATCCTTCCGACAACATCATCAGCACGCGCACCTGCTGCGGCGTCAGCGTCACCAGCCGATCGCGCAACCGCGTCATCTCCGGATCGGCCGCCGCCTCCAGATCGACATCCGGCGGAATCCAGACATCGCCGGCCATCACCTTCACCAGCGCGTCGCGCAAGGTCTCGACGCCGAACCGCTTGGGAATGAAGCCAGACGCGCCGAACTCCAACGAACCCCTGATGGTCGCGAGATCATCGCTTGCCGACACGATCACCACCGGAATCGCCGGATACTGCGCCCGCAAATAGATCAACCCGGAAAATCCGCTGATGCCCGGCATCGACAGATCGAGCAGCACCATATCGACTTCGGAATCGTTGCCGAGCAGTTCGGTTAGCTCTTCGAACGAACCCGCCTCGTCAATCCGCACTGACGCGACCACGCTTGCGACCGCTTGTCGCAGCGCGTCACGAAACATCGGATGATCGTCAGCAATGACGAGATGGGTACTGGCGATGGCGTTCATTCAGGTCATGTCAATGGGTTGAGCAACTGGTTGCCGGTCAGGCACGCACCGGATCATGCGCCGATACTCACCCGGATCGATGACTTCATGCAAGCGGCCTGTTCCATTTCGATGCAAGGGAGTTAACGCGCGCCTGCAAATCCCACTGCCTTCGCCCGCGAGACGAACCGAAAATATCCGCGAAAACAGGATTATCGCGCGCACGATCCGCTCAGCGGCGAGCGCCCATAACTTGATTGCCTATGATTTGCAGCACGACCTCGCGCCGATGCGGCCGACGACGATGCTCGATCAGATAAATCGCCTGCCACGTGCCGAGCGCCAGTCGCGCATTCAGGACGGGAACCTGAAGCGACACCGCCGTCAGCATCGTGCGGATGTGCGCGGGCATATCGTCGGAGCCTTCGGTGTCGTGGGTCCAGCCGCCGTCCTCGGGCGCTAGCCGGTCCAGCGCGGTAGCGAGATCGACCCGCACCGCAGGATCGGCATTGTCCGGAGTCGTCAGCGTCGCCGAGGTGTGACGGCAGAACAGCGTCAACACCCCCTCGCCGACGCCGGCCCGATCGACAAACGATTGCGATTGATCTGTCAGGTCGACAAATCCCTGCCCGCGCGTCGGCACCGTCAAGACGGTCGAAGTCAGCACATCCATCATGGCTTGTCCGGAGCGTCTACCAAACGCACACGCGATCCGCGTGAATCATATCTTGCCGGAGACATCTTTCTGCACCCGGTCCGCCATCTCAACGAGCCGCCGCCATGCACGCTCAAGAAAGCTCATCGCCCGCTCGATGTCGCGATCGCTCGGCAAGGTGAGTTCGAGCTTGCGTTCGGAATTGGCGGATTTCTCCGTACTCTTCGACGAATCCTTCGGTGCGTCCTTGCGCAGCGAATCGGTCTTCGGCAGCGCCTCCTCGATTTTTCCCGGCGCCGAATCGCGCTGCGCCAGTTGCGCGCGCAACGCCGCATTGTCCTTCTGTAACCTTCCGATTTCGGTATCGAGCGCCTCGCGCTCGTCAGGCATCGCGTAGCAGGCCCAGCCGATCCGCTTGTTGTTGCAGGTCGACATCGTGCCGGTGCGGGTGTCGAGCCGCAACACGCCATCGGCGACCGGCGCAAGCGTATAGCGGCCGTTCTCGGTGTCCGGCATCGATTGCGCGTGTGCTGTGTTCGACACGCTCAGAACGCCGAACAGTGCCGAGATCAGCAATGAACAATGAAGCCTGTTCGCGAGCACCATACACGTCCTCCAGTTCGATCAGACGCGTGCCGCGTCTTTTCAGGGCTTCGGCCGATACGGCGCGCGTCCGCTTTTCAACGCATCCGCCAGCAATTCGATCCGGTCCTGCCCCCAGAACACTTCGCCGTCGAGCACGTAGGCGGGCGAGCCGAACACATCGGCGATCAAAGCATCCTGCCGGTTTTGCTCATAGGCGGCACTCACCGCATCACTGGCCGAACGCTCGACCAATTCGCCGCCCGGCAGTCCGGCTTCATCCGCCAATCGGCGCACCACGTCCGCATCTGCAAGGTTGAGCTGGTCCTCCCAGACCGCCGCATAGACCCGGCGCAAAAAGTCGTCCGGGTCGTGGCCGGCGGCAACAACGGCGATCACCACGCCGTCCGCCAGCCGGGCGTTGAACGGCCAATGCTTGGGTTGCAGGTGGAAATTCAGGCCGCGCTTGTCGCGCCAGCGCTGCAACTCCACCATCCGGTAGCGCTGCCGCACCGGGTGGCGCTTCATCAAGGGCAGACCGCCGGTCTCGGAAAACAGGTCGAGCAGCACCACAGGTTTGTGATTTACCTTGAGATCATAGGCACTTACCAGATCGCGGAAGACCTTGTGCCCGATGTAGGCCCAGGGCGACTGAAACGAGAAATAGTAGTCGATCGAACGTGACATGGTTGCTCCGACGAAACACGGCAGCGCGCCGCGTCCGCATCCCAACAGAGCCATCAGCGCGGAACAAGAGGACATTCCGCACAACTCAACTGCAACACCGTCGGCACTTCGCTGCGGCGATCCCGCGCATCAAGTTGAGTGTGATCCAATAAACTCCTATGAATCAAGGACCTAACAGAGTTTTCGGCAATCTTGACTTGGTGCGATGCCGTCAGTATGGTCCGCGCGGATTTTAAGGCTTGCGGGGCGCGTTTTTCCTTCATTTTGACCACCTTTCGGGTGTCGACAGCCATGGCGAACGGCACACATAACGGCGGATCAGATCATGACGGAGCACCCGGCAAACCGCTCTCTGACGATGCTGCGCTTTCCGCAAGACTTGGACGTCTGGACCAACGGTTATCCTCGCTGAAGGACACCCGGAAATCCAAGACGAACATTGACGAACGGCAGGAACAGGACGCATCGGCACGAGCTTCGGCACTGGCTCGCGGGTTTCGTTTATCATCCGAGCTGGTCGCGGGGGTTGCTGTCGGCGCCGCCATCGGCTGGGGGTTCGACTATCTGCTATCGACCTCGCCCTGGGGTCTCATCGTGTTTTTCCTTCTTGGCTTTGCTGCCGGAGTGGTCAATCTGATGCGGGTCGCTGGGGTGGTGCCTGACGTGCAGGATCGCGTGAAAGGTTCCCCGCGGGACCAGTAATTTTCAGGCGCCAGCACAGCTGGCGCTGTTCAATGCCAGCACTGCTGGTGATCTTTAAATGCCAGCTCCGCTGGCGACGATGACGAGAGAGCGGCCGGCGATATGGATCCGATCCATCAATTCGAGATCAAGAACCTCTTCACGATCGGCACCTTCGGCGGCCATGAGATCGCCTTCACCAATTCTGCCGCCTACATGGTGGTGGCCGTGGTGCTCACCGCGGCCCTGATGCTGGGCGGCACCGCCGGCCGACGGCTGGTACCCGGCCGTATGCAATCGATGGCGGAACTGAGCTACGAATTCGTCGCCGACATGCTGCGCTCGACCGCCGGCGAACACGGCATGAAGTTCTTCCCGCTGGTGTTCTCGATCTTCATGTTCGTGTTCATCTCGAACATCGTCGGCATCATTCCCTACACCTTCACGGTCGCCAGCCACATCATCGTCACCGTGGCGCTGGCGCTGCTGGTGTTCCTCACCGTCATCATCTACGGCCTCTACAAGAACGGCCTGAAATTCTTCAAACTGTTCGTCCCGCACGGCATTCCGATGGTGATCCTGCCGTTGGTGGTGGCGATCGAAATCATCTCGTTCCTGTCCCGGCCGGTGTCGCACAGCGTTCGTCTGTTCGCGAACATGCTGGCGGGTCACATCACGCTGAAGGTGTTTGCCAGCTTCATCACGATGCTGGGCGCGCTCGGCATTGCCGGCATTGCCGGCGCGGTGTTGCCGCTGGCGCTGACCATCGCGCTGACCGCGCTCGAACTGCTGGTCGCGGCGCTGCAGGCCTACGTCTTCGCCATCCTCACCTGCATCTATCTCAACGATGCAATCCATCCGGGCCATTAAGGCTCGCGTTATCCAAGCAACCTCAAGCAAACACACGAAGGAGCTACTATGGACCCGATCGCCGCTAAGTACATTGGAGCCGGCATCGCCTGCATCGGCATGGGTGGCGCCGGCGCCGGCGTCGGCATCATTTTCGGTAACTACCTTGCCGCGGCGGTTCGCAACCCGTCCGCTGCCCAGGGCCAGTTCGCGAACCTGATCTTCGGCTTCGCCGTGACCGAAGCGCTCGGCATCTTCTCGCTGCTGATCGCGCTGCTGCTGCTGTTCGCACTGTAAGCTTTACTTGATGCGGTCGTTCGCCGGCCCCCGCGTGGGGCCGGGAATTGCCTGAGCTGGAGGCGCCCGTGGCGTCACAACATGGCCAATCGAGCGGCACGTCCGCTCACACCACGGCAGACGGCGGCAAACCGCCGTTTCCGCCGTTCGAGTCGCACACCTTCGCCTCGCAGTTGGTGTGGCTCGCCATTTCATTTGTCGTTCTGTACGTGATTGTCTCGCGGCTCGCTCTGCCGCGCGTCGGCGGCATCCTGGCGGCTCGCCAGAAGGCCATCGCGGACGATCTCGCCGCCGCGCAGAAGTTGCGCGATGAGTCGGACGATGCGTTGAAGGCCTACGAGACCGAACTCGCCAATGCCCGCAACAAGGCGCAGGCGATCGGCGCCGAGACCCGCGACAAGCTGAACGCGCAGTCCGAACAGGAGCGCAAGACGCTGGAAGATCGCCTCGCCGTCAAGCTGGCGGAAGCGGAAAAGACCATCGCAGGCACCCGCGCCGCCGCCATGAGCAACGTGCGGGAGATCGCCTCCGATGCCGCGACCACCATCGTGCATCAATTGACCGGCGCGCAGCCCGACGCCAAGGCGGTCGAAACTGCCGTCGACGCTTCCTTGAGAGGGTAAGACGATGTTGTCCCAACCGGAATTCTGGGTCGCCGTCGCCTTCGTCATTCTGATGGCGATCTTCATCTATGTCGGCGTTCCCGGCGTGGTGACCAAGGCGCTCGACCATCGCGCCGACCGCATCAAGGCCGAACTCGACGACGCCCGCCGCCTCAAGGACGAAGCCGCCGCGCTGGTTGCCGATTACAAGGCCCGCTACGCCTCGGCCGAGCGTGAAGCACAGGACATTGTCACCAACGCCAAGGCCGAAGCTGAGCGCATCGCCGTCGACGCCAAGGCTCGGATGGAAGACTTCGTTTCCCGTCGCACCAAGGCGGCGGAAACCAAGATCGCCCAGGCCGAGGCGCAGGCTCTCGCCGATGTTCGCGCCGCCGCCGCTGATGCGGCCGTCGCCGCCGCGTCGCAGATCCTCACCAAGTCGGTTTCCGGCTCGGTCGCCGACGATCTGCTCGCCAAGGGCATTCAGGACGTTCGCGCCAAGCTGAACTGATCCGGAACGTCTTCGATCAAACAAAACGGCCGGTGCAAGACATTGCACCGGCCGTTTTGTTTTGGACGGAATTTGGCAGGTACATGCGTTAGCAAAACAACCCGCCCCGTCATGGTCGCGGGCTTGTCCTAGCCATGACGGGATTTGAGTGTTTCCATCAAACACAAATCGCTCTCGATTTGTGGAAGCGTCGTTATCGCCTGCGATGGCCGCGCCCGCGCGGTTCCGGCCGCAGCGCCTGCGGATCGAAGCCGATATAAAAGACATAGGAATCGCCTACTGCCGCGGTGGGCACCGGATAAACCACATCCTCCGCGACAATACTGAACGGCACCGTACTGTCGCCCTGCATCGTCACCGTGGTCCGGTAGGCCTTGGTGAAGATGGTCTTCTCGCCGATGCCGCTCTGTACCACCGCGATGCGCAGCGGCACCTCGACGGAGGCCGGCGCGCCTGCCGGGCCGACGATGACACGGCCCTGAATGCCGATCCGCGCCGTGACCTGCCCGTCGTTCAATGTGCAATCGCGCGCGGTGCGCACGATGGTCGCCTGATAACGCAGGTCGTTGCCGGCGGCTTCCTTGCCGGGCGCGCCGACCGCATAGGTCGAGGCGCCGGAGCGGATGCTTACCGCCGGGCAGGTCGGCAGGCTCGGCTCCGAAGACGGCGACGGGGCGGTCACCGCAGTGGTGGCCGGCTGCGAATTCGAGCCGAAAAGCTGGCTGAAGCGGTCGCCGAGCGAGGGGCTGTCGCCGCTGGCTTGCGAGCTTCCGAACATGCTGCCGCCACCACAACCTGACAACGTCAGTGCCGCCACGGCCAGCGCCGCGAAACGAACTGAAGGCCGGCCTGCGCGCGCAACGGCGCGATGCTTCCAACGCAAATCCAACATGATGCAGATGTCCCCCGACGAATTCAGGCTTTCCGGCGCCGCGCAAGCAGGAAACCCCGGTTCCCGCGCGGCGGTAAGCCGGCCCTTTTATAGCAGTTCAATGGCGGCAAACCCAAGGCGGCTTTGACGGCGACATTGAAGGCGGCATCTGCGGCCACCGTCACCGTCGCGAACGCAAATGCGTCAGTGCCGAAAATCTTCGTGCAGCATGCCGAACAGCAGGTGATCCTGCCATACGCCATTGATGCAGAGATAGCGCCGCGCCAGCCCCTCGCGCACGAAGCCGCATTTCTCCAACACCCGCACCGACGCGGCATTGCTCGGAATGCAGGCGGCCTCGACGCGATGCAGATTAAGTTCGCCGAACAACGTCGGCAGCAACAGCCGCAACGCCGCGGTCATATAGCCATGGCCGGCATAAGGCTCGCCGGTCCAGTACCCCACCGTTCCCGCCTGTACGATGCCGCGACGGACATTAGCGAGGGTGATGCCGCCGACGAGGGCTCCATCCTGTTCGCGAAAGATCAGAAAGGGATAAGCCCGATCGGCGAGGGCATCTTCAGCGTATCGCCGCAGCCGGCGGCGAAAGCCGGCGCGCGTCAGATCGTCGGACGGCCAGATCGGTTCCCATGGAGTCAAATAGGCACGGCTGCGTTCGCGAAGCTGCGCCCACGGCAGATAATCGCCCGCCTGCGGCGCGCGTAGCAACAGGCCGTCGCCGCGCGGCTCAAGCGCCGCGGGCGCGCTCGAGGGCAGACGAAACAAAGCCATGGTGGTCCCTCGCCAACTTGCGATCCATCACCATCCTATCGCGTTTTCACGCAAATGGGATACCGACACCTCAACAGAAAACGCAAGGCAGCGCGGCTCACTTGATCCGAGGCTGCAACGTTTAGTGGTAACTGACCCTTGGCCGACACAGGCTCTCGGCGTGGGCGGCGGCCGTTTCCAGACCCCGTCCGCTGCCGAGCGCCACCACCGCCGGCCGGCTGCGCGCCAGCAAGGTCCGCGCCGCGTCGCGGGTGGACTCCCGTGTCACCGCCTCAATGCGCGCGACGAGTTCATCCGCGCCGAGCGGCCGCCCATAGGCGAGGATATGCCGCGCCAACTGCTCGGCACGCGAACTGCAGCTCTCCAGCGCCATCAGCAGACCGGCCTTCATCTGCGCCTTGGCGCGGGCGATCTCCGCGTCGGTCACCGTTTCAACCGCATCGTTGATGACGTCGGCGATCACCTCCATCATTTCCGGCGCGTCGGCCGGATCGGTGCCGGTGTAGAGCCCGAAGAAGCCGGTGTCGGCGTGCGGCGCGTGGAAAGTGTAGATCGAGTAACACAGCCCGCGCTTCTCGCGAACCTCCTGAAACAGCCGCGACGACATTCCGCCGCCGAGAATGTTGGTGAACACCTGGAGGCTGAACAGCGCCGGGTCCGCTTGCGGCAAGCCCTCGAGCGCCATCGTCAGATGCGCTTGCTCAAGGTCGCGATGCACGACGCGCGCCCCGCCGTTGCCGAAGATCGCGGGTGCCGGCTCTGGCGCCGGCGCAGCATCGAATCCCGCGAAACGTTCCGTGGCTTCGGCCACCACGCGCGCATGGTCGACCGCGCCCGCCGCCGCCACGACCATGTTCGGCCCGCGATAATGCGTCGCCAGATAATTTTGCAGCGAGTCGCGGTTGAAGGTCTTCAGCGTTTTGGTGGTGCCGAGCAGCGAACGTCCGATCGGCTGATCCGGATAGCAAAGCTCGCTGAGATATTCGAACACCACATCGTCCGGCGTATCCTGCGCCGCGCCGATCTCCTGTTCGATCACGCTCTTTTCGCGCTCCAGTTCCTCAGTCACGAAGGTCGGATGCGACACGATGTCGGAGAGCACATCGAGCGCCAACGGCACGTCGGCTTTCATTACGCGCGCATAATAGGCGGTGGTCTCGGTGCTGGTGGCGGCGTTGAGATCGCCGCCGACGGCTTCGATCTCCTCGACGATTTCGCGCGAGGAGCGCCGCTCTGTGCCCTTGAACGCCATGTGTTCAAGGAGATGCGAGATGCCGTGCTCGTCCGGCTTTTCGTCGCGCCCGCCGACACCGGCCCAGACGCCGAGCGCGGCGGTTTCCAGATGCGGCATAGTATCGGTGATGACCGTGAGGCCCGATGGCAGCTTGCTGACCTCGACGCTCATCCGGCAACTCCCGCATTGGCGGCGCGGCTGACCGACAGCACAAACCGCTCCATTTCGCCCTGATCATTATTCATCGTGCGCATCTGCTCGGGACGGCTCATCAAACCATCGAGCCACGGCGGCAGGGCCGGACGCACGCCGCACGCGGCCTCCACTGCATCGGGGAATTTCGCCGGATGTGCGGTGGACAGCACGATATTGGGCACGCTCGCATCGGTGACATCGCGATCGGCTACCGCCAGCGCCACGGCGGTGTGCGGATCGATCAAATCCCCGGCCTCACGCCAGGCAGCGCGGATCGCCGCGTCGGTTTCAGTCTCGTCGGCACGGCCGGCGTCGAACTCGTTGCGGATCGCCGCCAGCATCGCATCCGGCAGCACGAAGCGGCGCGACTGATCGAGCGAGGCCATCAACCCGCGCACCATCGTGCTGTCGCGCCCGGCGGCCTCGAACAGCAGCCGCTCAAAATTCGACGACACCTGAATGTCCATCGAGGGCGACGTCGTGCCGTGAACGCCGCGCACCTCGTAGATGCCGGTTTTCAGCGTACGTGCCAGAATGTCGTTGCTGTTGGTGGCGATGCGCAATTGCCGGATCGGCACGCCCATGCGCTTCGCTACATAGCCCGCGAAGATATCGCCGAAGTTGCCGGTCGGCACGGTGAAATCAACCCTACGCGCCGGCGCGCCGAGCGCCACCGCCGAGGTGACGTAGTACACCACCTGCGCCACGATCCGCGCCCAGTTGATCGAATTGACGCCCGACAGCGAAACCTTGTCGCGGAAGGCGTGATGATTGAAGCAGCCTTTCACGATCGCCTGGCAATCGTCGAAGGTACCCTCGATCGCCAGCGCGTGGACGTTGGCCGCGCCGGTCGTCGTCATCATCCGCCGCTGCACATCGGAAATGCGTCCATTCGGAAACAGCACGACGAGATCGACGTTGTCGCGATTGGCGAACGCATCGACCGCAGCGCCGCCCGTGTCACCCGACGTCGCCACCACGATGGTGGTGCGCTGTCCCCGCTTTGCCAGCACGTGGTCCATCAGCCGCGACAGCAACTGCATCGCGACGTCCTTGAACGCCAGCGTCGGCCCATGAAACAGCTCCAGGACGAACTGATTGGCCCCGCTCTGGTCGAGCGGCACCACCGCCGGATGACGGAACGTGGCGTAGGCTTCGTGCGCCATGCGGCCGAGATCGGCATCGGAAATCTCGCCGCCGACGAACGGACGAATCACCTCGACCGCGACTTCCCAATACGGCCGGCCCGAAAATCCGGCGAGGGCATCCGGCGTCAGTTGCGGCCAGACTTCCGGCACGTAAAGCCCGCCATCGCGCGCAAGCCCGGTCAGCATCACGTCGCAGAAGCCGAGGGCCGGCGCTTCGCCACGGGTCGAGATATATCGCGTCAAGATGTCCTCCAACGGCGGCACCGTTATAGCGTTTTCAAGCGATGGGGAAACCACCGTTGCGATCCGGCATGGCCGGTCAGCCGGCCCGTTTCGAACCATCGTCTGGCGGCAGCCGTCCCTCGGCCAGCGCGCGGGCGAGCCATACCGCGAAAGCAATCCCCACCGCCGCCGCCAGCCCGAACCAGGTGATGGCGTACTGCATGTGGTCGTCTTTCAGATGCACCACGAGCGGCCCTGGCTTCGGCACGCCGTTGGCGGGCGCAGGCGCCTCCAGGTCGATGTAGAACGGCGCGATATTGCCCCAGTTTAGCGTCTGCGCCATCGCGGCCGGATCGCGAAGGAACCAGAGCCGCTTGGCGCGATCCGCCTGCGGCGTCCACCTCCCCGGCGTTTCTGCGAAGCGCAGATAGCCGGTCAGTGTCACTGCACCGGACGGGGCCGGCGAAATGCGCTCAAACTGTCCTTCCGGCGCGAAACCGCGATTGATCGCGACCACGCCCGAGCCCTCCACTTGCGCCGGCGTGAACACCCAGACGCCGGGGCTGGTGATATCGGCACGGACGGCAGAGCCAGAACTAAAGACATGCGCCTCAGGCTGCGCCTC
>JAFKKL010000391.1 GCA_017305595.1 Hyphomicrobiales bacterium | reverse complement strand
GGTGCAATGGCTGATGGTCGTCGGCTTCGTCACCGTCGGCTATGCACTCTACGTGCGCTACCTCGCCATCGAGCTATCGACTGTGACGCTTGCTTGCGACGCCGGCCTGCAAAGCTATCTCTGCAAGGCGCGGGCGGTTGCAACCTACCTGTTCCGGAACTCGGTGTTCGGGATCGTGGCGGTAATCGTCGCCGTTCTGCATGTCATGCGACCGTCGATCGTCCTGCTGACCGTTGGACTAGTCGCCGCCGGTGCCGGCATTGTGCTCTACAACGTCGCACTTTCGGGAATCGCGATCGGGTTGCTTATCCTGGGTTTTGCGCGGCCCGCGCCCGCCACAGTGTGATCCCAAGCATCACATAGACGAGACAGGTCCACAGCGACTGCCAATTGGCGATGCCTTCGTTAAAGGCGATATAGACAGAGGCGATCACCAGCAGCCCGCCGAATACGGCTTCGGCCATCGGCCGCACGCCCTCGTGTGGGCGATTGAACACCATCAGCATCCAGAACGGCACCACCGCCATCGTCAGCGCGGCAAAAGGGAAATCCTTGTAGCGCGGGTCAAAGACAAGACCGAGCGCGGTCTCGGTAGCGATCACCGTCGTCACGCCCAGCGTCAGACCCAGCAGCAGCATCCGCCGCGAGGTCGTGCGCCCGGCGCGCGGCCCCAGCACCTCGACGAACGTCGGGAGCGGCCGGCCCGACATTTGGACGCTGGCAGCGAGCAGCGGCGCCAAGATACCCGCAGCCAGCAACAGACCCCATTGCGTCCAGCCGCCAATGCCGAGGCTTTCGGTCAGCAACTTATCGATTGCCACACCGAGCAATGCACCGGCGGCGGTCGCGGAGCCGGCAACGCCCAGCCACGTGCCGAAACGCGGGGCCCATGGCCGCCGGCGCGCGGTCCACATCGCCACCGCGAAAATCAGGACGCACAGCACCATCCCGGCGGCCATCTCCTGCTTCCACATCGGGAAGTTATTGATGGGCACGCCAGCGGGATATTTTTCTGCACGCGCCTTGGCGTCGATCAGTCCCCAATAGCCGCCGACCGTGCCTTCAAGCTGGCGCTTCCACGGCTGGTCGTAGGCTTCGATCAGATTGACGCGGAAGTTTTCCTGCTTCGCCAAAGTGAGGATTTCGGACACGACGCGGGCCTGATTGGCGCGTGAGGGCAAGGCCCCTTCCCGCATCCGCCCGGCGCTCGGCCAGCCGGTTTCGCCGATCAGGATTTCCTTGCCCGGAAATGCCACGGCGACCCGCTTGCGGATTGAATCGACATGGGTGGCGGCATAACGCGCCGGGATCGGGAGGTCTTCCCAATACGGCAGGATATGAATGGTAACGAAATCGACAGCATCGTAGATGTCGCGGTTGCGCAGCCAGTATTCCCAGACGTCGGCATAGGTCACCGGGACCTTCACCTGCGTCTTGACCGAACGGATATTAGCCGCAAGATCGGCAGCCGTCATCTCGCCGCGCAGCAGCACCTCATTGCCAACCACGACCGCGCTGATAGCGTCGGCATAGTCCTTGGCAAGCCGCACGGCGGTAGCGATCTCGACAACGTTGTCGACGCGATTGCTTCCCAGCCAAATCCCGAGGATCAGCTTGAGCCCTGCCTTGCGTGCCAGTTCAGGCGCCTTGTCGAGGCCATTCTGGACCGAATAGGTACGGACGCACTTCGATATCTTGGCAAGCTGCGCGAAGTCCTGCGCGATCTGCTCCGGCGGGATCATTGTCCCCTTCACCAGCGGGCTCTGGTCGCCACGGAACGGCGCGTAGGAGACGCATTCCAGTTTCGCCGCCGGATCGATTGGCGCGCGCGCCAAGGAAATCGGCATGGCCAGCCACCACCAGATGGCGGCGATCGCGCATAACGACAGGAACAACAGTGTTAGCGGCGTTCGCAACGAAATTGGCCCGATCCTCCTGGAAGATGTCCGCGGGTCGGATTGACCCGCCGCGGAAAATACCCGAATCGAAGAGCAGCTCAGGTTCTCACGGAATTGAACCGCCAGCGGAAAGCGCCGGAATCGTCGATTAGCCAATCACCGGCGCTCTGCCAAGTGCCGCGCCGCCGCAATCCCATACTTCTTATCTCAGCGTCATTCCGACCCGGTACGTGATGACCGCCTTTACTGGACAAAAAGCATTTTGTGTTTCATGGAATCCGGAACTGCGCTTCGCCGCATTGGGGACCCATTTACGCGGCATCTCAGCAGTGATTTTTTGCCACGGGCGGGCATCAGGGTATCAAACCGGGGACGGCATGCGTCAGATACGAGTTGGACTGCGAACTGCGTTGATGCGGACTTTAGCCGTGCCGGGACTGGCACTGATGCTCGGCGTCGGCGGCGCCATAGCCCAGAGCGGCGATCTCCGCGCACAAGATCAGACGCCCAAACCCGCGCAATCCAACAACGCCAATCCGGCGACCGCAGCGGAAGCCGCCGCCAAAGACAGCCAGCGGAAGGCCGACGAATTTGCAGAGGCCTCAAAGGCCATTAACGGCCCGGCCGGCAACCCGGAATGCGTCTGGCTCGGGCGGCGCGTCGTGGTGCTGATGTGGCGCGACGATCTCGATACCGCCTTCCGCCATCTCGATCTCTACGATCGCTTCGGCTGTCCCGGCGGCCACGTCCAGGCGACGTTCCGCTGTCTGGTTCGATTCGGCGCCATCGATCCGAAGGTGCCCGACAGCCTGAACAGCAGGGTTCATGCCTGCTGGATCAATCCGAACGCCCAACCGCAAACCGCGAATGCGGGCTCGCCACCCAATGCGCC
>JAFKKL010000073.1 GCA_017305595.1 Hyphomicrobiales bacterium | reverse complement strand
TCGCCCAGCCACAGCGGCGCATGGGTGGCGCGCGGCGCTGCATACGCGATGCCGCGCGCGTGAACGTTTTCAAGGACGGTCGAGCGGATCGATCAGTCCGGCCGCTTCTTCAGCCGCGCGCGCTTCGGCAACAGTGCCGGCCAGCGCACGATGTGATCCTCCAGTTCCGAATCCGGAACGTCCTCCTCGGTGCCGTAGACCCGACCGCGCACCGAGACCCCGGCCTCGTGCACCGGGTTCGGATCGCCGGAGATCAGCGGGTGCCACCAGTAAAGGTCCCGCCCCTCCGCCACGAGTTTGTAGGCGCAACTCGGCGGCAGCCAGTTCAAGGTCCGAACGTTCTCCGGCGTCAACCGCACGCAATCCGCCACCTTGGCCGAGCGATTCGCATAATCCTTGCAGCCGCAGGTCCCGGCATCGAGCAATTTGCAGGAGACATGGGTAAAATAGATCTTGCCGGTGTCCTCGTCCTCGAGTTTTTCCAGGCAGCACCGCGCGCAGCCGTCGCACAAGCTTTCCCATTCGGCGTCGGACATTTCCTCCAACGACTTGGTTTTCCAGAAGAAACCATCCTGAGCGGAGGGCTGTGGCGGGCGGCGCGTCATCGGGTCGAGATATCCAAAGCAAGAATTCAGGGACGATGTAGAGGTAGCCGGCCCCGCCGCGCAAGCAAGCATCCATCACACAGCCCGCCAATCCCCGGCAGAGCTCACGCGGTCGTTATCCGTATCGCCGGAAAAGCCAGCGACGCCATTGGTTTATGGCCCGGCCTCGGTTAGAAGATGGCCCGGCCAATCCGGACGCAAAAGCGCCACGGGATTGCCGCAAGATTCCCGGACGACGTTTTGAGAGCGCTCGGCCGGGTGTTCGAACGTCGCGAAGGTCAAAGGTCCCGGTGCGCCAACTGTTGCCAAGCGATTGGAAGCAACGAATCCGGCATTTCCTGCTGGACTTCGACGCGCGCATCGACTCCACCGTGTTTTCGTCGGGCGCCGCCACACGCGAACTCTACGAGCGCTACTCCGCCTTCATGGATCGCTTCTATGTCGGCCGCTGGAAGCGCTGGATTTTCATCGAACCGTTATCGGAAGCCGCGACGATCGGTCTTGCCGGTCTGGTGTTGTTACTTGCGCTCGCGGTGCCGGCGTTTCGCGAAACTGCCGACGACAACTGGCTGAAGAAGTCCGATCTCGCGGTGACCTTTCTCGATCGCTACGGCAATCCGATCGGCAGCCGCGGCATCAAGCATAACGATGCGATCCCGCTCGAAGACTTTCCCGACAACCTGATCAAGGCGACGCTCTCGACGGAAGATCGCCGTTTCTACGATCACTTCGGTATCGATATCGCCGGTACTTTCCGCGCGCTCGTCACCAACGCGCAAGCCGGCGGCGTGCGTCAAGGCGGATCGTCGATCACGCAGCAACTCGCGAAGAATCTGTTTCTGAGCAACGAGCGCACCATCGAGCGCAAGGTCAACGAGGCCTTCCTTGCGATCTGGCTCGAGACGCGATTGACCAAGAACGAAATCCTGAAACTCTATCTCGACCGCGCTTACATGGGCGGCGGCACGTTCGGCGTCGACGGCGCGGCGCACTTCTATTTCAACAAGTCGGTGCGCGACATCAATCTCGCGGAAGCCGCGATGCTCGCCGGCCTATTCAAGGCGCCGACCAAATACGCACCACACATCAACCTGCCCGCGGCGCGTGCACGCGCCAACGTCGTGCTCGATAACATGGTCGAAGCCGGATTCATGACCGAAGGCCAGGTGTTCGGCGCGCGGCGCAATCCCGCCACAGCTGTCGATCGTCGCGACGAGAATTCGCCGAACTACTATCTCGACTGGGCCTTCGACGAAATGCGCAAGGTGGTGGACACCTTCCCGAAATCCTACACCGAGCGCGTGTTCGTGGTGCGCACCACGATCGACATGAACGTGCAGCACGCCGCTGAAGCGGCCATCGAAAATCAGTTGCGCCAGTTCGGGCGCGATTATCATGCGACCCAAGCCGCAACCGTCGTGTCCGATCTCGATGGCGGTGTCCGCGCCATGGTCGGCGGCCGCGACTATGGCGCAAGCCAGTTCAATCGCGCGGTGGATGCGATGCGCCAGCCCGGCTCATCGTTCAAACCCTATGTCTATACGACCGCATTGCTCAACGGTTTCCGCCCGGACTCCAAGATCGTCGATGGACCGGTCTGCATCGGCAACTGGTGCCCGCAGAATTACGGCCACTCCTATTCCGGCACGGTGACGCTGACACAGGCGCTGACGCGCTCGATCAACGTCGTGCCGGTAAAACTCTCCATCGCGCTCGGCGGCAAGTCCGGCCCGAAGGCCGGCCGCGCCAAGATCATCGAAGTCGCGCGCAGGTTCGGCATCGTCACGCCGCTGCCGGATACGCCGTCGCTGCCGATCGGCGCCGACGAAGTCAACGTGCTCGAACACGCCGTCGCCTACGTCGCCTTCCCCAACAAGGGCAAGGCGGTGACGCCGCATGCAATCCTCGAAGTGCGCACCGGCGCAGGCGATCTGGTGTGGCGCTGGGATCGTGACGGTCCGCAACCGCGGCAGATCATTCCTGCATCGGTCGCCGCCGATATGGCAGGCATGATGAGTCACGTCGTCAGCGAAGGCACCGCGCGACGCGCCGCGCTCGACGGTATTCCGACCGCGGGCAAGACCGGCACCACGAATAATTATCGCGATGCCTGGTTCGTCGGCTACACCGGCAACTTCACCTGCGCGGTATGGTACGGCAACGACGATTACTCGCCCACCAACCGCATGACCGGCGGCTCCTTGCCGGCGCAGACATGGCACGACATCATGGTCGCCGCGCATCAGGGCGTCGAGATCAAGCCGATCCCCGGCGTTGAAGTGCTGGCAAAGCCGTCCGCTGCGAACGCAGCCGCGCTTGCGGCGCAGGATGACGATGCCAAGGCCGGCCCGCCGCCGGTCCTGACGCGACATGGCGCGGAGATTCTGGTGCGCATCGAGAAGATGCTGGATGACGCCGGCAAGACTGTCGGCAAGACGTCGTCGCTGGATTCAGCCAATCCGATCACCACCGGATCGGCAACGCCGGCAAGCAGTGTCGCTTCAGCGACGTCACCGGAAAATCAAACTCCGCCCCCGGCGCGCAAAAACTGATGAGAACGTTTGGCGAAGCAACAATGATAACGGTCCAGACGTGCGCTTGATCCTGATGGCATTGTTGATCCTGGTCATCGCCACCGCCGTTGGCCTCGGCGCGACGTGGATGACGGCAACACGTGGCACCGATCTCGGCACACTGACCATCGGCGCATGGACCGCGCAACCACGCATCGGCACCACCGAGATCAATCCTTACGCACGTGCTACCGTGGTCCGCAGCGGAGAACTGCCGCTGGGCACCGGCGACGGCATCGCCTTTATCGCCACCACCGATGACGCGAAGCGCCTGCTCGATGGCCGTTGCGACGTCACCGTCAGCGGGATTACACCACCCGCGCGCTTCTGGACGCTGACCTTGTACAACGCCAAGGGGCATCTGGTGGCGAACGCATTACAGCGCTACGGCTTCACCAGCGAGGAGATCGTCCGTAACGCCGACGGCTCGTTCGTCATTCGCCTTGCCTCGCGTGCACGCTCCGGCAACTGGCTGCCGACCGGCGGCATCGAGCGCTATCAACTGATGTTGCGCCTCTACGATACGCCGGTGGGCATCGCCACGCGAACGCAACGCGACGCGCCGATGCCGGCCATCACCACGGCGGGCTGCTCATGATCCGGTGGCTGGCGGCACTTCTCGCGGGCCTGCTGCTCGGTGGCCTCGTGCATCTGGTCAGCGTGCTGGCCTTGCCGCGCATCGCCTCGCAGGATGCTTATTCGCGACTTGAGCGAATCACACCCGTCAACGCGGTGAAAGCGCTTCCGCCCGCCGACCCGAACAACGCGCCGATCCCGCTCATGGACCCGGCTTTCGCCACCGCGATCTGCCGTTACGATCTCTCGAGTGGCCCGATCAAACTCGCGGTGCCGGTCAGCCAAGCCTATACGTCGGTGTCGTTCTACACCGACGGCGACGTTGCCTACTACGCGATCAACGATCGCTCCGCCGGACGCAAGGTCATCGAACTCGATTTGATGACTGAAGCCCAACACGCGGCGCTGCCGGAAGACGAGGAAATCACCGCGGCGGATCGGCTGATCGTCGACTCGCCGACATCGACGGGCCTCATCGTGCTCAAGGCCCTCGCGGCAGATACCGGCCTGATGGCGCAGGCCCAAGCCTCACTCGCCGCCGCAACCTGCAAAGTGCAAACCGAACCGCCGCAGAAGCCGAGCGCAACACCGCGCGCCGGCCGTTAAAACGTCATCCGCGTGTGCTTAGCACACGACCCGGTACTGGCGGTGTGGCGATGACGACGTTAGACGCTTGCGCCGCAAGCTGCTTGATCAAACGATCCGCATCGGCAGCCGCCCCATCGGGGGCGTGAACCACCAGCCGTTCCAGCGCCCAACGATAAGATGACACGCGCTGGTGCAAGCACTGCTGCACCCACTGCACGATCAGCGCGTTTTCTTCCATGCGCGCGGTTGCATCAGTGCGTTCCGCCGGCGATAGCTCGGAAATGTATTTCAGGCTGGCGTGTCGCTTGCGATCGAGACTGATGACGCGATCCGCGACGGGGAAGAAGGAATCAAAACGCGTCAGATCGTTGCGGACATCGTCCATCAATTGCGCGTAGCGCGATGCGTGCGAGCGATGCGGCTCGTCGAGCAGCAGCTTTCCATAAGCGGTGCGATCAAAGACGACCTTCTCGCGCCAGGGCGAGGGCATCGGCTTGTAGTCGCCGACCACGGTTCTTTTCGCTGGACGGGAATGCGGCGGCTCGATCAACGGATAAGCGAGATCGCGCAACTGCCGTTCGTTATCGGTGAGTTGAAACTGCGATGCCGGCAGGCCGACGCTTCCGGTCGCCTCGACGCCGATCCAGCGATGCATATCGTCGCTGCGGACGTCGGGGCGCGCGCGGCCGAAATCGCCGCCGCTGCAACCGCCCAGCCCGATCGCAAGACACAGCAACGATAAAGCTGTTGCCTGAGTGCGCGACAACGATCGTGTCATGGAAACGAATCCGGCGGCGTTCAGGATCGTGCGCGGCGACGGCGACGGCGTCCCGCCGCGGTTCCCTCGTCCGGACTGTTGCCGTTGGTTTCGTCCGTCACGCGTTCGATCCGAACCACGGGAAGGATCAGCACATCGCCCATTGTCTCGCATCGGGCGCTATCCGCAGCCGAACCATGACGGCGCGCCGCCGTTTCGACCGGAAATTGAATAACAATGCCCATTTCGCTCTCCTGCCGCCCACCAAAACAGGCTGGCCGCTTCAGGTTATTAAGAAGCAGTCATGGTTAACCGCTCGTTAAAGCCCACACGCTAGAGTCGGGTTCAGGTTCCCCGGTCAGCGTACACGCGAATATGACGACAACACCTCCCCTGCTTTCTGGCCTCGATGGCCTGATGTCGCTGTCGCGCCGCGAAGGTGTCGATATCCGACCGACCTTGCTGCGGGTGTTGACCGATCTTTATGTGCAGGCACCCTCGCACACCACCGATGAGGAACAGCAGTTCGTCGAACTCGCATCGCGATTGATCGATCAGGTGGACGACGCGACGCGCGCAGCGGTTCGCGCCCGGCTTTCGATCTATCCGCAAACTCCTGGGACCATCGCGATCCAACTCGGGATTCATTCGCAGGCTCACGAGCCCGCGCCGCTCGCACGCCCGATCGCGCAACCGCAATCCGAACCAGCGCGCGTGACCGCAACGCCCGTTGACGATGAAAGCGCCGCGCCATCCGCAGCGCCGCTGTTGATGTTGCCGAACGATGCGGCGCAAATCAGCGAGATGTTCTTCACGGCCGATTCCAGCAAGCGCGCGGCAATCCTGTTCCATCTGGCCGACGCGCCTCTGAAGGCCGCGTCCCGGATTCCCGCTCCGCGTGTAGCGCAAGCCATCCAGATTCTGGAGATGGCCGCATTCGCGGTGGACACTGAGAGTTTTGCGCTCGAACTGGCCGATGCATTGATCTTGCCGACGCGCATAGCCACGCAGGTGATCGACGATCGTGGCGGCGAACCGCTGGCCTGCGCGCTGAAGGCGCTGGGCATGAGCAGCGCCGCCTTCCAGCGCGTGCTGCTGTTTCTCAATCCGGAAGTCGGCGCTTCCGTCAGCACGGTCTATCGCTTGTCGCGCCTCTACGACCAGATGAGCGAACGCGCCGCGCTTGTCATGCTCGCCGCGTGGCGCGGCGCAACGGTACCGGCTGCCCGCGCAAAATACCGACCGCTGCTGCATGACGATGACCGTCAGCGGACACGCGCGAGTCAGCCACAAGCACGCTCCGACACGCAGCAGCGGAGCAACGATGCGCCTTCGCGAACAAACGTGCGTCGGGTATCCGACGATTGATCAGGACTTCGCCAGATCCAGAAAATGACGGCCGATCTTGTCCTCGATCTCGACGATCCAGGCGTCCGGATCGAACCGGATTTCCTTGGCGATCCGCTCCTCCACGGCTTGCTCCGCAATGGCCTCCGGCGATGTCGGGGCGAAAACGCGTTCCACCGGATGGCTGTCGTCGTAAGCACTCTGCGGCGCCGGCGTGAACAGCCACGCGCGGCCATCCAGTAGCGCCAGCTTGACGAACACCGCGCCTGCTTCCTCGGCGCCGCGACGCCGCACTGCGCCAAAGATTCCTTCGGTCTGACAGCGTCGCAAATAGGCTGCGACCCAGATGGCTGATTTCAATCTCATGGGATCACGATAAAAGGCTCGCCCGGCTAATGCCAGTGGCTGCGCGCCCGATCAACAACCGGCGTCAGTCGATCGCCTGACCGGTCACCGCACTCAGTTCGCGCACCAGCCGATCGGAGACCTTGCCGGTGACCGGCAGCTTGCGCTCACGCTCGAATTTCTGAATCGCGGCTTGGGTATCCGATCCGACGTTACCGGTCGGCTTCAACTGGCCATAGCCATATTTGGTGAGCGCGCGCTGAACGTTCGCAGTGCGACGCGTCGACGTGATGAGATCGCCGAGCGGATCATGATGCGAGGCTGTCGCCGGGTGCGCCGTCGCCTGCTTGACGGCGGTGGTACGCACTGCCGCGACGGGCTTCGCCGGATGCGGCGGGTCGATACTTTTTGTCGTCTCCGCCGAAGCGGAATCCGCCGCTGCCGCCTCAGCACGGCTGATTGCGGCTTCGCTGGGCCGAGGCCGAGGCAGCGGACTGACAGAGAGAAGCGCGGCGGTCTCCGACGGCGCGGCGAGCGGAACGGCAACCGTCTTGCCGAACATCGGAGAGGGATGATGCCCGGCCTGCAGGAACAGCGCGTTGACGACAATCGCAATCACCGCGGCGAGCGCCAGCGCCGCCGCGAACGTATCCTTCGGGCTATGCAGCAAGACCCGCATCACCATTCCACGTTCCGCTTTCGGCTTCCGCTTCGCATCAACCTCGCTCGATCGACGACGACGCCGTTTCGCGCCGCCATCGGCTGTCATCGCTTTAGGCACTTTTCCTCACTCGATCTGCCGTCATCACGTGTCGCGGCGCCGGCGTCAGCGTCGCGATGTTGTCCGTCACCGGTACGGGCTCTGGTTTCAGCGGCAACGCGACGGTGACCGTGGTGCCCTCATCCAGCTTGCTGTCCAGTGACACCTCGCCGCCATGCAAGGTTACCAGGCTTTTGACGATCGACAGTCCGAGGCCGGTCCCCTCATAGCGCCGCTGATAGGTCTTGCCGGCCTGGAAGAACGGATCACCGATCCGCTTGAGATCGTCGGCGGCGATACCGACGCCGGTATCGCGAACGCGCAGCACCAGCTTCTCGCGCTCCATCCGGGCCGAAACCGCGACGCTGCCGCCACGCTCCGTGAACTTGATGGCGTTCGACACCAGATTCAACACGATCTGTTTGAAAGCACGCGGATCGGCGACGATCTGCGGGAGATCGTCCGGAGCAGCGGTCACCAGATCGATACCGTTATCGCGCGCCTTCAACGCCAGAAGATTGCAGCAGTTGATCAAGGCCGGCTGCGGATCGAACGGCTCCGGCGCGATCTCGAACGTGCCCGATTCCATTTTCGACATATCGAGGATGCCGTTGACGACTGCCAGCAGATGCTGACCGGAATCGTTGATGAGCTGGGCATATTCCTTGCGGCGCGCAGCATCGATCTGCATCGTGTCTTCGTGCACGATCATCTCGGAGAAACCGATGATCGCGTTGAGAGGCGTCCGCAATTCATGGCTCATGGTGGCGAGGAACTGGCTCTTTGACGCATCGGCGCGTTCGGCGGCCGTCCGCGCGGCTTCGAGCGCATATTCCTGGTGCTTGCGATCGGTCACATCACGCATCACGGCGACGACATCTGCATCCGGCCGGGTTGCGCCATCAGGCATGGTATCAAGCGGCCGGCACCGCATCTCGATCCAGATGAATTCCGACGCGCCCGGTCGATCGTCACCCGTGGTGCGTGCGACATCACGCCGAATGCGAAATTCAACATCGCGCGACTGGCCGCCGCGCGCGGCATCGGATAACGCCGTCAGATAGGCGGGGCGATCGGCAACGTGAACGCGATCGAACAGACCGTGGCCGATCAGTTCGGATGTCGAAACACCGAACAGGCTTTCCGCGGCGGGAGATATGAATTCCACCGCGCCATCACGGCGATGGCGCGAAATCACGTCGCTCATGTGGCGCGCCAGCAGGCGATACCTCTCTTCCTCGACATTGAGCAAAGATGCGCTGGTTTGCGTCAACGACTGCGCACCGAGCGCCAGTCCAGCGGCATAGAGCGTGGCCGATCCGATGCCAATCCCAACGAGGGCATAGCTCGACGCAACGCCCGCGTAAGCGTCCGAGAACAACTGGAAATAACTGATGCCGATCAATGTCGCCACCGCCGCGAGCGTCAGAAGCGACGCGAAACCGACCACACGCCGGGACGCCGACAAAGCGGCCTCGAACGGCACCACGATCAGCCAGACTGCCGCAAAGGATTGGATTCCGCCGGTTGCCGTCGCCAGCATCATCACCAGCCCCACCAACGCAACCGACGACAGCACATGCGCCGTCTCATAACGTCCGGTGCGGGACAGGAAGTAGGACAGCAGGATCGGTGCGATCAGCCACGCGACAGCCGCCACTTCCATCACGCTGGGCGCGCCGCGGAATGCGAGATAGAGCGGAAAGGCGGCAAATGCCGCGAAGCTGCCCAGCAAGCGCGGCGCCATGAATGCGCGGTGCCGCGCGCCGGCCAGCGCATCGTAGCGCGCCGACGGATGCAGCAATTCGTCAAGGCAGCCTTTGAGAATGGTCGATGCTGTCACAATCTTGCGCTTCGGCTTGGTCGTCTTGGCAGACGGACCGGAACGCCCCCTTTATCGTTGGGGCACCGTGTCAGACCGAACTTAAGCGAACGCTAAGGCCGAGCGCCGCAAGCGCAAACTTGGCCTCCAGACCCGACCTTCGCACGCGATCCGGCCAGCATTCGGCCCGAATGGTGAACGCACGGTTTCCAATTTCGCGCCCGTTATGGTTTCGAAAGTGTGGACGTGCGGAGGCCGCGTCCGTCGTCTCTTTGCTTTCACCTCAATCGAAAATTTACGGCGAATCCAATCGTTCAAATTTTCTGCAAATTTTCTGACAACTGCGCCGACCGCACACACCGGGGATTTATTCGCGGCTGTTATGAGGACAGCAGATTGCGAAACTTAATCGCAACGGGGTGAACGAGACGACGGGGACGCAAGATGTTTTTTCTGCTTCGAATGGCATTCTGGCTCGGGCTTGTGCTCGTGCTGCTGCCGCGAGACGCCACACCGGAATCCAACAAGCTGCCACAAGTCGGCGCGAGCGAGGCGATTTCAGCGGCGACGGCCGCCGTCTCCGATATGACGCAGTTCTGCACCCGCCAACCGGCGGCCTGCGAAGTGGGCGGCCAAGCAGCAACGGTGATCGGCCATCGAGCTCAGGACGGCGCCCGCAAGCTCTACAAGATCATCACCGACCGGCATTCGGATCAAACCGGCTCGATCGATAGCGAGGTGGACGGTTCCGCTCTCGCCGGCTTGTCATCGAATACGTTGACGGCAGAGGATCTTGGCGCCGAATGGCGGCTGAACGGCACCACGACAACCAATTGATCTGACCGATTTATCGCGTTTTCGTGCGAATATCGCTTTAAGTCCGCCGCATCCCTATGTAATGCCATAGGCAACAATGCAGGCGACCATGACGATCGACGAGATTCGCGACAATTTCGAACTGCTGGACGAGTGGGACGACCGCTACCGGTACGTCATTGAGCTCGGCCGCACGCTCGAGCCGATGCCTGAAGCGGAGCATTCGGCGGAGAACAAAGTCAACGGCTGCACCAGCCAGGTCTGGCTGTCGCGCCGGATCGACCGCAGTGCCGATGGCGACGTCGTTCTCCGCTATCTCGGCGACAGCGACGCACATATCGTGCGCGGGCTGATCGCCATTCTGCTGACGCTCTACGGCAATCATACGCCACAGCAAATTCTCGACACCGACGCCCTCTCAGTCTTCGACGAACTGGGCTTCCGCGAGCATTTGACGCCGCAACGCTCGAATGGCTTGCGCTCCATGGTGGAGCGCATTCGCAACGACGCGCGGGAAAACCTCGCTGCCGCTTCCTGAGTTCAACCACTGGTGAAGGCGGCATCGTCCGCGAGCCATGTACGCAGGCGCGTGTTGTGACTACCCGAGACATCGCGCTCCAGGCCGTAGTGCCGGGCGAGACGACTGAGCGCCAGTTGCAGCACCACCTTGGCGGAGCGCGACGGCCAGCCGCGCTCGTGCTCGAGGTCTTCCAACCCGCGCAGGAAGCAGCAGACATCTAGCAATACGCCGGCGAATTCCGGTCCGCATGCCTCCAGCGCCAATCGGACCCGCTGCCGCGACGCGACGATCAGATCGGTCATTTCGCCCACACTATTTCCGCGTGAGCTTCCACCTGTCGGCGTCGTCCAGCTTGAGGTGACACGCGGCGTCAATTGCGCACGCGTAAAGTCCGCGCGCAATTTCTCGCCGGCGACGAATTGCGTCGGCTCGATCATGGCGCGGCCGTCGCGGCCCTTGCGACGTGCCAGCCATGCCAATGGGCTTTCGCTGTCGTTCATCAGAACCCGAACAACGCCCGCATCGGTCATGATGTCGTGCACGGCCAGATCGAGGTGCCGGGCCCTGAAAGCATCGACCTCGGGGCCAGCCACCGTCGCCGCGGTGCCTTGCGGATTGCGTTTGCGACGCTGCGTTTGACCAGCCATCGTCATCGCTCCGTCGTAGCAGCAAGGCGCGAATGCTCCGGCGAGCGTCGGCACATCCGCTCCAGCGCCACCAGCCGACGATCGAGCTCGCAATCGTCCCGGCGATCCTCGATCACCCGACACGCATGCGCGACCGTCGTGCGATCACGATGGAACAGGCGGCCGACCGCGGCAAAGCTCAGGCCGAAACACACATGCGCAAGATAGATCGCGACCTGCCGGGCGAACGCTGCCTGCGGCGCTCCGCGCGTCGGCACCAGCAAGGCGCCCTGATCAAGTTCGAAATCGCGTGCCACGCAAAGCGTGACGAATCGCAGAACGCGTTCGGACGACGAGACGCATGTGGAAGGCAAGGAACTCGCGGCGGGGGAGGCAGATCGATCCATCAGATACTTTTCCTAGGATTATTTTCTTATATCCTAGTCCAAGTTCACCGACCGGGGATAGCGAAATGCAAAAAAATTCGCGAGCGACCCACCCGGCGCTATTTCCGCCGGCGCTGCTGCTGTCCAAGCCCCATCTTCTTGGCGAGTTGCGAGCGTGCCACCGCGTAGTTCGGCGCCACCATGGGATATTCCGGCGGGAGGCCCCATTTGTCACGGTATTGCTCGGGCGTCATGTTGTACTGCGTGCGCAGATGCCGCTTGAGCGATTTGAAGCGCTTGCCGTCTTCGAGACAGACCAGATACTCGGCGGTCACCGACTTCTTGACCGCTACAGCCGGTTTCGCCGGTTCGAGTGGCGTCTCGGCCCGCCCCGTCGCGACGCGCACCAGCGCGGCATGGATCTGGCCGATCAAGGCCGGGATTTCCGCCGCCGAGGTCGGATTGTTGCTGACATAGGCGGATACGATGTTCGCGGTCAGGTCGATGAAACTCTTGCCGGGCGTATCAACCATGAATGTGATCTTTCCTTAAGCGGAACTGATGAAAAAATGCGGAGATGAAACCATCATCTGGCGCGGTCGAGATGGGCGCGCAGTTGATCGATCGAAGCAAACCGCATCATGCCTTCGGGCATTTGGGCCTCGATCGAGCCATCGGAATAGAGCGAATAGGCCATGCCATCGACTGTGCCGGACTTCACCACGGTCGCGGTCGATGGGTTTTGTCCAGACGGCGACGTTCTGTCCGCCTGCAACGGCGGCACAAGCATGGTGTCGCGACGCGAGGCAGGCAGATCGGCCCGCGACGATCGCTCGACGCGCGGCCACGTATCGTTGAAGCTCGGGTGAGGTTGGGATGTGCCTCCCGTGTCGGCTGTGATCCCCGGCTCGCCGGTAGGAAACTTGACGGCCGGCTCTGCTCTTTCGCGCTCCTTGCGTGAAGAGGAAAATAGCAGATTGCGCCTCGCCTTTGTTGGCGGGGCGACCTCTGGCGAGGGTTTTGCGTTCTCGATATCGGGACGCTCGGCGGTCTGCCCGGATACATCACCATCGTCGGGTTGAGGGGCCGCCTGCCGCCGGGGCGCCGCGGGGGCAAGGCCTTCCGGCGCGACATGACGAACATCGAACTCGTCGCGAACAGGTCGGCCGCGTCGTCCGGCAATCGACCCGGCGGGAAGCGGCGGCCCACCCGCTTCCGAAGGATCGGCTTCCAGCGCGCGCTCCCGCAGGCTCAGCTTGATGGCTTTGAGCTCGCGAATCACAAGGCCAAGACCGATCAGCAACAACCCGCTGCAGATCCCTACCGCTCCGGCGAGGATCATCGTGTTGCCGAAACTGAATTCCTTCACCGGAATACCGAACCAGATTGCCGCGCCTCCCGCCGCGATGGCGGCGATGCCGGCAATCAAAAGTAAAGGCATATCGAACTCCACCCCCTCTGCGCCGCTTCGGCGATCGCCCATCCGACCGGCACGATAGCGTCTTATCGCCAGCACCGCCAACCGCAATTGCACCAGTTCCGCCACGGCAGGCCGGATTGAGCCCAAGCAATATGCAGCCTCTCGACATGGCTGTCCCACGAACCTCGGCTTGCTGGTGACCAAACACAGGTCTACGGTTCAGCGATCGCAACGGCCTGACGGAGGAAATATCATGTCGCCTGCGGAAGCACGCCTGAAGGACGTTTCGGCAACGATGACGGAGGCGGAATGGGAGCAGCGCGTCAATCTCGCGGCGGCCTATCGCCTCATCGCTTATTACGGCTGGGACGATCTGGTCGACACCCACATCTCGGCGCGGGTGCCCGGACCGGAGCATCACTTCCTGATCAATCCCTATGGATTGATGTTCGATGAAATCACCGCATCCAGCCTGGTGAAGGTCGATCTCGACGGCAACCAGCTCACCGAAAGCGAATACAGCATCAACCCCGCCGGCTTCACCATTCACTCCGCCATCCATGAGGTGCGCGAGGATGCCGGCTGCGTGCTGCACCTTCACACCCCGGACGGCACGGCTGTCGCAAGCTGCATGGAAGGACTGCTGCCGCTGAACCAGACCGCGCAGCTCGTCACCCACGACCTCGCCTATCACGACTACGAAGGCATCGCGCTCGACCATGACGAACGCCCGCGCCTGCAAAAGGATCTTGGCGACAAGAACCATATGCTGTTGCGCAACCACGGCACGCTGACGGTCGGACGCTCGGTCGCGTCGGCGTTCGAACGCATGTTCCATCTGGAGCGGGCCTGCACCATGCAGGTGCGCACGCGGATGCTCGGCCCCACCGCCTATCCGGTCGAACAGGATGTCATCGACAAGAATGCGCGGCTGGTGGAAAATCGTGACCGTGCCGAGCTGCGCGCCACCAAGCTGGTATGGCCACCGCTGCTGCGCAAGCTCGACCGACTGGACCCCAGTTACAAGACCTAAGGTTTGCTATAGACTGTCGCATACAAACCTCTGCACGTCTCTCAAACGCCGCCCAATTCCGGGCGGCGTTTTTACGTCGTGCCTCCTGACTAGAGCATGATTTGCCAAGGTTAAATCTGAGGTCGTCACCCTGAGGTGCTGGCGCGTAGCGGCAGCCTCGAAGGGTGACCGCCGCGATCCTTCGAGGCTCGCTTCGCTCGCTCCTCAGGATGACGGCACGCGCTTCAATTCAAGCCGATCACGCTCTGGCGTCCAGGCTCACGCCTTCGGCGCTTCCGCCAGCGCAGCGAGAATGCGCGCCCAGGAGCGGATACCCTTCTGAAAACTCTTGAGGTCGTACTTCTCGTTCGGCGAATGGATGTTGTCGTCGTCGAGACCGAAACCGACCAGCACGCTGTCCAGCCCCAGCACCCGCTTGAAATCACCCACCACCGGGATCGAGCCGCCCGACCCGATCAGTTGCGCCTCGCGGCCCCACTCCTCGGTCAGCGCACGCTTCGCCGCCGCCAGCGGCTTCATGTTCCAGTCGAGCGACACCGCCGGCGCACCGGAATGATCGATGAAATCGGCACGGCAATCCTTCGGCACACGCGCCCTGACGAAATCGCGGAACGCAGTGCGGATTTTATCGGGGTCCTGACCGCCGACCAGCCGGAACGATATTTTGGCGGTGGCGTGCGACGGGATCACCGTCTTGGAGCCTTCAGCGGTATAGCCGCCGAAGATGCCATTGATGTCACAGGTCGGCCGCGAGAACACCTGCTCGATCAGCAGCCGATCCTTCTCGCCAGCAGGAAGCGACAGACCGATCGGCTTGAGGAAGGAGTCCGGCGTGAAGTCGAGCGCCTTCCATTGCGCCAGAATATCCGGCGGCAGATCCTTTACGCCGTCATAGAAGCCGGGAATGGTGACGCGGCCGTTGTCGTCGTGCAGTTCACCGAGAATACGCGTCAGCACCCGGATCGGATTTTGTGCAGCGCCACCAAACAATCCCGAATGCAGATCGCGGTTGGCGGCGGTGATCCGCACCTCGTCATAGACGAGACCGCGCAATGCCGTGGTGATGGCCGGCGTATTCGGGTCCCACATGCTTGTGTCGCAGACCAGCGCGAAGTCGGCCTTGAGGTCGTTACGGTTGTTCTCCAGAAAGTTGACGAGATGTTTTGAACCGACCTCCTCCTCGCCTTCGATCAGGAACGTGACATCGACCGGCAGCGAGCCGGTCACCGCCACCCATGCCCGACACGCTTCCACAAAGGTCATCAACTGACCTTTGTCGTCCTGCGCGCCGCGTGCGACGATGATCTTGCGTCCATCGGCGTGATCGGTGACCACCGGTTCGAACGGCGCCGAGTGCCATAGCTCCACCGGATCGACCGGCTGCACGTCGTAATGCCCGTAGAACAGGACATGCGGCCGCGCACTATCTGTTTTGTCAGGCTTGGCGACGATGGCGGGATGGCCGCCGGTCGGCCGCACCTCGGCCTTGAAGCCAAGCGAGGCGATATCGCCCGCGAGATAATCGGCCGCCGACGTGCAATCGCCGGCAAAGACCGGGTCCGCCGAGATCGACTTGATACGCAAAAGCTTGAACAGCCGCTCCAGGCTGTGATCGAAATCGGCGTCGATATGGTCGAGCACCGCGTTCAGTTTTGTCGTCGACATGATTCCGTTTGTCCTTCGCAAGAGATCAGCGCCGCAGCAGGCCGCCGAGCGCACCGCGCACGATGGAACGGCCGATCGAACCGCCCAGCGAGCCGCCGAGCGACTTGCCGATATCGGCAACGACACCGCCGACCACTTTATTGGTCACCGAGCGGGTGACATCGCGTGCGATGACCTGCCCCGTGGTCAGCTTGCCGCGCGACGTATTGGTGCCAAAGATAGAGCCGACAATCGAGCCGATCTGCCCAAGCACGCCACCTTCCGAGCCATCCGCCGAGGCAGCCGTACCGGCAACACGTTTCTGCAAAACTTCATACGCGGATTCAGAATCGATCGCAGTGTCGTATTTCCCCTTCACCGGACTGTTCGCCAGAATAGTCTTGCGCTCCTCCGGCGTCACCGGCCCGATCCGCGCCGACGGCGGACGCACCAGCACTCGCTCAACGATCGAAGGCGTTCCCTTCTTTTCGAGGAACGACACCAGCGCCTCACCAGTACCGAGTTCGGTGATGACTTGCGCGGTATTCAGCTTGGGATTGGGACGGAACGTCTGCGCGGCTGCGGCAACGGCTTTCTGGTCACGCGGCGTGAAGGCGCGGAGCGCGTGCTGGACGCGGTTGCCGAGTTGCGCCAGCACCTTGTCCGGTACGTCGACGGGATTTTGCGTCACAAAATAGACGCCGACGCCCTTGGAGCGGATCAGCCGCACCACCTGCTCGATCTTCTCCATCAGGGCCTTCGGCGCGTCGTTGAACAACAGATGCGCCTCATCGAAGAAGAACACCAGCTTCGGCTTCGGTGGATCACCGACTTCCGGAAGCTCTTCGAACAATTCGGACAGCATCCAGAGCAGGAACGTGGCGTAAAGCCGCGGATTCTGCATCAGCTTGTCGGCGACGAGAATATTGACCATGCCGCGACCGTCGCGGTCGGTACGCATGAAATCCTTCAACTGGAGCGCCGGCTCACCGAAGAACTTTTCGCCCCCTTGATTTTCCAGCACCAGAAGCTGGCGCAGGATGCTGCCCACCGACTGCTTCGAAACGTTGCCGTATTGCGTGGTGAGTTGCGCCGCATTCTCGCCAACGAAACTGAGAATGGCACGCAGATCTTTCATGTCGAGCAGCAGCAGGCCCTGCTCGTCCGCCACGCGGAAGGCGATGTTGAGCACGCCTTCCTGCACGTCGTTGAGGTCCATCATCCGCGACAGCAGAAGCGGCCCCATCTCCGACACCGTGGCGCGAACCGGGTGCCCCTGCTCACCGAACACGTCCCAGAACACGGTCGAGAATTGATCCGGCTGAAAGTTCAGCCCAATCTCTTTGGCGCGCTTGAGGATGAAGTCCTTGCCTTCGCCGACTTCGGCAATCCCCGACAAGTCTCCCTTGATATCGGCGGCGAACACCGGAACGCCAGCGCGCGCGAAACCTTCCGCCATCACCTGCAACGAAACCGTTTTGCCGGTTCCTGTCGCGCCGGTCACAAGACCATGACGATTGGAGAGTGCCAGCGTCAGCCAGGCCGGCTCTTCGCCCTTGCCGATGAAGATTGCTTCGCTGGTGTCTGTCGTGGTGTCGGTCGTCGGCATCGCTTGGCCTCTTCGCGCGTGCGGGATGAGTGGCTGCACTATCCTACTGCATGTTGCGGGTCAGGTGGAACAGGCCACATTTCGAAAGACGACATCGCAGTGCGACGATATGTCGGCGACGCGACATTGCGCTCCATCGCATTGAAAAATCCAAAATCTCTTCCAACGATGAAATTTTCAACTTGCGTCGGCGTTTGCTCTTGCATTACTGCAACAGTCCTTGTGCGATTGTCACGGGACAACAGCTGAAGTGCCCGCGCTGCTTGTGTTTCCCGTTGCAAAAGCTCACAATGGACTGACACAACAACGTGCCGATACTCAATCGGCTGGGGCGGGGCGTATGAGTCTGAACTATTTCAGCGTGGCGGCAGGCGCCGAACGCGATGCAGGGGATGCGGGCATGATGGCCCAGCACATTCTCCTTCAATCAACGATAAATCTGTTCGATCGCCGTGTCCGCATCGCAGTTCCACAAAGAGCGATGCAGAAGCGCGCGGGAACTCACAACGATATCGCTTTTGACGATGAACTTTCCGGGTCTTTCCGCGACAGAGTTGAAGCGGATTGCATGGGCCCGATCCGCGCAGGGACATCCAGACACGCTTCGTTCGGCTTTATACCGTTCGCCTAAGCACCTTCTTACCGCCGAGCACCATGACATATCCGATTTCCAAAATTGACGGCATGACGGCCTTTGCCGCCTCCAAACTCAAAGCGGCGGGCATTCGCACGACCGAAGGACTGCTGGAGGCGGCGCGAACGGCCAAGGGACGGAAGGCGCTGGCTGCGAAGACCAACTTCACCGAACAGCAATTGCTGGAATGGGCCAACATCGCCGATTGCATGCGCATCCCCGGCATGGGCAAGGCGAAGGCCGAGTTGTTGCGTGCGGCCGGCGTCACCACCGTGCGCGAATTCACCCATCGCAATCCGGCACGGCTGGCGCAGGCGATGAAGGACGCCAACGGCAAGCGGAAGCTGGTGCAGGTGCTGCCGTCGGAAAAATCGATCGGCCAATTGATCGAGCAGGCGCGCAAGCTGCCGCTGAAGATCACCTACTGAACCTCTCCTCTTCTGCTGAGATGCCCCTGCGGACGGGACGATCACCGCCGTCCCGTCCGACATCCGATATATTGAATATTGACTCGGAAGCCTGAACCGCGCAAAGCGAGCGCATGATTTCGACGGCTTCCCGAGCAGCGCCAATGACCGGACACAAGCTCCTGGATGCGCTGCTGTCTCGCCCCTACCCGGCCGTCATGGGCGTGCTCAACATCACCCCGGATTCCTTCTCCGACGCCGGACAATTTCTCGAACCGCAACATGCCTTCCGGCAGGCTAGGCGCATGATCGCCGAAGGCGCCGACATCATCGACGTCGGTGCGGAATCCACCCGTCCCTACGGCTCGACCGCCATCTCAGCCGGCCCGAGATCGTCGCGCTGGGCGTCCCCGTTTCCATCGACAGCATGAAGGCGGACGTCACCGATTGGGCGCTGCGGATGGGTGCGGTGATCGCCAACGATGTCTGGGGCCTGCAACGCGATCCGGAGATGGCGCGCGTCGTCGCGGCACACCGCGCGCCGGTGGTGATCATGCACAATCGCGAGCGCGCCGATGCCAACATCGACATCATGCAGGACATCGCGGCGTTCTTTACCCGCTCGCTCGCCATCGCCCAGCGCGCCGGGATCGATAGGGACAATATCATTCTCGATCCGGGCATCGGCTTCGGCAAGACCCACGATCAGAGCATGACGGTGCTGGCGCGGCAGTATGAATTGTCTGCGTTCGGATTGCCGCTGCTGATCGGTGCTTCGCGCAAGCGCTTCATCGATACCATTACGCCGTCGAAGCCGCAGGAGCGGCTTGGCGGCTCGATCGCCGCGCATCTGCTGGCGGTGGAAGGCGGCGCGCGTATCGTCCGCGCCCACGATGTCGCGGAAACCGTGCAGGCGCTACGCGTCACGGCAGCCATCAAGGACAAACGATGAGCGACACCATCTTCATCCGCGGTCTGGTGATGCACGCGCGGCACGGCGTCATGGCACACGAAACCGAAGTGGGGCAACGCTTCGTCATCGACCTCGAACTCGCCGCCGATCTTTCGGAGTCCTCGCGCACCGATCGGCTTTCCGACACCGTCTCCTATTCCGACGTCGTGGCCTGTGCCAGTGCCGCGTTCAAGGATACCAATTACAAACTCCTCGAACGTGCCGCCGGCGCGGTCGCGGAAGCCATTCTCGCGGCCTTCTCGCGCATCAGCACGGTCAAGGTGACGGTCCACAAGCCGCACGCGCCCATCGCCGCGATCTTCGACGATGTCGGCATCATCCTCACCCGCAGCCGGTAAGCGACCATGGGCAATGTTTTGATCGCGCTGGGCGGCAATGTCGGCGACGTTCGCACGACCTTCCCGAAAGCGATCAGCAACATTCTCGGCATGGCGCAGGCAACCCTGCTGGCACGCTCGTCGGACTATCGCACGCCGCCATGGGGCGAAGAGGCGCAAGACCCCTTCATCAATGCCTGCATCGAAGTCGAGACCAGCCTCGATCCTCATGCGCTGCTGTTTACGCTGCACAAGATCGAGAAACGGTTCGGCCGCGACCGCGCCAAGGAGCAGCGCTGGGGCCCGCGCACGCTGGATCTCGACCTGCTGGCCTATGATGACGCCGTCATCAACCAGCCGGACCTGACGCTGCCGCATCCGCGGCTGTTCGAACGTGCCTTCGTGCTGGTGCCGTTGACGGAAATCGCACCGGATCGGATGATCGCGGGTCGGTCGGTCGCCTCCGCGCTGGCGCAACTCTCGACCGAGGGGATCGAGCGGCTGCCGGACCTCCACTGACTGGATTTTTGCAAAGCCGATTTGCCTCGGGATTCTTGCGGCAATCCCGTGGCCAACCTGTGGCAGGTTGCGGCTGGCCATCCGGCATGGCAATTTCACCCCGAAACAGGACAATATACCTCCAGAGAGTATCTGCCGAATGTCTGCGACCACCGACGATCTGAAACTGGCGGCTGATTTCGCGCCGGCGAACTACGACAACTGGCGACAACTCGTCGATGGCGTGCTCAAGGGCGCTCCGTTCGAAAAGCTGGTCGGCAAGACCGCCGACGGACTGCGCATCGATCCGATCTATCCCCGCGCGCAGGGGCACGCGCCGGTGGTCGGCCGCCCCTTGGCCGCGCCGTGGCAGGTAATGCAGCGGATCGATCACGCCGATCCGGCCAACGCCAACAAGCAGGCACTGGAAGATCTCGTCAACGGCGCCAACGGATTGACGCTGGTGTTCGCCGGCAGCAATGCCGCGCATGGCTTCGGCCTGCCGCCGACCAGGGAAGCGCTGACGCGCGCGCTCGAAGGCGTCTATGTCGATGCCGACATCGCGCTCGAACTGGAAATCAGTCCGCAGGGCCGTGACATCGGCGATCATCTCGCCGCGCTGCTCGAGGCGCGCAAGATCGCGCCGAGCGCTGTCGACGTGCGGTTCGGCTTCGATCCGATCGGCGGCGCGGCGGTGCGCGGCGGCTTCGCCGGCGACTGGGCCTCGATGGCTCCGCGTTTCGGAGCGAAGATCGCAAAGCTGAAGGCGCTCGGCTTCCGTGGCCCCTTCGCGGCTGCCGACGGACGTGTGATCCACGATGCCGGCGGCTCCGAGGCGCAGGAGTTGGCCTTCGTACTCGCAACCGGTGTCACTTACCTGCGCGCCCTGGAAGCGGCCGGGCTGTCGCTGGAAGACGCGCGCGATGCCATCCAGGCGCGGCTTGCGGCCGATGCCGACCAGTTCCTCACCATGGCGAAATTCCGCGCGCTGCGGCTGTTGTGGGCGCGTGTCGAGCAAGCGTGCGGCCTTGCGCCAAAGCCGTTATTCGTCACCGCCGAGACCGCGTGGCGGATGCTGACGCGCCGCGACAGCGACGTGAACATGCTGCGCGCCACCATCGCGACCTTCTCCGCCGGGCTCGGCGGCGCCAACGCCATCAGCGTGCTGCCGCATTCGCTGGCGGTGGGATTGCCGGACGCCTTCGCACGCCGTGTCGCGCGCAACACACAGTTGATCCTGCTCGAAGAGTCCAACCTCGCCAAGGTCACCGATCCAGCAGCGGGCGCGGGCGGCATCGAAACGCTGACACAGCAACTGTGCGACAATGCATGGGCGCTGTTCCAGGAGATCGAGAAGGCCGGCGGCGCGTTCGCGGCGCTGCAAGCGGGCCTGATCCAGAGCAAAATCGCTTCGGTGCGCGCGGCGCGCGACGCCGACATCGCCAAGCGCAAGAACGTCGTCACCGGCGTCAGTGAATTCCCCAACCTCAGGGAGGCGACGCCGGACGTGCTGGCGCCCGCCGCCGCGCCGATACCGCACGCCAAGGAAGCCATCGCCTTCGAGGCGCTGGCGCCGATCCGCGTCGCCGCCTCGTTCGAAGCGTTGCGCGACCGCTCCGACGCCATCCTGAAACAGACCGGCAAGCGGCCGCAGGTCTTCCTCGCCAATCTCGGCAAGCCGTCCGACTTCACCGCGCGCGCCACGTTCGCCAAGAGCCTGTTCGAGGCCGGCGGCATCGCGGCGCTGGACAGCGACGGCACCATCGACCCCGCCGCCCTCGCGGACGCCTTCAAGGCCTCGGGGGCGCGGCTCGCCTGCCTCTGCTCGTCGGATGCCCTCTATGCCGACCATGCCGCTGCCGCCGCCAAGGCCCTTCACGCGGCGGGGGCAGCCCATATCTATCTGGCAGGGCGTCCCGGCGAGAAGGAAGCCGAGTTCCGCGCCGCCGGGATCGGCGATTTTGCCTTCGCCGGCGGCAACGCGCTGGCGATGCTGACTGCGGCTTACGACCGGATGGCTTGAGCGATGTCGGGAACCACGCAACCCGTTCTGACTGGTGGCTGCCAGTGCGGCGCAATCCGCTTTGCCGTCTCCACGCAACCGACCCGGATCGGGATCTGCCATTGCAGGATGTGCCAGAAAGCGACCGGCGCGCCGTTCGCCTCGCTCGCGGACATTCCGGAGGAGCACGTCACCTGGACGCGCGGCAAACCGGCGACGTTTCAGTCGTCGTCGATTGCGATGCGCGATTTCTGCGCCGCCTGCGGTACGCCCCTCACCTATCGCATGATCGGCAGGCCGCGGGTCGAGATCATGACCGGCGCCTTCGACCGGCCGCAGGACGTGATCCCGAACAGGCAGTTCGGAACGGAATCCCGGCTCGATTGGGTGATGTCCGTCGCCGATCTTCCGGGCGCGACTACATCGGACAATTTCGGAGCGGAGAAGACGGCACAGATCGTCAGCCACCAGCATCCGGACCACGATTGAGATGGCCAGTGCGACGTCACGGCCCGTTTATGCTAGAATGGTGATACCATGAGCCGCATACCCAATTTCGCAGATGTTGCTTTCGAAGCCGTCGCCCCGGCCGCCGCTGCCGGCGAGGCCAAGCCGTGGCTGACGCCGGAGGAAATTCCGGTCAACGCCAGTTATGGCGAGAGCGATCTCAAAGGCATCGACTTCCTCGACACCTGGCCGGGCATCGCGCCATTCCTGCGCGGCCCCTACCCGACCATGTACGTCAACCAGCCATGGACGGTGCGCCAATACGCCGGCTTCTCGACGGCGGAAGATTCCAACGCCTTCTATCGCCGCAACCTCGCGGCCGGGCAGAAGGGCCTGTCGGTGGCGTTCGACCTCGCCACCCATCGCGGCTACGACTCGGATCATCCGCGCGTGTCCGGCGACGTCGGCATGGCCGGCGTGGCGATCGATTCCATCTACGACATGCGCACGCTGTTCGCCGGCATTCCGCTCGACAAGATGAGCGTGTCGATGACCATGAACGGCGCGGTGCTGCCGATCCTGGCGCTGTTCGTGGTCGCCGCCGAGGAACAGGGCGTGCCGCCGGAAAAACTGTCGGGCACCATTCAGAATGACATTCTGAAAGAATTCATGGTGCGCAACACCTACATCTATCCGCCGACGCCGTCGATGCGGATCATCTCCGACATCTTCGCCTACACGTCGCAGCGGATGCCGAAGTTCAACTCGATTTCGATTTCCGGCTACCACATGCAGGAAGCCGGCGCGACGCAGGACTTAGAGCTGGCCTATACGCTGGCCGACGGCGTCGAATATCTGCGCGCCGGCATCAAGGCCGGGCTCGACGTCGATCGTTTCGCGCCACGACTGTCGTTCTTCTGGGCGATCGGCATGAACTTCTTCATGGAAGTCGCCAAGATGCGCGCCGCGCGGCTGTTGTGGGCGAAACTGCTGACGCAGTTCAATCCGCAAAATCCGAAGTCGCTGTCGCTGCGCACCCATTGCCAGACCTCCGGCTGGTCGCTGACCGCGCAGGACGTGTTCAACAACGTGATGCGCACCGCGATCGAAGCGATGGCGGCGACGCAGGGCCATACGCAATCGCTGCACACCAACGCGCTCGACGAAGCCTTGGCGCTGCCGACCGACTTCTCCGCGCGCATCGCCCGCAACACCCAACTGTTCCTGCAACAGGAAAGCGGCACCTCGCGGATCATCGATCCGTGGGGCGGCTCCTATTACGTCGAGCGGCTGACGCATGATCTCGCCGCCAAGGCATGGGGCCACATTCAGGAAGTGGAAGAACTCGGCGGCATGGCCAAGGCCATCGAGGCCGGCGTGCCGAAGCTGCGCATCGAGGAAGCCTCCGCGAAGACGCAGGCGCGGATCGATTCCGGCTATCAATCGGTGATCGGCGTCAACAAGTTCAAGCCGACCAGCGAAGCCGCCATCGACGTGCTGAAGGTGGACAACACCACGGTGCGCCGCTTGCAGATCGACAAGCTGAAGCGGCTGCGCGGCGAACGCAAGGAAGCCGACGTGGCTGCGGCGCTCGACGCCATCACCAGGAGCGCCGAGACCGGTGAAGGCAACCTGCTGGCGCTGGCCATCGACGCCGCGCGCGCGAAAGCCACCGTCGGCGAAATTTCCGATGCCATGGAAAAGGTGTTCGGCCGCCATCGCGCCGAGATCCGCTCCATCACCGGCGTCTACAAGCGCGAGGTCTCCGCCATGTCGAACCGCGTCGAGAAGGTGCAGGAACTGATCGACGCCTTCGAGGACGCCGAAGGCCGCCGCCCGCGCATCCTCGTCGCCAAGATCGGCCAGGACGGCCATGACCGCGGCCAGAAGGTGATCGCGTCCGCCTTCGCCGACATCGGCTTCGACGTTGATATCGGGCCGCTGTTCGCCACCGCCGATGAGGCGGCGCGGCAGGCGGTGGAAAACGACGTGCACATCCTCGGCGTGTCGTCGCTCGCCGCCGCGCATCTCACCGCCGTGCCGGAATTGAAAGCCGCGCTGAAGAAGCAGGGCCGCGAGGACATCATGATCATCGTCGGCGGCGTGGTGCCGCCGCAGGATTACGATGCGCTCTACAAGTCCGGCGCCGAGGCCATCTTCCCGCCCGGCACCGTGATCGCCGACGCCGCCGAAGAATTGATCCACAAACTCAATGCGCGGCTCGGGCATAGCGAGGCGGCGGAGTAGCGAGGCTTTTGCGGAGCCAGCCCGGCATGACTGTCGTTACCGATATCGGTCTGAACCAGATCATCGCCGATCTTCGCGCGATCGAACGGGATATTCGAGGCCACGGGGTGCGGAAGCTATGGATATTTGGCTCTCGCGCACGTGGCGATGCGCGTCCCGAGAGCGACCTCGATGTTCTGATCGAACTTGATCCTGCGTCCCCATTCGGCTGGAAGGATCTAACCGGCGTCAGTCTCGCATGTCAGGATGCAACTGGTCTGGATGTTCAGATCACGATGCGAAGCGAGTTGAGACCTCGCGTGGCCGAACGGATCGCCGACGATCTGGTCGAGGTGTTTTGAATGGCCCCAAGCATTGAGGACAGGCTGACCGACATTCTGACATCCATCAAGCAGATCGAACTGATCGTCTCGGGAAAAACCCTGACGGATTTTGAGTCCGATATCATTTCAAGAGCTGCAACCGAACGTTTCCTTGAGATCGCCTGCGAGGCGTCGCGCAAGCTTCCTGATGGTTTGAAACAGCAAGCGTCTCACATTCCGTGGCGCCAGATGATTGATTTCGGGAACATCCTGCGCCACGCCTATCATGCCACGAGAACGGAACTGGTTTGGGACATCGTCAAAAACGATTTGCCTGCGCTCAAAGCCTTCATCGAGGGCCACGAAGGTCGTACCGAGTCATGACGACATTGCGCTTCTTCACGATCGGGCTGATCGGCAGTCTGTTGAGCTTGACCCCGGCCCTCGCCGCCGCGCCGAAGCCTGCGCCCGATGCGGTGGTGACGGCGAAATACATCGATGCCAGCGTGACGCTCGATGCCGCGATCCGCACTGACGCGCCGCTTGCGGAAAACCTTCTCTCGGAGGGCAAGCGCTGGATGGAAAAGAACCGCGCCGAGGCTGCAAAGGAATTCAAGGCGTCGCCGGAGTTGTTTCGTGAAGGCCGCGCCTGGACCTTCGAGCGCGGCTATGCTCAGACCGCGAAAGTCGGCGAGCGTTATGTCAGCATCGTCCGCACCGACTACGTCTATACCGGCGGCGCGCATCCCAACACCGACATTGACACCATTCTCTGGGATACTGAGGCAAAAAAGCAGATCAGCGTGCGCCCGTTCTTCAAGGAAACCGCCGACAACGGCCCGACGCTGAAGGCGTTGCGCGCGGCCGCGCTCGCCGCCGTCAAGACCGAGAAGAAGGAGCGCGGCATCGACGATGCCGGCAGCATCGACTGGTACAAGGGCATCGAGCCGACCTTGCTCAAGGTCGGCGCGGTGTCGCTGGCGCCATCGACTGTCGCCGACAAGAGCGCTGGCCTCGACTTTCACTATCCGCCCTACGCGGTCGGACCTTACGCCGAAGGACCGTATACCGTGTTCGTGCCGTGGGAAACGTTCAAGGTCTATCTCTCGCCGCAGGGGCTCGCGATCTTCGCCGGCAACAAGGCGCCCGAAACCAAGACCGACAGCAAATGAACCGGCCCGCTGTTTCCTCCTCGCTCGCGGCAGATATCCGCGCCGGCAACCGCGCCGCGCTGGCGCGCGCCATCACGCTGGTGGAAAGCCGCCGCGAGGATCATCAGGCAGCCGCACGCGAACTGGTGCAGGCGCTGTTGCCCTCGACGGGCAAGGCCTATCGCGTCGGCATCACCGGCTCGCCCGGCGTCGGCAAATCCACCACCATCGATACGCTCGGTATGTACCTGATCGAGCAAGGCCACCGCGTCGCGGTGCTTGCCGTCGATCCGTCATCGGCGCGCACCGGCGGTTCGATCCTCGGCGACAAGACGCGGATGGCGCGGCTCTCCAACGACGAACGCGCTTTCATCCGTCCGCCGCCGTCCTCCGGCACGCTGGGCGGCGTCGCGGCGAAAACGCGCGAGGCGATGCTGTTGTGCGAGGCGGCGGGCTTCGACGTGGTGCTGGTGGAAACCGTCGGCGTCGGCCAGTCGGAAACCGCGGTCTGCGATATGACCGACATCTTCCTCGCCTTGATGCTGCCGGGCGGCGGCGACGAATTGCAAGGCATCAAGAAGGGCCTGATCGAACTCGCCGACATGATCGCCATCAACAAGGCCGACGGCGACAACGTCAAGCGCGCCAACCGCACCGCCGCCGACTATCGCGGCGCGATGAAGATTCTGACGCCGCGCTCGAAACACTGGTTTCCGCCGGTGCTGACTTATTCCGGCCTCACCGGCACGGGCGTGCCGGAGCTGTGGCAGAAGATCGTCGAGCATCGCACCGCGATGAATGCGTCGGGCGAATTCACCGCGCGCCGCAGCGAACAGCAGGTGAAGTGGATGTGGTCGATGTTCGAGGAGCGCATGAAGGCGCGGCTGCGCAGCGACGCCACCATCCGCGCACGCGTGAAGCAGATCGAGACGCGCGTCGGCAACGGCAGCACCTCGCCGGCGCTCGCGGCCGAGCAGATCGCGGACTTGTTGAGGTGACGAGTATTGCTACGCTGTGAAATATTCGCAGCGTCGTCCCTGCGCAGGCAGGACCGATACCCCCATTGTTTCCGTCATGGCCGGGCTTGTCCCGGCCATCCACGTTCTTCATGTTGGATCTCCGCAAAGACGTGGATGGCCGGAATGAATCCGGCCATGACGACGGTAAGGTCCCCGCCTGCGCGGGGACGACAACAAGTGGAAGCGTTTCGCTTGAGTGACAGAC